>JBKPIV010000063.1:0-25624 GCA_046730395.1 Actinomycetota bacterium | reverse complement strand
GTGCGGGGGATCGCGAAGATCACCGTGAACATGTCGGTGGGAATCCCCATCGCCTCGTAGATCAGCCCGGAATAGAAGTCGACGTTCGGGTAGAGCTTGCGGGAGGTGAAGTACTCGTCCTCGAGCGCCCGCTTCTCGAGCTCGGTGGCGATGTCGAGCAGCGGATTGTCCCCGGTCGCCTCCAGGACCTCGTCGACGTGTTCGTGGATGATCCGGGCGCGCGGGTCGTAGTTCTTGTAGACCCGGTGCCCGAAGCCCATCAGCTTCTCCTCGCGGTTCTTCACGTGCTCGAGGAAGTCCGGGATGTTGTCGGTGGTCTCGATCTCCCGCAGCATCCGCAGGACCGCTTCGTTGGCGCCCCCGTGCAGCGGCCCGTAGAGGGCCGCCACGCCGGCGGCGACGGCGGAGTAGGGATCGACCCCGGAGGAGCCCACCGACCGGACCGCGTTGGTCGAGCAGTTCTGCTCGTGGTCGGCGTGCAGGATGAAGAGCACGTCGAGCGCCCGTTCGAGCCGCGGATCCGGCTCGTACTTCGCCTCCGTCTTCTTGAACATCATCGAGAGGAAGTTGCCCGGGTAGCCGAGGTCGTTGTCTGGATAGACGTAGGGGAGCCCCATGTTGTGCCGGTAGGCGAACGCGGCGAGGGTGGGCACCTTGGCGATCATCCGGATCGCCGCCATGTAGCGCTCCTCCGGATCATCGATGCGCTTGGCGTCCGGGTAGAAGGTCGAGAGGGCGCCCACTCCCGCGAGCAGCATCCCCATGGGGTGGGCGTCGTACCGGAAACCCTGCAGGAACTGCTTGATGTCCTCGTGCACGAAGGTGTGGTGGGTGACGTCGAACACCCACCGCTCGAGCTGGGGCTTGGTCGGCAGCTCGCCGAAGGTGAGGAGGTAGGCGACCTCGAGATAGCTCGAGCGCTCGCAGAGCTGCTCGATGGGGTAGCCGCGGTGCTGGAGGATCCCGGCCTCGCCATCGATGTAGGTGATCGCCGACCGGCACGAGGCGGTGTTGGTGAAGGCAGGGTCGTAGGACATGAGGCCGAAGTCGTCGTCCGAGGTCTTGATCTGGCGCAGATCCATCGCCCGGATCGTGCCGTCCGTAACCTCGAGGTCGTAGCGCTCGCCGGTCCGGTTGTCGGTGATCGTGAGGGTGTTCTCGGCGGTGGCCACGCCGCCGTCGCCTTGCTGCCCGGTCTGCTGCTCGGTCGCCATAGCCTCTCCTTCACGCCAATGTTTCGTTCACGTCCATTCTCGCACTAGGAACGCCCGGGCGAACCCGATGGCACGCATCCGCCAGCCCGGGTCCCCTCGAGTGCCTTTCTGGCAGGCTTGGCTCCGGTGGCAACCGAGCACTTGGTCTCCGACCGCAAGCGCGGCGCGCTCGCGCTGTTCGCTTCCCTCCCGCGCCGCTACGACCTGCTCTCCGCGGCGCTGAGCCTGGGCCAGGATCCGGGCTGGCGCCGCGCCATGGTCGCCAGGATCGACGCCCGGTCCACGGACCGGGTCCTCGACGTCGCCACGGGCACGGGACTGGTGGCCCGAGCGCTGGTAACGCGCTACGGCTGCTCGGTGGTGGGGCTGGACCAGAGCGCCGAGATGCTCGCGGGCGCGCGGCAGGCGCTCGTGAGGCGCCCCGAGCTGGCGGCGAGGATCAGGCTGGTGGAGGGGCAGGCGGAGCGACTTCCATTCGGCGACGCCGAGTTCGATCACCTGACCTTCACCTACCTCTTGCGGTATGTGGACGACCCAGCCGCCACGCTGACGGAGCTCGCCCGGGTGGTGAAGCCCGGAGGGCGAATCGCCGCGGTCGAGTTCGGGCTCCCCGACCCCCCGCTGTGGCGCCCTCTGTGGCGGCTCTACGTGCGCCTGGTGCTCCCCGCTCTCGGGAGGGCGTTCGGGCGCGGGTGGTACGGGGTCGGCCGCTTCCTCGGGCCCAGCATCGAGAAGCTGTATGGGCGCTGGCCGCTCGAGCGCCAGCTCGAGCTGTGGCGAGAGGCCGGGATCGGCGCAGTCGATGCCCGTCGAATGAGCGTGGGCGGGGGCGTCGTCACCTGGGGGGTTCGCGATGGCTGACTCCGAGGTCGCCGGCCGCCCCGCCTTCTATGCGCTGCGGCCGGGGGGCTGGCGCGACGCCGTCACCATCCTCCACCTGCCGTACACGGCGTGGCACCTGAGCTACGTCGCCCTGGGAGCGGCGGTGGCCCCGGACCTTCACCCGGCAAGGCTGTGGGCGGCGCTCGGCGCCTTCTTCCTGGCGGTGGGTGTGGCCGCGCATGCGCTCGACGAGCTTCGCGGGCACCCGCTGGGGACCGCGATCCCGAGTCGCGTGCTCGTGGGTCTGGCTGCGGCCGGGCTCGGTGGTGCTGTGGCGATCGGCATCGCGGGTCTCTTCGCCGTCTCCTGGTCCCTCGCTCCATTCGTTGCCGTTGGCGCGTTCTTGGTCCTCGCCTACAACCTCGAGCTCTTCGGCGGCCGCTTCCACACCGATTTTTGGTTCGCGGCCAGCTGGGGCGCGTTCCCTGCGCTGACGAGCTTCTGGGCAAACGCCCTCGGGATTCATTCGCTGGGCGAGGCGGCGGCCGGGGCCGCGGTCACGCTGGCATGCTTCGGCCTGAGCGTCGCCCAACGACGCCTCTCGACCCCGGCCCGCGAGCTCCGCCGGCGCACCGTGGCGGTTAGCGGCACGCAAAGGCTTGCCGACGGATCCAGCCGCGAGCTAACGGCTGCTGGGATCGCGGCCCCGCTCGACGGCGCGCTCAGGGCCCTGTCGGCGTCGCTCGTCCTGCTCGCCGCCGCCGCGGTCGCGATCCGCCTTTAGCTAGGCGTCCTCGAAGTGGGTCATGGCGCGGAGCTGGTCGTAGCGCTCGCGGATCTCGTCCTCGGTCAGCGACGCCACCCGCTCGATGCCGAACCGCTCCACGTTGAACGACGCGAGCACCGTGCCGTACGCCATCGCCCGCCGTAGCGCCGCGTCGCCCGCCTCGTCGGTCCCCTGCATGTCCAGGTAGCCGAGAAAGCCGCCGGCGAAGCTGTCGCCGGCGCCGGTTGGGTCGCGTACGTCCTCGAGCAGGAACCCGGGCAGGGCGAAGAACGAGTCGGGCGTGAACAGGACCGCGCCGTACTCGCCGCGTTTCGCAACCACGATCCGCGGCCCCACCTCCATCAGCGACCGCGCCGCGCGTGCGAGGTTGGGCTCCTCGGTCAGCATGCGCACCTCGGCGTCGTTCAGCATCACGCAGTCGACCTCGGCGACGGCGGCGAGAAGCGAGTCCCTCGTGGTCTCGATCCATAGGTTCATCGAGTCGAGGGTCGCCAGCCGGGTCGCCTTGCACTGCGCGCGCACCCGGCGCTGAAGCTCGGGCTGGATGTTGCCCAGGAACAACATGTCCGCGCACTTCGACGCCTCTGACAGCTTCGGCTCGAAGTCGGCGAAGACCCCGAGCACCGTGTCGTCGGTGTGGGCGAGGTTCAGGTCGGCCTCGTAATGGCCTCGCCACACGAATGTCTTGCCACCTGGGATGCGCTCTATGTCGTCGACGTTCACGCCCCGAGAGCGCAAGAGCTCCAGGTGCTCCTCGTCGAAGTCATCGCCGACCGTCCCCACGAGGTACACCTCGGTGAAGAAGCTCGCGGCGAGTGAGAAGTGAACGGCGGAGCCGCCGAGCATGCGTTCGCGCTCCCCGAACGGGGTGCGCACGGAATCGAACGCGACCGAGCCCACGACCGTCAGCGACATGAGCGTGCATCCTAAGAGCACCCTCACGACCCCACCGCGGCTTGCCCGCGTGGCCGGTCGGTAGCGTTCCGACTCAAATGGCGATCGCGGCGGAGAAGGCCAGGTCACATCGACCCAGCGCGGCGGGGCCCGAGTTTCACGCAATCGGCGACTACGGGTTCATCTCCGACTGCCACACCGGGGCCCTGATCGCCTCCGACGGCACGGTGGAGTGGCTGTGCCTGCCCCGATTCGACTCGCCGAGCATCTTCGCGGCGCTCCTGGACCGCGGGGCTGGCGCCTACCGCGTGGGCCCCAAGGGACTTCGAGCGCCGGTGGCGCGTCGCTACGTGCCAGGCACCAACGTGCTCGAGACGAGCTGGATGAGCGACACCGGATGGATGGTGGTCCGCGACGCGCTCGTCCTGAGGTGCGGTGAGGAGGAGGACCTCGCCGACGTCCGGGCCCGGGCGCTTGGCCCGCATGATGCCGCGCACATGCTGGTCCGCACCGTCGAGTGCGTCCACGGGCAGGTGGAGATCGAGGTGATCTGCGAGCCGGCGTTCGACTACGCCTCCGAGGAGACGAGCTGGACGCTCATGGACCGCGATCGGCTGGCGGCCGACGCCGGCGGGGGCGGCGAGATCGTCCGCCTTTGCGGAGACATTCCGCTCGACGTCGACGGGCCGACGGCCCGGGGCACGAAGACGGTGCGCGCGGGCGAACGGGCCTTCTCCTGCCTCACCTGGAGGGAGGAGCTGGGCGGGCCGGACGATGCGGCCGAGGCCCATCGGATGATCGATGAAACGCAGCATCTGTGGCGCCGGTGGCTCGAGCGCGGAGCGTTCAGCGACCATCCCTGGCGCTGGCACCTTCAGCGCTCCGCGCTCGCCCTCAAGGGCCTCACCTACGAGGCCACGGGCGCGATGGTCGCGGCGCTCACCACGTCGTTGCCCGAGAGCCCCGGCGGGGAGCGCAACTGGGACTACCGCTACACGTGGATCCGCGACGCGAGCTTCACCCTCTGGAGCCTCCACGTGATCGGGTTCGACCAGGAGGCGCGAGAGTTCATGGAGTTCGTCTCCCATCTGTGCCACGGGCGTGGACCCGAGACGCAGATCATGTTCGGCGTCGGGGGCGAGGAGGATCTGACCGAGAAGACGCTCGACCACCTGACGGGCTACGTGGGATCGCGGCCCGTGCGAATCGGCAACGCCGCCTACAGGCAGCGCCAAAACGACGTCTTCGGTGCGCTCCTGGACTCGATCTACATCCACTCGAAGACCCGCGAGGGCGTGCCCGAGGAGATGGTCCCGATCGTGTTCGAGCAGGCGGAATCGGCGACTCAGGTCTGGCGGATGCCCGACCAGGGCATCTGGGAGGCGCGCGGCGAGCCGAAGCACTACACATCGTCGAAGCTGATGTGCTGGGTGGCTCTCGACCGCGCCGCGCGGCTCGCACCCGACTACGGGCGCGCGGAGCTGGCGAGGACCTGGAAGGCGGAGGCGGACGCGGTCCGGGCGGACATCCTGGAGCGCGCCGTGAGCGAGCGCGGCGTGTTCCGTCAGCACTACGAGACCGACGCGCTCGACGCCTCGCTCCTGCTCATGCCCCTGGTCCGCTTCCTGCCGCCCGACGACGCGCGGGTGCGCGCGACGGTGCTTGCGATCGCGGACGAGCTGACCGAGCACGGGCTCGTCCTCCGTTACCGCGTGAACGAGACCGAGGACGGCCTCACCGGCCAGGAGGGCACGTTCACGATCTGCTCCTTCTGGCTCGTCTCGGCGCTCTCGGAGATCGGCGAGCCAAAGCGGGCCCGCAAGCTCTGCGAGCGGGTGCTCACGCACGCGACCCCGCTCGGTCTGTTCGGCGAGGAGATCGACGCGTTGAGCGGTGCCCAGCTCGGCAACTACCCGCAGGCCTTCACCCATCTGGCCCTGATCAACGCGGTGTCCCACGTGATCGCCGACGAGCGGATGGGCGAGCGCGACGAGCCGAGCGCGGTCTTCACCGAGCTGCGGGCGGCCGGCGCCGCCGGCTAGCTGGGCCGTCGCGATGACCCGATTCCGCGACCTCGGCCTGCAGGCGGAGGTCCTCGCCGCGCTCGACGAGCTGGGTTACACGGAGCCCACCCCGATCCAGGAGCAGGCGATCCCCGAGCTCGTGGGCGGGCACGACCTGATCGGCCAGGCGCAGACGGGCACCGGGAAGACCGCCGCCTTCGGCCTGCCGCTCCTCCAGTACCTCGACCCGGAAAGCGAGGAGACGCAGGCCCTGGTGCTCACCCCGACCCGCGAGCTCTGCATCCAGGTGACGCAGGCGCTTCGGGCCTACGCCGAGCACATCCCGATCGAGGTGATCGCGGTGTTCGGCGGGCAGGCGGTACGCACGCAGCAGTCGAGGCTCCACGCGGGCGCGCAGGTGGTCGTCTCCACCGTCGGGCGGACGCTCGACCTCCTGAGCCGGGGCTCCCTCGACCTCAGCTCGGCCCGCTACGTCGTTCTCGACGAGGCCGACGAGATGCTCGACCTGGGGTTCATTGACGACGTCGAGCGCATCCTCCGCCTCTGCCCCGCCGGGCGCCAGACGGCGCTGTTCTCGGCCACGATCCCGCCCCCGATCGAGCGCCTGGCCGATCGCTACATGTACCACCCGGTCACGATCCGGGTGACCCCGATGCAGCTCACCGTCGATGCGATCGAGCAGGCCTACGTGGAGGTGCCCGCGCGCGAGAAGGTCGACCGGCTGATCGAGGTCCTGCGCGCCGAGGAGCCCGAGCAGGCGATCATCTTCTGCCGCACCAAGGTCGGCACGGCGCGGCTCGACGAGACGCTACGGGCACGTGGCCTAGAGGTGAAGGCGCTACATGGCGACATGAGCCAGGGGCAGCGCGACGGCGTCATGCTCGCCTTCAAGGACCACCGGCTCCACCTCCTGGTGGCCACGGACGTCGCCGCCCGGGGGCTGGACATCGAGCACGTCACTCACGTGATCAACTACGACGTCCCCGACACCAGCGACGGCTATGTTCACCGGATCGGGCGGACCGGCCGCGTCGGCCGCACGGGGCGCGCGATCACCTTCGTCACCCCGTCCCAGCGCGACGAGATCAGGCGAATCGAGCAGGAGGTCAGGACACAGATCGGCGAGTGGGAGCCGCCCGAGGAGCGTCTCGAGCACGCGCCGCGGCCCCGTCGCCGCAGCCACGAGGCGCCCCCCGCCGCGGAGCTCGACACCGAGAGGCCCGGCGGCGATGGGCTCGTGAAGCTGTTCGTAAACCGCGGGCGCCGCAGCGGCATCGACGACGCGGACGTCCGCTGGGCGCTCACCGAGGGGGCGGTGATCCCAGCGGACGCGATCGGGTCGATCCGGGTGCTCGACCGCTTCTCCTTCGTGGAGCTCGATGCCGGGCACGCCGAGCAGGCCCTCGAGCGGCTAGAGGGGACGAAGCTGAAGGGCAAGCAGATCCGGGTGGAGTACGCCAGGGGCTAGGGTTGCTCGCGGTGGTGCACCCTTGCGGGGCGGGCTGGGTAAGAGGGGACCCACGCAACTCATACCCAGCGGCGCGCTGGGTTCCTTTTAACTCGAATAGCGGGCGAAAAGGAACCCACCGGTGCGGGGGAGGCACCTTCCCCATCCCGCTGGGTTCCATCTGACTCGAATAGCGGGCGAAAAGGAACCCACCGGGTTCGCGTGGCGGCCTCCTTACCCAGCCTGCTCCTGCCGCTCACTTCCCCGCCTGCGCCCGGGCGGCCTCGCCCTCGCGAACCAGACGTCGCCAGTCCCCGGTCCGGAAGAACAGAGCCAGGGCGACGAAGGCGATCGCCACCGACCATGCGGTCGTGGCGAGCTGCATGCCGACGGAGAAGGAGAGGATCTCGGTTCGCGGGACCCCGCTCAGCGTCGCCAGCAACAGCGCCTGCTGCGCCCCTACGCCCCCGGGAGTGAACGGGAGCGCGCCGGTGATCGACTGGACGCTGATCACGACGAGCACGTTCTCGAAGGAGCCGCCAACGTGGAAGGCGTCGAGAAACAGCCAGAAGGCCGCGAAGCGGCAGAGCCACCCGACCAGCTGCCAGGCGGCGACCTCCCGTAGATAGCGCGCCGGCTGGCGCAGGATCGCGACCCCCTCCTTGAGCCGCTGCCAGAACGACTCGACGCGCCTCGCGAGGATGGCGAACAGCGCGATCGCCGCGATCGCCAGGACGGTGAGCAGCAGGATGAGTGACCCGGGATGACCGAACCAGTAGCTGATCTCGAACGCGGGGAGATGAGGGATGCGCGGGCCGCGTGGCAGCAGGCCCTGGGTGATCGCGTAGAGCAGGACGAAGAGGCCCATCGCGCTGTCGAACGGCGCGAGCACCGCGAAGGAAGAGACGATCGTCGGGTAGGAGGATCGCTCGATGGTCCGCTTGGCGAGGACGATCTTGAGCGCGTCGCCCCCGCGGGCGGGGAGGACGCTGTTCATGCCGGCGCCGGCCAGGAACGCGGCCATGACGCCGGTCTCGCTTACTCGCCCACCCGGATACGGCGCCCGCAAGACGTTCGCCCACGCGTGGGCGCGGGCAAGCTGGAGGCAGAGCCACAGGAGGAGCGCGATCGCGAAGTAACCCCAGGCGAGATCGGCCAGGTGCTGGAAGAAGGTCTGCGCCGCGTGGAGGAAGCGGTCGAGGCTCGACCCGAGGTCGGGCGTCGCGATCGTGGCAATCACCTTCATAAGCTAGCTGCCGCATGGTCCCGGCCGCCGCCCTCGCGCTCGCGTACCTGATCGCGAGGCCCCCGAGCGCCGACCTCGCCACACAGACGTTTCGCTCCGACCTCTTCTCGGCCCACGGGTTCCTGGTCTGGAACAACGACTGGTATGGAGGCCACTACCTGCCGGGTTACAGCGTGCTGTTCCCTCCCCTCGCCGCGGCCCTCGGACCGCGGCTGGTCGGGGCGCTGTCGGCGGTGGCCGCGGCTGCCCTCTTCGGCGTGCTCGCGCGGCACCGGTACGGCGACCGGGCCCGGCTCGGGACGCTCTGGTTCGGGGCCGGCACGGCGTCGCTGCTGCTGGCCGGCGAGCTCACGTTCGCCCTCGGCGTGGCCGTCGGCCTGGGAGCGCTGGTCGCGGTGCAGCGGGAGCGGGTCGCGCTCGGCGCGGCGCTCGCGGTCCTCACCAGCTGCGCCAGCCCCGTCGCGGGGCTGTTCACGCTGCTCGCCGGGGCGGCGCTCGCGCTTGCGGGAGAGCGCCGCCGCGGCTTGGCGCTCGCCGCGGGCTCCGGCACCGCGCTCGCGGTCCTCGCCGCAGCCTTTCCGACCGAGGGCTGGTTTCCCTTTGCGTTCTCGGCATTCATCGGCGTGCCGCTGTTCACTGCCGCGGCGCTCGCGCTCCTGCCCGGCGAGGAGCGCGCGCTTCGCTACGGGGTGGCACTGTTCTGCCTGCTGGGGGTTGCCGCCTTCATCATCCACACCCCGCTCGGGGCGAATGCGGCTCGGCTCGGCTCGCTGTTCGGCGGCCCGGCGCTCGCGCTCGCGCTCGCCGGCAGGCGTCCCCTCGCGCTGGCGCTCGTGGCCCTGCCGCTCCTCTATTGGCAATGGGGCGCACCCGTCCGGGACTTCGCCGCCGCGGCCGGCGACCCCTCCGTGCACGAGTCCTACTACCGGCCGCTGATCGCCGCGCTCGAGCGTCGGAGCGGCGGAAGGCCGATTCGGATCGAGATCCCCGTAACCCACAGCCGCGGCGAATCCGAGTACGTCGCCCCTCGTTTTCCGCTCGCGCGGGGCTCGCTCCGGCAGCTCGAGACCCAGGACCTCGACCTGTTCACCGGCGACAACCTGACCCCGGCCGCGTACCGCGCCTGGCTCGACGAGCGGGGTGTCAGCTTCGTCGCCCTCTCGGATGCGGATACCGACTACCTCGGCTCCGACGAGGCCGCGTTGATCAGAGGCGGGCTGCCCTATCTGCGCGAGGCGTGGTCGAGCGCGCACTGGCGCCTCTATGCCGTCCGCGGCTCGCCCGGTCTCGTCACCGGGCCGGCGACCCTGACGAGCATCGGGCCGGACTGGTTCTCGATTCGCGCGCGGCGCCGTGGCACCGTCCTCGTGCGCGTCAACTTCACCTCCTACTGGACTGTGACGGCGGGCAACGCGTGCGTGGAGCCGGACGGAGGCTGGACCGGGGTCGAGGTTGCCCGGCCCGGCTGGGTGAGCGTTGCGACGCGCTTCAGCCTCGGGGGACTCTTCGGCCGGGACCGGGAATGCTCGGGATAGCGCTCGGGCTGGCATCGAGTCTCTCGTGGGGGATCTCCGATTTCCTGGGCGGCCTCCAGACGCGACGCGTCTCCGCGCTCACGGTGCTCCTGGTCAGCCAGCCCGTGGGGTTCATCCTCGCCCTGGCCGTTGCGCTCGCCGCCGGCGGCTCACCTCTCGGTACTGGCGATGCGGCGGTCGCCGCCGGAGCCGGAGCCGCGGCGGTGCTCGGCCTGGCCGCGTTCTATCGCGCGATGGCGCTGGGCTCGATGAGCGTGGTCGCGACGATCGGCGCGCTCGGCGTCGTCGTCCCAGTCGCCGCCGGCCTGATCCAGGGCGAACAGCCGGCGGCGATCCAGGGGACGGGGTGCGTCGCCGGAGTCGTCGGCGTCGTCCTCGTCGCCCGCGAGCCGGACCCGGAGTGGCGCGCCGCCGGACGCGCCTCGGTGGGCCTCGCGGCGCTCGCCGCTCTCTTGATCGGCGTCTTCTTTGTCGGGCTCGACTCCGCCTCCGGCCCGGAGCCCGCGTGGACGATCGTCGCCGCTCGCCTGGGCGGAGTCGCGACCCTCCTGATCGGGGCCGCCTACGCGCGCCCCTCGATGCGGATCGAGCGGGCGATGCTGCCCGCGCTGCTCGCCATCGGCGTCCTCGACGTGCTCGCGAACTCCCTGTTCGCGGTTGCCACGAACCACGGGCTGCTGTCGCTGGTCGCCGTCGCCGGCTCGCTCTATTCCGCGGTGACGGTGCTGCTCGCGCGCTTCATCCTCGGCGAGCGGCTCGCCACAAGCCAGCGAGTGGGGGTGGCGCTCGCGCTCGCGGGGGTGGCGATGATCGCCGCCGGCACCTAGCGTTGGCGCCGGCGGGCAGTGAGCCCGGCCTGCAGCTCGAACCGCGCGCGGCGAGAACGTTGAGCGCTCGCGGCTCGAGGCTGGCCGCAAGCCCGGCGGTAACCTGGACGCGGTGAGCAGGGCGGAGCGAATCTCCAACCTCGGCGCCGTGATCCTGCCGTTCGCGGCGTTTGCGGCGGCGATCGCCCTGCTGTGGAACTCAGCCATCGACGCCTCCCAGCTGGCGATCCTTGGCGTCATGTACGTGGTCGTCGGCCTTGGCGTCACGGTCGGATATCACCGGCTCCTGACCCATCGCTCCTTCGCAACCTCCAAGCCGCTCGAGTACGCGTTCGCCGTGATCGGCTCGATGTCGGTTCAGGGCCCCGTGATCTCGTGGGTCGCCGACCACCGCAAGCACCACGCCCACACGGATGCCGAGGGCGATCCCCACAGTCCCCATCTGCACGAGCGTCGCGGCTTCCGCGGCGTGCTCGCCGGGCTCTGGCACGCGCACATGGGCTGGTTCCTCGCGAGCTCCGACCGCGCCGACCCGGGCCGCTATGCGCGCGACCTGCTCGACGACCGGGGGATGCGAGCGATCAGCGCCGCGTTCCCGGCCATCGTCGCCCTCGGGCTCGCGATCCCGTTCGGTGCGGGCCTCCTGGTCACCGGAACGCTCGCCGGCGGTTTGCTCGGCCTGCTGTGGGGAGGCCTCGTCCGCGTGTTCCTCCTCCACCACGTCACCTGGAGCATCAACTCGGTCTGCCACTTCTTCGGCTCGCGCCGCTTCGACACCGAGGACCGCTCCACCAACGTCTTCTGGCTCGCGCTCCCGTCGTTCGGCGAGTCCTGGCACCACAACCACCACGCCTTCCCCCGCTCGGCCGAGCACGGCCTGCGGCGCTGGGAGCTCGATCCCTCCTCATTCCTGATTCGGGCCCTGGAGCGGCTGGGGTTGGCATGGAACGTCGTCCGGATCTCGCCGGAACGGCAGGCCGCACGGACGGTGGCTGCGCCGGGCGGCCACGCCGAAGCGCCCAGCTAGCTAACCGCGCTGCCGAGCAGGCGCTCGAGCCGGGCGATCGTCTCCCCGGGGTCGCGGTGGAGGATCGTGGCCATCCCCACCGCCTGGGCCCCTGCGCAGTTCTCACGGAGGTCGTCGACGAAGACGCAACTCTCGGGGTCCACTCCGAGGCGCTCCGCGGCCAGGAGATAGATCTCGGGCTGGGGCTTGTGCAGACCGACCTCGGCGGAGATCACGAGCGCGTCGAAGAGCTCGGCGAGCAGGTCGCGGTCGTAGTGCGAGGTGCTCCACGAGTTCGTGACGAGGCCGGTGTGGATGCCGCCGGCTCGGGCGCCCCGAACCGCCTCGACCATCTCGGGAACGGGCCGCATGCCGCGAAACATGCCGTCGATCAGGTCGCGCGCCTCCGAGATGCCGAGGTGCTTCGCGAACCGCCGCTCGAACTCCCGCTCCTCGAGGAGGCCGGTCTCGAGCCCGTGCAGGTCGGCGAGCGCGGCCTGATCCTCGCGGAAGAGGCGCTTCACGGCGTCCTCCTCGATTCCCTTGCCTCGGCAGAAGTCGGCGAAACTGTCCCAGACCGAGGTGGTGAGCACGCCGCCGAAGTCGACCAGGAGCCCGGTGCACCTACCGTCGCCCGGCATAGGATTGGCCGCCATGGGCGACGAGGCTACCGAGCGGCGAGATCCCGCCCTCCGGCAGCGAGACGAGGCGATCGACGCCCCGCGCGTCGAAGGGTGGTTCGCCGAGAACGTCCCGGGGGCGAGGCCGCCGCTCGCGTTCGAGCGGATCTCGGGTGGGCGCTCCAACCTGACTTACGCGGTCACGGACTCGCGGGGGCATCGCTGGGCGCTCCGCCGCCCCCCGCTCGGCAAAAGGCTTGCCTCCGCCCACGATATGGGCCGCGAGTACGGGGTGGTCTCGGCGCTCGCGCCGACCGACGTCCCGGTCCCGCCGGTCGTCGGGTTGTGCGCGGACGAGTCCGTCAACGGCGCGCCGTTCTACGTCATGGAGTTCGTCGACGGCCCCATACTTCGCGCCCGCCCAGACGCGGAGCGGAGCTTCGATGAGGCCGAGCGGCGCGCGATCGGCGAGCGCGTCGTCGACACGCTCGTGGACATCCACGCCGTCGATCCCGACCGGGTGGGCCTCGGCGAGCTCGGCCGCAAGCGCGACTACGTGGCCCGCCAGCTCCACCGTTGGCAGGGCCAGTGGGAGAAGTCCAAGACCCGTGAGTTGCCCCTCGTCGACGACGTGCACAGGCGCCTGGAGGCGCGCATCCCCGAGCAGGCCCCGGCGACGATCGTGCACGGGGACTACCGGCTCGACAACATGATCCTGTCGAGGCGCGGCGAGATCGCGGCGGTGGTCGACTGGGAGCTCTGCACGCTCGGCGATCCCCTCGCCGACCTCGGCATGCTGCTGGTCTACTGGTCGGAGGAGGGGGACGAGTTCGCGCCCCTGTTCGAGGCGCCCACGACGGCATCCGGCTTCCCGGGGCGCCACGAGGTTCGAACGCGCTACGCCGAGCGCTCTGGCCGCGACCTCTCCGAGCTCGACTTCTACGTCGCCCTGGGGTGCTGGAAGCTGGCGATCATTCTCGAGGGCGTCTTCGCCCGTTTCGCCGCCGGCCAGTACGGCAAGGCGGCGAAGGCTGACGAACGGTTCGGCGAGTCCCTCAAGATCGTGGAGCGGCTCGCGGCGGGCGCCGACGAGGCCGAGCGCCGGCTGGGGTAGCGGTCCCTCACCCCGAGTCGCAGCTGGGTTCCTTTTTGCTCGCATATCGAGTCAAAAGGAACCCAGCGGGGAGTTCGGGGCCTAGGCCTTGGCCGGCGTGGGCTCCGGCGTCGCGCCGGTCTCGGCCGCCGCCTCCTTCGCCCAGCGGTGGAGCTCGCGGCGGGCGATCACCATCTTGTGGACCTCGTCCGGCCCGTCCGCGACGCGGAGCATGCGCGAGAACCGCCACATCCATGCGAGGGGGGTGTCATCGGACACCCCCAGCGCTCCGTGCACCTGGATCGCCCGGTCGAGAACGCCCATCACGACGTTGGCGGCGACCACCTTGATCATCGAGATCTCCTGGCGCGCGGCTCGCTTTCCGCGGGTGTCCATCTTCCAGGCGGCGTTGAGCGTGAGAAGGCGCGCCTGGTCCACCTCCATCCGCGAGCGGGCCACGAAGTCCTGGACGAACTGCTTCTCGGCGAGCTTGCCGCCGAACGTCTCGCGGTCATTGGCCCGGCGGCACATCAGCTCGATCGCCCGCTCTGCGGTTCCGATCGCCCGCATGCAGTGATGAATCCGCCCGGGACCGAGCCGGTCCTGGGCGATCACGAAACCGGTGCCTGGCTCGCCCAGGAGGTTCGTTGCCGGGACCCGGCAGCCCTCGTAGCGGATCTCGCAGTGGCCGGGGCCCCCGGAGTGGCCCATCACCGAGACCGGCCTCACCAGGTCGAAGCCGGGATTGTCGGTGGGGACGAGGATCATGCTGGCCTGCGCGTAGGGATGGGCGTCGGGGTCGGTGACGCACATGACGATGGCCACCGCGGCGCCGACCGCGCCCGAGGTGAACCATTTGTGGCCGTCGATGACCCACTCGTCGCCCTCGAGCTGGGCGCGGGTTCGCAGCGTCGTCGGATCGGACCCCGAGACCTCGGGCTCGGTCATCGAGAAGCAGCTGCGAATTTCGCCGTCGAGCAACGGTTGCAGCCAGCGTTCGCGCTGCTCCTCGGTGCCGTGCTCGGCGAGGATCTCCATGTTTCCCGTGTCCGGGGCAGCGCAGTTGAAGGCCATCGGGGCGAGCGCCGGACTGCGCCCCATCTCCTCGCACAGGACGCCGTACTCCCAGTTTGCAAGGCCCGCGCCGTACCGCTCGTCGGGAAGGAACAGGTTCCAGAGGCCTTCGGCTCGGGCGCGGGCCCGTATGTCGACCAGGACCTCGGGGTAGGGCTTGCCCGGGCCCACTTCAGCATCGAGGGCCTGCATCGCCTCCAACTCGGACGGGTAGACGTGTTCCTCCATGAAAGCGCGAACGCGGTCGCGCAACTCCTCGACCCTGCCGGTGATCTCGAAGTCCACGGCGCCAGCCTACTCGGACCCGGGCAGGGCTAGGGACGAGGACGAGTAAGGGACCGAGTGGTGGTTCGCCTAGCTGGCCGCGGCCGGGGCCTGCCTGGGGCCGCCGGGCTTGCGCTGGCGTTGGCGGTGAAGGCCGATCTGGAAGGCGAACAGGCCGGCGATGACCGCTGCCGCGACGCTCAGCGAGGGGATGAGCACCGCCGACGGGACGTGCTCCTTGGTGATCAGCGTGATCGAGGAGGCGATCAAGACGAGGCCGAGAGCGTTGCGAAGCAGTCCGGTCGGAACCTTGACCGCCAGCTGGCTTCCGATCAGCACGCCCGGGATCGAGCCGACGAGTATGTTGGCCGCGAGTCCGAGGTCCACGTTGCCTCCCACCCAGTGTGCCGCGCCGGCAGCCCAGAGGAGAACGGCGGCATGGAAGATGTCGGTTCCAACCACGCGCTGGGGCGTGAGGCGGAAGACCGCGATCAAGACGAGGGCGATCAGCGTGCCGCTCCCCGCGGAGGTGAGGCCGATCACGAAGCCGGTGACCGCGCCGGTGATCACGGCGGCGACGATGTGGCGCCGGTAGAGGTGCATCGCGTAGCGCTCCGGGATGACATCCCGCAGGAAGAGCGCGCGAATCAGCGTGGCGACCCCCACGACCAAGAGCGCGGACGCCACCATCCCCAGGACCACCTTGTTCACCTCGTCCTCGCCGTAGCGGCTCTGGAGGATCTCGATCAGCCAGACCCCGGCGATCGCCATCGGAACGCTGCCCACAGCGAGCCAGAAGGCGATCGCCCGATGGACCGTGAGGTGCTTCAGGTGGCGCCAGGCGCCGGCGGTCTTCGTGACCGCCCCGTAGAAGATGTCGGTGCCGACGGCAGTCACGGGCTGCACGCCGAAGACCAGGATCAGGAGCGGGGTCATCAGCGATCCGCCGCCCATCCCGGTCATGCCGATGAGTAGGCCGATGCCGAGGCCGAAGACGACGATTATCGGGTCCATGTGCCTGGGGGTGGCGTTTTCGTTGGCCGGCCGGCGGGCCGGCCGCTCACGCTCTGACTTTCAGCCCTTCTTAACCGGCTTAGTCAAAAGAGTGCTGGCGGGATGCTAGCGGTTCGCCGCGTCGCGGTCGGGTCAGCGGGCACGCCAGGCGTCGGGGTCGGCGAGCAGCTTTCGCAGCTCCGCCGGCAGGTCGCCCGCGGTCAGGTCGGCGAGGGTGATGTTCTCGAGCACGGCGCGCAGGTTCGCGCGCACCGCGATCCAGACGTCGCGAAGGTGCTCTGCGGGCCCCGGGTAATGGGTCGCCTCCGGCGCGGAGTCCTGGATGTTGGCCAGCGGCCCCTCCACGGCTCGAATAACGTCGGCGAGCGTGATCTGGTCGGACGGCCGTGCCAGCCAGTAGCCGCCCCGGGCGCCCCGCTTGGCCCTCACGAGGCGCGCGTGCTTCAGCTCGAGCAGGATGTGCTCGAGGAACTGAAGCGGGATGTCCTGCGATTCGGCGAGCTGCTCTCCCTTGACCGGCTCGCCGTCGGCGGAGGCGGCGAGCTCGGCGGCGGCACGAACCGCGTAGTCCGCTTTCGCCGAGATCCTCATGCCGGCGAGCGACGAGCGACAGGTTGCGGGGGGCGGGCGCCGCCGGGGCGCGACGGCTCGGCTATGGCGAACTGCATACTGCGACCTCGCTCATGATTGATCTTCAGGCACATTCAACCGTTTCCGACGGCCAGCTCGCGCCCGCCGACGTCGCGAAGGCCGCCGCGGCCGCCGGGGTCACGGTGATGTCGCTCACCGATCACGACGCGGTCGCGGGTGTCGCCGATGCGATGCGCGCCGCGGCGGAGGCGGAGATCGAGTGCATCCCGGCGGTCGAGATGTCCTGTGTGCATCGCTATTCCGACGACCTCCACATGCTCGGGTACTGGGTCGATCTCGCGGCGGTCCAAGCCGCCTGCGAGCGTGCCCAGCAGGAGCGAATCGACCGCGCGCACGAGATCATCGAGCGCCTCAACGCGCTCGGGGTTGAGGTTACCTTCGAGGCCGCGGCCGCCGAGGCCGGCGCCGCCGACTCGATCGGCCGACCCCACATTGCGCGCGCAGCGGGCGCCGGCCGCGATCTCGCCCCGTTCTTCGAGGAGTACCTCGTGCCCGGCGCGAAGGCGTTCGTCCCCCGCCGATGGCCGAGCGCCGAGGAGGCCGTGGACCTGATCCACGCGGCAGGAGGGGCGGCGGTCGTGGCGCACCCCTACTGGGACGTGGGCGAGCCGTCGCAGGTGCGCGACCTCGCGGTCAGTCTGGCCGTCGAGGCGGGGCTGGATGGGATCGAGAGCTTCTATCCCCCGCACACCAAGGGCCAGACCGCGCACTGTCTCGCGCTCTGCACCGAGCTCGAGCTCGTCCCGACCGGCTCCTCGGACTTCCACGGCCCCACGCACGGGACGTTCTCCCGTTTCGGGGCGTACGACACCTACGGCCTCGGCGGGCCCCAGGTCCCAGCGCGGCCGTGAGCGTCCTCCTTATGTTCCTCTCAGCCTGAGGCGCGAGAATCGACCCATGCGGATCCTCGTCGTCGACGACGAGCCGGCGGTCCGCGAGTCGCTCGGTCGGGCCCTGCGCCTCGATGGCTACGAGGTGGAGCTCGCCAGCGACGGGAGGGAGGGGCTGAGGAAGGCGCGCGCCGGTGCCCCCGACGCGATCGTCCTCGACGTGCTGATGCCGTTCATCGACGGAATCCAGGTGTGCCGCGAGCTGCGAGCGGGCGGCGACAGCGTTCCGGTGCTGATGCTGACGGCGCGCGACGGTGTCTCGGAACGAGTCTCTGGCCTCGACGCCGGCGCCGACGACTATCTCGTGAAGCCCTTCGCGCTCGAGGAGCTCCAGGCTCGCCTGCGTGCGCTTCTGCGCCGCACGGCGCCCGGCGGCCAGCTCGAGTTCGAGGGACTATCGCTTGACACGCGAACCCGCGACGTCCACCGCGGTGAGCGTCGAGTCGAGCTCACGCGGACCGAGTTCGAGTTGCTGCGCCTGTTTCTCGAGCATCCGCGCCAGGTTCTCACCCGGTCGCAGATCTTCGAACGGGTATGGGGCTACGACTTCGGCCACGCCTCGAACTCGCTCGAGGTCTACGTCGGCTATCTGCGTCGAAAGCTCGAGGCGGGCGGCGAGCCGCGGCTGATCCATACGGTCCGCGGGGTCGGCTATTCGCTGCGCGAGCCGCGATGACCCTGCGCCGCCGGCTGACGCTGATCTCCGCAGCGGCGGTTGCCGTCGCGATCGCGGCCGCTTCCGTGATCGTGTGGTTCGTGGTCCGCGGCGACCTCCGAGGCCAGGTCGACTCTTCGCTGCGGGATCTCGCCGATGGGGCGAGCGTCGCCCCCGCACCGGCCCCCGCGCGGTCCGATCGCGCGGCGGTGCAGATCCTCCCCCTCCCCGGCAATCGAGGCCGAGGCGCCGGCCTCCCCCTGGGAATCGCCCCTCGGATCGGAGGCGGGGGCCAGCCGCACGCTCCCTTCCTGGCGCTTCCCAAGCCGCCGCCCGGCGGGCCCGGCGCCTACAGCCAGGTCGTCACCGCGTCCGGCGCGGTCCTGAGGCCCCGCGGCGAGTCGGCTGCAGTTCCGGTTGGCGAGGCCGCGCGCCAGGTCGCGGCCGGGCGAAGAGGCTCGTTCTTCTCCGATGCCGAGGCGGGCGGATCGCACCTACGCGTCCTGACCCAGCGCATCGGCCCCGGGATCGCGGTCCAGGTCGCGCGCTCGCTCGATGACGTGGACGCCACCATGCGAAGCCTGGCGCTGGTGCTGGCTGCGGTGGCCGCGGGAGGAGTGGCTCTGGCGGCGGTGCTTGGACGGGTGATCTCTCGCGCAGCGGTGGCCCCCGTCTCCCAGCTCACGAACACCGCCGAGCACGTCGCCCGGACCCGGGACCTGGGAAGCAGGATCGACGTCCCCGACCGGGGGGACGAGCTCTCGAGGCTCGCCGCCAGCTTCAACGCGATGCTCGCCGAGCTCGACGGCGCCGTCAGCGCGCAGCGCCGCCTGGTGGCGGACGCCTCCCACGAGCTTCGCACCCCGTTGACGAGCCTGCGCACCAATCTCGAGGTCCTCGCCAGGGAGGACGGGCTTAACGAAGGCGATCGCTCGGCCCTCATCGCGGACGTCGTCACGGAGTTAGGGGAGCTCGGGTGCCTGGTCGGCGACCTGGTGGAGCTCGCCCGTGATGACGACGTCCGCGCCCAGCGCCACGCGGAGGTCGAGCTCGACGATCTCGTGGCTGCCGCGGTCGAACGCGCTCGCCGCCTCGCCCGCGACGTGCGCTTCGAGACCGATCTCGCCCCCTGCGTGGTTCGCGGCGACCCCGAGCGTCTCGAACGGGCGGTCGCCAACCTCCTCGACAACGCCGCGAAGTGGAGCCGGCCCGGATCGGCGGTCGAGGTCACCCTCTCGACGGCCGGCGAGCTCGCCGTTCGCGACCATGGGCCGGGCATCGCTCCCGGCGACATGCCGCACGTCTTCGACCGCTTCTACCGCGCCGCCGACGCCCGCGGAAGACGAGGATCCGGCCTCGGCCTGGCGATCGTGCGCGAGGTCGCCCGATCGCACGGCGCCTCGGTCGAGGCGGAGGCCGCGTGCGGCGGCGGCACCGTCATGCGCCTCCGGCTCCAGCCGGCGAACGATTCATCGAATTCTTCGGCTCCTCTCAGCTGAATCTCATCCCTCCCTGATCTGCTGCGCACCTCACGTGCCCCGGGAACAAGGAGGATCGATTCATGAGCTGGATCAAGCGCAAGTGGCAAATCGCCGCGCTTCTGGGCCTGGCGGTCGCGGCGATCGCAATCCCGGCCTGGGCCAGTTCCGGCGGCGACGTGCGGCGCGCGGCCGAGCCCTCAGGTCCCGATGGGGTACCCGTCACCGCCGGAGTCGCGGCGTCGGGAGCGAGCGACGAGAGCCCGATGCCGTCTCGACCCACGCGAGCGCAACTCGACCGAGCCCTCCAGTGCATGACCGACGGGTTCGGGATGGGTGCGGCGAACGATCGCCGCGGCGTCTTCATCTCGCGGGCCGAGACCAAGACCCGGGCCTTCCAGCGGGCGGCCCAGGACTGCGGGCTCCCGCCCCCGCCCACGGACGCTCAGATCAGCCGGATCGGCTGCGCGGCGAGCCAGGCACGCCGCGAGGGGAAGGACTGAGCGCGCCGGTTACGCCGGCGGGATCAGCCCGGATTCCTCGAGGTAGTCGAGGATCTGCTGGGCCGACTGCTCGGGCGTCTGGCTCTCGGTATCGATGACGAGCTCGGGGTTCTCGGGCGGCTCGTAGGGATCGGAGACGCCCGTGAACTCCTGGATCTCCCCCGCGCGGGCCTTCACGTACAGGCCCTTGACGTCACGGCGCTCGCACTCCTCGACCGACGCCTTGACGTAGGCCTCGATGAAGCGCCCATCCATCTTGGCCCGCGCCTCGTCGCGGATCTCGCGGTAGGGGGAGATCGCCGCGGTGATCACCGGGACCCCGTTGCGGGACAGGAGATTGGCGACGAACGCCACGCGGCGAATATTGGTGTCGCGGTCCTCCTTCGAGAACCCCAGGCCCTTGGACAGGTTTTGGCGCACGATGTCGCCGTCCAGCACCTCGAGCTTCGCCCCCCGCCGCCGCAGCTCCTTCACCAGGATGTTCGTGATCGTCGTCTTGCCGGACCCGGAGAGCCCGGTGAACCAGAGGCAGAACCCCTCTTCCGAAGCCACTACGGCGACTCCCTTCTGTACGCGTCGATCAGGATCTCTGCAACCTCCTCCCGTGAGAACTCGGGCGGCGGCCTCTCACCGTTGGCCAGCATCTCCCTCACCTTCGTACCCGAAAGGATCAGCCGCGACTCGTCCCCGTGGGGGCAGGTCTTGTTGGAGGCCATGTCCTCGCAGGCGTGGCACCAGAACGTGTGCTCGAAGAACAGCGGCTCGATCCCGAGCTGCTCGAGGTCGATGTCGTCGAAGATCCGCTGCGCGTCATAGCTGCCGTAGTAGTCGCCGACCCCTGCGTGGTCCCGACCCACGATGAAGTGCGTGCAGCCGTAGTTGCGGCGGATGATCGCGTGGAGCACCGCCTCGCGCGGCCCGGCGTAGTGCATCTTCGCAGGGTTGACCCCGAGGATCACGCGGTCCTGGGGGTAGTACTTCTCCATCAGCACCTCATAACAGCGCATCCGGACGTCGGCCGGGATGTCGCCCTCCTTCGTCTCCCCGATCAGGGGATGGAGGAAGAGCCCATCGGAGACCTCGAGCGCGGCCTTGGTGAGGTACTCGTGGGCGCGGTGAATCGGATTGCGGGTCTGGAAGGCGACGACGCGCTTCCAGCCGCGGTCCGCGAAGGCCTTGCGTGACTCCGCGGGGCTCAGGTACCGCCGTATGAACGCCTCCTCGTGGTCGGGAAGGGCGTCGGCCTCGATCGGCCCCGCGATGCAGCGCGACCCCTCCCGCCGGATCGCGGCGACCCCGGGATGCTCGTCGTCCGTGGTGCCGTAAACGAGCTTGGCCTCCTTGTCCGTGTCGCGCTCGAAGACCTCGTCGACCCGGATGCGACCGAGCGCCTTGCCGTTTGGAGCGCTCAGCTCGACGACGTCGCCCGGGGAGGCGTCGAGCTCGGTGGCCAGGGTGATCGGGATCGACCAGATCTCGTCGGGCCGGGAGGCGAGGCGCATCTCCTCGCACGCCGAGCGCCAATCCTCGCCCCCCATGAAGCCCTCGACGGGCGCGAAGCCCCCGTTTGCAAGCAGCTCGAAGTCTGAGGCCTGGCGCGCGGTGAGCTTTAGCGCCAGCGCCGTATCGGGGCTACCCATTTATTCCGCACTCGGTCCGGTCGGTCCCGGCCCAGCGGCCGGCTCGGGCGTCCTCGCCCTCACCCGGCACGGAAGTGCAGGGCATGCACCCGATCGACGGATAACCCTGGTCGTGAAGGGGGTTGTACGGCACGTGGTGGTCCTTGATGTGGTTCCAGACTCGCTTGTCGTCCCAGTCCGCGAGCGGGTTCAGCTTCCAGAGTCCGAAGCGCTTGTCCCAGCCGAACTTGGCTGCCGTTGCCCGGGTCTCCGAATCGACCCTACGGATTCCCGAGACCCAGCACTCGGCGCCGTCGAGGGCCTCGCGCATCGCCTCTACCTTGCGGATTCCGCAGCAGGCGTCCGGATCGCGGCGCCAGAGGTTAGCGCCATGCCGCTCCGTCTGCTGGGCCAGGGTGATCCCGGCGAAGCGGTCGAACTCGATCCCGAAATGCGCGGCGAGGGCATCCCTCGTCTCGTAGGTCTCCGGGAACAGGAACTCAGTGTCGAGATAGAAGAATCGCGCCGCCGGCTCGATCCGGTGCGCGATATCGAGGACCACGGAGCTCGTCTTCTGGAACGAGACCGCGAAGCGAAGGTGCGGATGGAAGGTCTCGATCGCCCAGGCGATCGCCTGCTCCGCGTCCATCGCCTCGACGCGGGCCGAGATCTGGTTCGGGTCCACCACGCGGCCGTCGATCGTAGGGAGTCTCTGCGGCCGCCCGTTGCCGTTGGACGCGTAGAGCTCGGCGTCCTCGTGCAGGGGCCGCGGCCGCCCGTTCGAGGAGCGAGCGGCGAGCAGCGAGCGCTTCATACCGCGCACTCGCCCTCGCCGCGCTCGACCTTGTAGGGCTCCGAGCGGCTCCAATCGACGAAGTGGTTGAGGTTCTCGAGGTTGAACTCGATCGGCATCGCCAGGTCCTTGACCAGCTGCTCGAAGGCGCCGACCCCCACGCGCTCGACGAACGCGTTGAACTCCTCGCCGTCGGTTCGGTCGGACTCGTAGAAGCGCACCCACCGCTCGACAGCGTCCGGAACCCTCTTCGCGGGCAGCCGCGCCTTCAGCCGCGCCCCGAAGGCCACCTCGCCGCCCTCGTAATTGCCGCCGAGGTGGGCGATGTAGGCGGGGACCGTTCGGTCGCCGACCTTGATCGAGGCGCCGTAGAAGCCGATGTTCGCGATGTGGTGCTGGCCGCAGCCGTTGGGGCAGCCCGACATCTTCACGTGGATGCGGCGGGTCAGCTCATCGCTCAGCTGCATCTCCGTGAGACGCTGGGAGACGGCGGCGTTCAACCCCATCGAGCTGGTGATCCCGAGCTTGCAGCTGTCGGTGCCCGGGCAGCTGACGACGTCCGTGATCTCGCGTGGACCGGCCTCGGCGAGCCCCAGATCACGCAATCGCTCCCAGACGTCGTAGACCGACTCGTCGCGGACCCACCGCAGCACGAGGTTCTGCTGCACGGTGGTGCGCGCGTACTCGCCGGCGAGCTCGCCCATGATCCTCGCGAGCCCTCGGAACTGCCCGGGGGTCAGGTCCCCGCGCTGGACCTTCACCTCGACCGTCGAGAATCCAGCCTGCTTCTGCCGGCGGACGTTCGCCTCGCTGAAGCGGTCGAATTCGGAGCGGTCACCGTTCGGGGAGCCGTAGTCGATCGGCGGGGGCGGCGCGTTCTCCTCCTCGTCGCTGTCGAACAGCATGCGGTCGATCGCGAAGTCACGTTCGCCGACCCAGTCGCCCTCGAGCTCCTCCTCCACCATCTCGCGGAAGGCGTCGATCCCCACCTTGTCGATCAGCACCTTGATCCTGGCCCGGGCGCGGTTCTCGCGCAGCCACTCCTGACGATCGAAGATCCGCCAGCACGCCTCGGCGACCTTCAGGTAGTTCCCGTTGTCGAGCTCGACGAAGTCGTACAGCGTGGGGGCGATGCGCGGCATGATCGAGGTGCCGCCGCCGATCCGCATCTCGACGCCGCGAACGCCGTCGTCCAGCTTGGGGATGAAGCCGATGTCGTGGATGCCGGTGATCGCGACGTCCTCGTCGGTGGCGGTGAACGCCGTCTTCACCTTGCGCGGCATCAGCTGGGTCACCGGGTGGCGAACGAAGTAGCGCACGTAGGCCATCGCGTAGGGCGTGATGTCGAACGGCGCCCCCTCGCAGATCCCGGCCCACGGGTCTCCGGTGACGTTGCGGATAGTGTTCCCGCAACCCTCGCGCGACGAGAGCCCCGCATCGCCCAGCTCGCGGATCGCCTTCGCGGCATCGGGGAGCGGCACGTGATGCATCTGGATGTTCTGTCGAGTCGTGATATGGCCCTTGCCGAGGGGCGCGTACCTCTCGATCACGTCCGCGAACGCCTCCATCTGCTCGGGGTTGATCCCTCCGAGGGGCAGCTTGGTGCGGATCATCTGCACGTCGGGCTGGCGCTGGCCGTACACGCCCTGCTTGAGGCGGAAGCCGATGAACTTGTCCTCGGGCGTCTCGCGGCGCATGAACTTCGCCGCTTCGGTGTCGAAGTCGTCGAATTCGCGCTCGAGGATCGGGATGATGTGCCCGGGGACGTCCTCGTAGACCTCCGGGTTCTCGAGCGAGCCGACCTTGCCCTTGCCGGCCTGGTCCTTGTGTGAGACCTTCAGCTTGTGCTCGGCGGCGATGCGCTCCGCAGCCGAGGCAGCGTCAACCGCGGTCGGCTCCATGGCCGGCCATATTACACAAATCCTGACCGGCTTTAGGGCATTTTGGGCCAGGCCGGCCCGCTCACGCCCTCCTAGTCGACGTCGGTGCCCTCGACCACGAACGCCACCCGAACGTGGGCGCGGTACTCGTCGAGGTTGTCCCCTCGGATCCCGGTGCTGACGATGTCGACCGCGCGGATGTTCCGCAGCGACGTCTGGGCCTGCTTCAGCGCCTGCATCGCGGCGTCGTCGCTCGACGTCTTCGAGCTCCCGACCAGCTCGATGATCTTGACTACGGCCACAGTCTCCTCCTGTCGGTCGTTGGGCGGTGGCGGTGTTCTATCTGGAACCAGGACCCCAGGCAAGGCCGGCCGCCCGTGAGACCCCCTCGCGCAGCGCGGCGCGCTGCCACTGGCTCTGCTCGCCGGTGCGTGCCCGGGGCGCTGAAGCGGTCTCCGCCAGGAACTGCTCGAGTCCGGCGACGATCGCGGCCGCCTCGCTGTCGGACGCCGGCGCCATGACCAGCTCGATTCGGGGCCTGGGCGGATGCCGCTCTCCGTTCGTCTGCATCAGATCAAGGTGTTCGCCATGGCCACAGCGACCGGGATGGCTCGGGCGCTTACGCGCGCCCACTCTAAGGCCTTATCTCAATAGCCAGCACACCGGAAGACGACCGCTGGCGCTTCGCGGATGCGGCACCGTCGGCGGACCCGCGTGGCGCTGCCACGCCACGCCCGCCGCCGGGTGCCCCGCTCGGCCAGCGATCGTCTCCGGCGCACTGGGCCTACCGAGACAAGCCCTAATGTGACCGCCGTGCCCGAGGTTCCCGTCTTCGACGCGACGGCTGTGCTGGCGGCGGTGAGTCCGCCCGAGGCGATCGAGCGGACCACGGCGGCGTTCGAGCGCCACGCTCGAGGGGAGTGGTCGATGCCGGCCAAGGTCTACCTCGACTCGCCGCCGCACGGCGACTTTCGCGCGATGCCTGCCCGCGGAGAGGGCTTCGCGCTCCTCAAGTGGGTGACCTCGTTCCCCCACAACTCCGAGCGCGGGCTCCCGGCGGTGACCGGGGCCCTGCTCCTGTCCGACGCCGGCACCGGGGAGCTGCGGGCGATCATGGATTGCGCCTCGGTCACGTCGCTTCGGACCGGTGCCGCGGCGGCGGTCTCGGCACAGGTGCTCGGCGCGGCCGGCGCGCGCTCGGTGGGGCTGATCGGTTGCGGAGTCAACGGCTCCTGGGCGGGGCGCTGCCTGGCGACCGCCGGGTTCGGCCCGGGCGTCTGCGCCGACG
>JBKPIV010000062.1:0-27887 GCA_046730395.1 Actinomycetota bacterium | reverse complement strand
TCGCCGCTGCGGTGTGCGAGATCAGCCTGAGGGCGCCCGCTGATGGCGTCATTGAGATTGCAGGTCCCGAGGAGTTCCCCTTCGATCAGTTCGTCCGCCAGGGCCTCAGGGCGAAGGGCAATCCGCGCACGGTCGTCGCCGACCCGAAGGCGCAGTACTTCGGCGCCGAGCTGCAAGAGCGCAGCCTGCTGCCCACGAACGCGGTCCACCTCGGCGAGATCCGTTTCAGCGACTGGCTGGCACAGCCCCCCACGGCGTAGGACCAATGGGACCCGAGCGGCGCGTGTAGGTCCACACGGACCCGCACGGTCTAATCGCGGGGTGGCCGTCATCATCGACAGCTTCACGGAGGGCAAGCTGATGTCACGGCTAATCCCACTTCAGAGGGCTCTAGCCGCTGCGCGGAATGGGGATAGGCTGGCACGATGCCCCTCGCCGACGCTGCCACCACCGTCGTGCAGGTCGTGCTCCTCGGGGGCGGGGTCATCTTCATCGCGGGGCTGTTTTGGTGGGGGCTCCGGGGCCGGGCACGGGCGGCGCGCGTCAGGAGGAGCCCGCTCTACGCAGGCGGGCCCGAGCGCCCGCCGGGTTCGGCGGTCGAGATCGAGGACGGCGGCCAGGTCCCCGTGCGCGAGCTCCTCGGGGGGTTGCGGGTTCGCGACAGCGATGAGCTGGCGGGGGTGGAGCCCGAAGAGTTGGCCGCTGCGCTCGGGCTCAAGTACTTCCTGGGGGGCGGGACGCGGCCCCTCACCGGCGGCGCTACCTACCCGACGGTCATGTACGGGGAGCGAAACGGCCACGAGGCCCTGATCCGGCAGGGACTCGTCGGCACCTCGACTCTCCCGGGCTTGCGCCTGCAGAAGGAACGCCACGTCACCGCGGTCCGGGTCCAAGCGCCGAGCTTCGAGCTCGAGGCCCGCGGCGGGCGAGTCGACGCGCCTGCGGACGCTCCCGGCGAGGTCCGGGGCGTGGTCGAGGCGATGAACCCCTCGCCAGACGTCTGGCACGACCTGCGCGTGGTCGGCGGCGCCGAGGGCGTCGTCGCCAGTCGCGGCTCTGCGAATGACTACCTCGGCGGCTGGATCTACGACCTCTGGTTCCTGGAGCGTCTGGCGAGTGAGCTCGGGGCCCCGGCGCTTCCCGCCGTCGGGGTGGATGAGGAGTGGGAGATCCCCTACGGGATGGGCGAGTGGGCACCCAAGCTCTGGGGCGGCTGAGCTAACGGACGCTCCTGAAGCCCTCTCGCGCGCAATACTGCGCACCGTGACAACTGAGGTGCCGACGGGTCCCGACGAGCCAGAGGTTGAGCGCCGCCCACGGCGATCTCCCAGAAAGCGGGCGAGCGTGCCCGAGCGGGAGCGGATGCACGAGGAGATTCGAGACATCAAGTTCCCGACCGCGATCCGGGGATACGACCGTGCCGCGGTGGAACGCTACGTGCAGAAGGTCAACAACCTGATCGCGGAGCTCGAGACCTCCGCCTCGCCGGAGGCGGCGATCAAGCGCGCGCTGGATGACGTGAGCGACGAGACGCGAGGCATTCTCGAGCGCGCCCATGAGACAGCGGAGGCGATTGCCGCCCGCTCGCGTGCTCAGGCACACGACCGGGTCGAGCAGGCGGAACGCGAGGCCTCGGAGATGCTGGAGGCGGCAGCGGACGAGGCGCGGCAGACACGCGAGAAGGCGCAGCGCGAGGCCGAGGCGCTGCGCGAGAGGAGCACGCGGGAGTCCGATCAGCTACGCGCGCGAACCCAGCAGGAGGCCGACGAGGTGCGCTCGGAGGCCGAAGCCCGCGTGCAGCAGCTCAACCGGCAGGCCGAGGCGATCTGGCAGGAGCGCCGGCGGCTGATCGAGGATCTGCGGGCGCTGGGGCAGAAGCTTCTTGAAACCGCCGACTCCGCGTCCGCGCGCTTCCCTCCCGTCGCGGAGGCGGCGGCAGTGCAGGAGCACGGAGCCGTCGAACCGATTGCGGACGAGGAGCTCCCCGCCGTCGAGCGGCGGCCGGCGTCCGGTAGCTAACGGCCCAGCAGCATGCTGAGCACGCCGCCGCGCGATCCGCGGTTCTCGAGGTAGCACTGGTGATAGTCCTCGGCGCGCCAGAATGGCTGCGCGGGCTCGATCTCGGTGACGATCGGCTTCCGGAAGCGAGGCTGGGTGCGCTCGATCACGCGTCGGGCGATGTCCGCCTGCTCGTCTGAGTGGGCGAAGATCACCGAGCGGTACTGGTAGCCGACGTCCGGCCCCTGGCGGTTCAGCTGGGTGGGGTCGTGGATCTCGAAGTACTTCTCGACCAAGGTCTCGTAGTCGACCCTCGAGGGGTCGAACGTCACCTGGCACACCTCGACGTGGCCGGTGGTGCCGCTGCAGACCTGCTCGTAGGTCGGGTTGTCGACGTGGCCGCCCTCGTAGCCGACGACCGTGTCGATCACCCCCTCGACCTCGCGGAACGCCACCTCGACCTGCCAGAAACAGCCGGCGCCGAAGGTGGCCTTCTCGGTCTTCGTTGGGCTCATGGTCTGGTCGTTCATTCGTTCCCTTCAAGGTTAGGACGTCTATGCACCTGTTTAGACGAACAAGCGGCCGCGACATTACGGCGCGGCCGCTTCACGCGAGGCCTACATCTGCTGAGTCTTTACGAGTCCGATCAGATGACCCTCGGGGTCCTTGAACTGGCCGACCGTCGGGCCCTCGGGCACGTCGGCCGGGCCCATGACGCGCGTGCCGCCGAGGCTCTCAGCCCTCTTCAGGCCCTCCTCGACGTCGTCAACCGAGACGTAGAAGGTGACCCAGCTGTCGCCGCCCTCCCGACCGGGCCCGATGCCGCCTCCTATGCCGATGCCCTGGTCGAGGTTGTCCTCGCGCGACACCATTCCGTACTTCATCCGGTTGTCGGCGTTGATCTCCCAGCCGAACAGATCGGAATAGAAGCTCTGCAGCTTGTCGCCGTCCTTCCCGATCACCTCGAAGTGCACCACTGCTCGACCCATCCTCTCCTCCTTTCCGGCGCCGAGGCGCCCTTCTACTCGTGCGGGCGGGCCATCCGCCGATGGTCGAGCGCCTGCTCGAGGATCTCGTCGCTGACCCCCATCTCGCGTGCCACCTCGCGAAGCGGCCGGCCGGACTCGTGCGCCGCCTGGACGATCTCGGTCGCCCGGTCATACCCGATGTGGGGATTGAGGGCGGTCGCCGTCGCCAAGGTCGCCTCGGCGTGGCGCCGGCTCACCTCCTCGTCCGCCTCGATGCCTTGGATGCACCTCGTGTCGAGCAGCCGGCACGCGGCGGCCAGGAGCTTGATCGAGTCGAGCAGGTTGCGGGCGATCAGGGGCACCCGCACGTTGAGCTCGAACTGGCCCTGCGACCCGCCGATCGTGATCGCGATGTCGTTTCCGATCACCTGCGCCGCGACCTGGATCGCTACCTCCGGGATCACCGGGTTGACCTTGCCGGGCATGATCGAGGAGCCCTTCTGGAGCGCCGGCAGGCGGAGCTCGCCGAGCCCCGCGCGGGGGCCTGAGCCCATCAGAGCGAGGTCGTTGGCGATCTTGTTGAGCGAGACCGCGACCACCTTGAGCGCGCCCGACAGCTCGACCAGAGCGTCGCGGTTCCCCTGGGCCTCGAAGCGATCCAGCGGCTCGGAGATCTCGAGGCCGCTCTCCTCGGTGAGCTTGCGGCGTACGCGCTCGGCGAACTCCGAGTGAGTATTCAGGCCCGTGCCGGTAGCCGTGCCCCCAAGCGGGATCTGACCAACCCGGCCGAGCGTTCCCCGCACGCGGTCCGCGCCCAACCGGATCTGGGCCGCGTAGCCGCCGAACTCCTGCCCCAGCGTGACCGGGACAGCGTCCATGAGGTGGGTGCGGCCGGCCTTGACGACGTCGGCGAACTCCTCCGCCTTGCGCTCGAGCGCCGAGGCGAGCCCGTCCATGGCCGGCAGCAGTTTGTGTGTCACCTCGCCCAGCGCCGCCAGATGCACCGCCGACGGGAAGACGTCGTTCGACGACTGACCCATGTTCACGTGATCGTTCGGATGGGCATCGTCGCCCGCGAGGCTCGCGATCACCTCGTTCGCGTTCATGTTCGACGACGTCCCTGAGCCGGTCTGGAAGACGTCCACCGGGAACTGGTCGTCGTGCTCCCCGCTCGCCACCGCGTCGCCGGCGCCCGCGATCCTCACCGCCACCTCGGGGTCGAGCAGCCCGAGCTCGGCGTTCACTCGCGCGGCCGCCGCCTTGATCCGCCCCAGCCAGCGGAGCACCGGCACCGGGACGGGCTGATCGGAAACGGGGAAGTTGTCGACCGCCTTGCGCGTTTCCGTGCCCCAGAGCTCGGCCTCGGTATCGGTCGCCATCGTGTCCTCGGTCTCGTCGGATCTAGCCTGAGTTCTCTCCCGCAGCGTATCCCTTCCCGTAGGCGCGCTCGAAGGCGGCGCCGAGCGTTCCACCGCCGGGGGTGAAGCGCGCCGCCGATTCGAGCCGGCGGACGAGGTCGACGGCGGTTCCGGCCGTGTTCGAGGTGCCCTTGCGGACCGCTCCGTCCAGATACCCGAGCTCCACGGTGGCGTCGCCCGCGGGGTCCTTCAGGGCCCTCGCGTTCAGCCGGGTCGCCGTCCTGATCACCGTCTGGCCGACGTCGGCGAAATCCCCGCTTCCCTGCGTGTCGCTGAAGCAGTCGCTGATCGCCGTGTCCCCGGCGAGGCGGACCGTTCCGGGAGCGCCCCGAAGCGCCGACAGATACTGGCCCATGGAGCCGAGGCAGGCGGGGGGCGTCTCGGTCGTGCCGGTCGACCCGCAGCCCGCGGCGGCGAGGGCGAGGGCGAGCACGATGGCGGGGGCGAATCGACGCACCCCCTCCATGCTATGTGCTCCAAGCGCCGCGACCGGTTCCATCGGTCCGAGGCGCACGCCGTGATTGACAGAATCAGCCGCCATGGCCGCGTACCGAAAGGTGCCTGCACAGCCTTCCTTCCCCGAGCTCGAGGAGCAGGTGATCGAGCGGTGGCGTCGACGCGAGGTGTTCGCGCGCTCGCTCGCCAACCGCGCGGAGGCGCCGGTGTGGAGCTTCTACGAGGGTCCCCCGACCGCGAACGGCAGGCCCGGCTCCCATCACGTCCTGTCGCGGGTGTTCAAGGACATCTACCCCCGCTACCGGACGATGTGCGGCTACCGGGTGCCGCGCAAGGCCGGCTGGGACTGCCACGGCCTGCCGGTGGAGCTCGAGGTAGAGCGCGAGCTCGGCATCTCGTCGACGGCCGAGATCGAGGCCTACGGAATCGCGGAGTTCAACCAGCGCTGCCGCGAGTCCGTGTTCCGCTACGTCGAGGAGTGGAATCGCCTCACCGAGCGCATCGCCTTCTGGCTCGATCTGGACGACGCCTACGTGACGCTCACGAACGAGTACATCGAGTCGGTCTGGTGGGCGCTTCGACGGATCTGGGACGACGGTCGCCTCTATGAGCGCAACAAGGTCGTCCCGTACTGCCCCCGCTGCGGCACCGCGCTCTCCTCGCATGAGGTGGCCCTCGGCTACCACGAGGTCGAGGACCCGTCGGTCTACGTGAAGCTGCCGATTCGAGAGCCCGAGCCGAGCGATCAGATCCCAGAGAGCCCGCTAGAACCCGGGGATCAGCTGCTCGTCTGGACGACGACGCCTTGGACCCTGATCACGAACGCCGCCGTCGCCGCCGGCCCGGAGATCGAATACGTCCGCGTGCGATCCGGAGGCGACGTGCTCGTGATGGCGCGCGAGCGGGTCGAGGCGGTGCTCGGCGAGGACGCGGAGGTGATCGCGCGCTTCCCCGGCGCGGCGCTGGCCGGGGTTCGCTACGAGCCGCCGTTCGACTACATCACCGACTACGGGCCACGCGGCCACACGGTCCTGCTGGCCGATTTCGTCTCGACCACGGAGGGGACCGGGCTGGTGCACACCGCGATCGCCTTCGGCGAGGACGACTTCCGTCTCGGCGAGCAGTACGGGATCAAGCTCCAGAACCCGGTGACGCTGGAGGGCAGATTTGACGAGCGAATCACCGACTTCGCCGGCCGCTCCGTCAAGGAGGCCGACCCGGACATCGTCGCCGCGCTCGAGCGCACCGGACGCCTGCTGCGGGCGGAGACCTACCTACACGCCTACCCGCACTGCTGGCGCTGCGACACGCCGCTCCTCTACTACGCGAAGTCGAGCTGGTACGTGCGCACCACCGAGGTCCGCGATCGGATGCTGGCCGCCAACGAGGAGATCGGCTGGCACCCCGAGCACATCAAGCACGGCCGCTTCGGAAAGTGGCTGGAGGGGAACGTCGACTGGGCGCTCTCCCGCGACCGCTACTGGGGCACGCCGCTCCCGATCTGGGAGTGCGAGGCCGAGGACTGCGAGGAGCGATTCTGCGCCGGGTCGATTGCCGACCTGCGCGAGCGCGGGGGGGACGTTCCGAACGATCTCCACCGCCCCTACATCGATGACGTGAGGCTTCGCTGTGAGGCGTGCGGCGGCGCGATGAGGCGCGTCCTCGCGACGATCGACGCCTGGTTCGACTCGGGCGCGATGCCCTGGGCGCAGTTCCACTACCCGTTCGAGAACGAGGAGCTGTTCGAGGCGCGGTTCCCGGCCGACTTCATCTGCGAGGCGGTCGACCAGACGCGGGGCTGGTTCTACACGCTGCACGCCGAGTCGGTCCTCCTCTTCGACGGCCCGAGCTATCGCAACTGCGTCTGTCTCGGGCTGATCCTCGACCCGGACGGCCAGAAGATGTCGAAGAGCCGCGGGAACGTGGTCGAGCCGCGGGACGTGATCGACCGGCACGGCGCGGACGCCTTCCGCTGGTACTACTTCACCTCCCAGGAGCCATGGGCGGGCTATCGGTTCTCGGTCGACACCGTCGGGGAGTCGGTCAGGCAGTTCCTGCTCACGCTCTGGAGCACGTACTCGTTCTGGGTGCTCTACGCGAACGCCGCCGAGATCGGGTCCAACCAGCTTCGATACGTGCCCAGATGGACGTCCGCGGAGGTCCCGGAGGCGACCGAGCTCGACCGGTGGGCCGTCTCCCGCCTCCACCGGACCGTGGCCCGGGTGCGCGAGCGGATGGACGCCTTCGACTGCACGACGGCGGGCAGGGCGATCGCCGCCTACGTGGACGAGCTGTCGAACTGGTACGTGCGGCTCAGCAGGCGACGGTTCTGGGAGGGCGAGCTCGCCGCCCTCGAGACCCTTCGCTACTGCTTGGGCGAGGTGGCGAAGCTGCTGGCTCCGTTTGTGCCGTTCGTGGCCGACGAGATCTACGCGAACCTCCTGTTCGGCGAGGAGGCTGGACTGAGCAAGCCGGTGGCGGAGTGGACGAGCCCCGAGCCGGACTCGGTCCACCTGTGTGACTTCCCCGCCGTCGACGATTCGCTCATCGATGCGGACCTCGAGGCCGGCATGGAGGCGGTGCGCAGGACCGTGGAGCTGGGCCGCGCGGCGCGGGCCCAGGCCAAGGTCAAGGTTCGCCAGCCGCTCCGGAAGGCGATCGTGGTCGCGTCCGACGCCGAACGAGAGGAGATCAGGCGCCTCGGCGAGGTGGTGGCCTCGGAGCTCAACGTGAAGGAGCTCGAGTTCGTGACCGAGGAGGCCGAGCTGGTGAGCTACCGGGTGCGCCCGAACTACAGAAGCCTCGGCCCTCGGTTCGGCAAGCACATGCCGCGGGTGGTTGCGGCGATCGAGGCCCTCGACGCCGCCGACGTGGCCCAGCAGCTCGAGGCGGGGGCCAAGGTAGGGATCTCGGTCGACGGATCAGAGCACGAGCTGTCGGCCGACGACGTGGAGCTCGTGATGGAGCCGCTCGAGGGCTACCAGGTCCAGGCCGGGGCCGGGCACGCGGTGGCGCTATCGCTGGAGCTCGACGACGAGCTGCGAGCCGAGGGCGTCGCCCGCGAGATCGTCCGCGCCGTGCAGAACGCCCGCAAGGAGGCCGGGCTCGACGTCTCCGACCGGATCGAGCTCAGGCTGGGCGGCGACGAGGAGCTGCTCGCGACCGCCCGGGCGCACGAGGCATACGTGAGCGGGGAGACCCTGGCCGTCTCGGTCTCCTACTCGGCGGACGGCGGCCCCGCTCGGGCGACGATCGACGGCAAGGAGCTCTTGATCGGCCTCAGCCGGGCCGCGGGGTAGTCGATCCGCCTCGCCGCCGTCATCTTCGACCTCGACGGGGTCCTGATCGACTCCGAGCCCGTGTGGGGCTCGGTCCGCGAGGAATTCACCCGCGAGTCCGGGGGCCGCTGGCACGAGGGGGCGCAGGCGGAGATGATGGGCATGAGCTCGCGCGAGTGGTCGCGCTACATGGCCCATGAGCTCGGCGTGCCGATGGAGCCGGAGGAGATCTCGGCGGCCGCGGTCGCGAGGATCGAGCAGCGCTATCGGGAGCGAGTGCCGTTGCTGCCGGGTGCGCTCGAGACGGTCCGCGCGCTCGCCGTCCACTGGCCGCTGGGATTGGCGTCGTCGGCCAACCGGCCGCTGATCGACCTGGTGCTCGAGCTCACGCGGCTCGCGTCCCTGTTTCGCGCCACCCTCTCATCGGAGGAGGTGGCGCGCGGCAAGCCGGCGCCGGACGTCTACCTCGAGGTGGCACGGCGCATCGGCGTCGACCCGCACGGGTGCGCGGCGGTCGAGGACTCCACCAACGGGATCCTCGCGGCGAGTCGCGCCGGAATGCGGGTGGTGGCGGTGCCCCGCCCGGACTACCCACCCTCCCGTGAGGCGCTCGGGCGGGCGAGCCTCACAATCGGATCGCTACGCGAGCTGACTCCCGAGGCGCTCCAAGCGTTGGCCGCCTGAGCGGCTAGCGTTGGCCGCCTGGGCGGCTAGCGCTTAGGCGAGCACTGGCTCGAGCTCCGCCTCGAGCCGTCGCTTCGGCATCGCGCCGATCACGCGCTTTGCCTCGGCGCCCTCCTTGAACAGGATCAGCGTTGGGATCGAGAGCACCTCGAACTTGGCGGCGGTCTCCTGGTTCTCGTCGGTGTTCAGGCTGACGATGCGAAAGTCGGCACGCTCGGCCGCCATTTCCTCGAGGATCGGATGCACAACCCGGCACGGGCCGCACCACGGGGCCCAGAAGTCGACCAGCACGGGTTGCTCGGAGTCGAGCACCTCGGACTGGAAGGTTCCGTCGGTCACGTCGGGAAGCTTCCCAGTCACCTCACACTCCTGATCGCTTTGCGGTTCATCCTCCGGCGGCTGGGGATAGTACGCCGCCAATACTTCACAAAAGATAGTAGCACCCGCCTCGGTGGTAGCCGGGGCGCCGGCGGCAAGCATATGCCCATCGGCCCCCGAAGGCGCAGCTGTGCCGACGGCTCCCGCTAGCGCCGATGCAGGCGCATCGCGGGCACTCTCCACGCGGCCTCGAGCACGATCCTGCCGCTCATCTTCGACTGGCCCACCCGCCGATCGCGGAAGACGATCGGCACCTCCACGACCCTGAAACCGGCCTGCAGCGCCCGGTAGGTGGTCTCCACCTGGAAGGCGTAGCCGAGCGCGTCCACCGATTCCAGATCGATCGCCTCCAGCACCCGGCGGCGGAACGCCTTGAAGCCTCCCGTGAGGTCGTTGACCGCGATGCCGAGCGCCGTCCTCGCGTAGGCGCTCCCCCAGCGGCTGATCGCAAGGCGGATCGATCCCCAGTCGGCGACCGCGCCCCCCTCCACGTAGCGCGAGCCGAGGGCCAGGTCCGCGTCGTCGAGGGCCGCCAGCAGCCTCGGGAGATCGGCGGGGTCGTGCGAGAAGTCGGCGTCCATCTGGGCCAGCAGCTCGGCCCCGCCGTCGAGCGCCCGCGTAAAGCCGGCGACATACGCAGGGCCGAGGCCCTCCTTTCGGCGGCGGTGCATGACCTCGACGTCGGGATTCGCCTCGGCGAGGCGGTCGGCGATCTCACCGGTCCCGTCGGGCGAGGCGTCATCGACCACCAGCACCCTCCGCGCCGCGGGCAGATGCTCGAGCGTCGCCGCGACGATCGCCTCGACGTTCTCCGCCTCGTTGTAGGTCGGGATGACGACCCAGACGGATCCGCTCTCCCGCATCACACGATGCTATTCCTGGGGGCAATGAGGAACGCGGAGATCGCCGCTGCCCTGTCCGAGCTCGCGACGCTCTATGAGCTCGACGGGGCGATCAGGTATCGAGTCCTCGCGTACCGCGAGGCCGCGCGGGTGGTTCGCCAAAGCCCGGTGTCCGTCGAGGAGCTCGCGCGCGCCGGGCGGGCCACCGAGCTCCCCGGGATCGGGAAGACGCTCGAGCAGAAGATCGTCACCCTGGTCGACACGGGCGAGATCCCGTCGGCCGCGAAGCTGAAGCGGAAGTTCCCGGCCTCGCTGATCGACGTAACGCGCGTCCCGGGCGTCGGGGCGAAGACCGCCCGCCGCCTCTACGACGAGCTGGGCGTCACGAGCCTCGAGCAGCTGCGCGAGGCGGCCGAGGGGGAGCGGATCCGGGCCCTCCGGGGACTCGGGCCCAAGGTCGAGGAGAACGTCCTCGCCGCGCTCGGCAAGCTCGCGGGCGAGGGGCCGTCCGAGCGGCTCCTGCTCTCCGAGGTCCTCCCGGCCGCGGAGGAGGTGGCGGCCGCCCTTCGCGACCACCCCGCGAGCGACGCCGTCGAGGTCGCCGGATCCGCTCGCCGGCGCACCGAGACCTGCCACGACATCGACCTCATCGCCACCGCCAGCGAGCCGCTCGCGTTGGCGCAGGCCCTCCTCGACCATCCCCTCGCGGCCGCCAGGAGCTCGGCGCGGGAGAGCGGCGCCCGGATCACCACCCACAACGGCGTGGCGGTCGACCTGCGGATCGTCGCGCCGGACGCTTACGGCAACCTCCTCCAGCACTTCACGGGGTCCGCCGAGCACAACGTCGAGCTGCGCGAGCGCGCCGTCGCCATGGGCCTCTCGGTCTCCGAGCACGGCATCACCGAGGTCGAGTCGGGCGAGGTGTCCCGTTACGCGACCGAGGCCGAGGTGTACGGACGCCTCGGCCTGGCGTACATCGAGCCCGAGCTGCGCGAGGCGAACGGTGAGATCGCCGCGGCGGCGAAGGGGTCGCTGCCGAGGCTCGTCGGGCTCGACGACATCCGCGGCGACCTGCACTGCCACACGACGCTCAGCGACGGGCACAACACCCTCGAGGAGATGGTCGGGTCCGCCCGGGCCCGCGGCTACGCCTACCTGGCGGTCACTGACCACTCGGCGAGCCACGGCTTCGGCAACGATGTCCCGCCCGAGCGCCTCGCCGAGCGGATCCAGGAGGTGCGGAGCTTCGACCCCGGGCGCGGCTTTCGCCTGCTCGCTGGGTCCGAGGTGAACATCCTGCCCGACGGCTCGCTGGACTACGAGGACGGGCTGCTCGCCGAGCTCGACTGGGTCGTGGCGAGCGTCCACACCTCGTTCAAGATCTCCGAGCGCGCGATGACCGAGCGCGTCGTCACCGCGATGGAGCATCCGTTGGTCGACTGCGTCGGTCACCTCACCGGCAGGCTGATCGGCCGCCGCGACCCCTACGACATCGACGTCGAGCGGGTCGCCGACGCGGCCGTTCGCACCGGGACGATGCTGGAGATCAACGGCAACCCCAACCGCCGCGATCTCTCGGAGCGCCACGCGCGGCTGGCGGCGGAGGCCGGCGCGATGATCTGCGTCAACACCGATGCCCACCGGGTGGCGACGCTCGGGAACATGGCCTACGGGGTCGCGACCGCCAGGCGGGCGTGGCTGACCCCGGCGCAGGTCGCCAACACGAGGCCGTGGCGGGAGTTCGCGAGGCTTCGCAAACGGACCCGCCAAAAGTAGTTCGCTAACATAATTACCGATGGCAACTACTTCCCTCAAAGTGCGTCCGGCGACCGTCCTCGACCCCACGGCGGTCGGCGACCTGAGTGAGCTCGCGGCGCGGCTACGGCTGGTGATCACGCGCACCGCAAGGCGCCTCCGCCAGGAGGCCGGGGTCGAGCTCGGGGCCGGGGTCGAGCTCGGCCCCTCCCAGGTTGCGGCCCTGTCGACGATCGAGCGCCACGGACCGCTGACGCCGAGCGAGCTGGCGAGGATCGAGCGCATTCAGCGCCCGACCGCCACCCGGATCGTCGCCCGGCTCGAGGGCGACGGCCTGGTGGAGCGCGTCGCCGATCCGGCCGACGGCCGCTCGTTCACGGTCACCGCCACGGCCGAGGGCGTGGCCCTGATGCGAAGGCTCCGAACGCGAAAGAACGCGTATCTGGCGCGACGCCTGCGCGGGCTCGGCTCCGAGGAGCTGGAGGCGCTCGCGCGCGCGGCCGAGATCCTCGAGGGGCTGCTCGAGGGTGAGCGCCGGTGAGCGCCGCCCTCAGCCGCTCCTTCACATCCCTCTCGGTGCCGAATTACCGGCGGTACTTCGCCGGGCAGATCGTCTCCCTGAGCGGCAACTGGATGCAGGTCGTCGCCGAGATGTGGCTGATCCTCTCGCTGACCGGCAGCGGGCTCGCGGTGGGGCTCACGTCCGCGCTCCAGTTCCTGCCGATGCTGCTCTTCGCCGCCTGGGGCGGGCTGCTGGCCGACCGCGCCGACAAGCGCGCGCTGCTCACGGTCACCCAGACGCTCATGGCGTTGCCGGCGCTCACGCTGTGGGCGCTCACCGGCGCCGGGGTCGTCGAGCCGTGGATGGTCTACGGGCTCGTCTTCGTGCGGGGCACCATCAACTCGGTCGACAACCCGACCCGGCAGAGCTTCGCGATCGAGATGGTCGGCTCCGAGCGGCTCGTCAACGCGGTCAGCCTGAACAGCGTCCTGATCCACTCCGCGCGCATCCTCGGTCCCGCCGGCGCCGGCGTCGTCATCGCCACCCTTGGCGTAGGACCGTGCTTCCTCATCAACGCGCTGTCGTTCGTTGCGATGATCGTCGCGCTGCGGCTGATGGATCCCCGCGAGCTCCGACCGGCCCCGGTGGCGGGCCGCGGGGGCGGGGCCGTGCGGGCCGGGCTCCGCTACGTGCTCCGCACCCCGGCCCTCGCCATCCCGCTCGGCATGATGGCCGTCGTCGGCACCCTGGGGTTCAACTTCCAGGTCATCCTGCCGCTCCTGGCGCGATTCAGCTTCGACGGGGGCGCCTCCGCGTACACGATGCTCGCCGTCGCGATGGGCGTCGGGTCGGTAATCGGGGCGCTTGCGGCCGGGGCCCGAGGGCGCGTGGGCCCAGGGCTCCTGGTCGCGGCCGCGTTCGGCTTCGGGACGGTGGCGCTCATCGCCGCCAGCGCCCCCACCCTGCCGCTCGAGGTGCTCGCGCTGGTGCCGCTCGGAGCCGCCAGCGTCACCTTCGCCGCGGGCGTCAACTCCTCGCTGCAGCTCGCCGCCCAGCCGGCGATGCGAGGCCGAGTGATGGCCCTCTACTCGGTGGTCTTCCTCGGCTCGACCCCGATCGGGGGCCCGCTCACGGGCTGGCTGAGTGAGACGGTCGACCCTCGCGCGGGCCTCGTACTGGCCGGCGCCGCCGGCGTCGTAGCGGCGCTCGGAGCGCGCTCCGCCTTCGCCCGCCTGGGCCCGGCCGAGTCGCCGCACCACGGCGGGTCGGACGCTAGGCGTCGCCGGACGCCGGAGGGGGCGGAGGGGGATGGCCGGCGGGCATGCGATCGCGTCCCAGACCGGGCGTCCGCACAAGCTTGACCGGCTCCAGCGCCGAGCTCGGCTCCACGTAGAAGCGCACCCCGTCGCGCTCCTCGATCGCCGTCACCGCCCGCTCCCGGTTTCGCCACGCGAGGGCGTTCAGGATCGCGAAGCCGGCGCCGACGGCCGCGACCTGGGGCCACAGCCACGCGAGCCCCCCGACGATCAGCGCGAAGGCGCCGATCGGCCACAGCCGCAGGAACGCGATTCGTCCCGGGCTCTCGGTCGGCAGCGACGTGGCCGTACGAGCCGAGGCTAGCGCGCGCCCCATCGCCTCTCCGGCGCGCCCCGAGCCGCCGAGCACGAAGCCGAGCACCGCCGCGACGACCCACCAGCCGCCCGCGAAGATGAGCGTCGCGTAGTCCGCGTCCTGGTTCGCGGCGACCACGGACACGGCCCCCAGCGCCGTGGCGGCGGCCCCGATCAGCAGGACCGTGAGCCTGAGCAGGTCGACGAACAGCACCGCCCTAGCCCGCCGGCTCGGCGCGGCGCCCCGCCAGCCATCGCAGGACGCCTCGAAGCTCGTCCGGCCCCTCCACCAGCGCGTCCGCATGCTCGGCGAGCTCGGCGGGCTGCTCCTCTGACGCGACGCCGATGCAGACCGCGTCTTGAAGCCCTCCGTCGGCCGAGATCGCCCGCAGGGCGTCGAAGGCGTCGACGTCGGTGCGATCGTCGCCCGCGAACAGGGCCCTCCGGACGCCGGCGGCGGCCAGGAGGCGACGAACGGCGGTGCCCTTGTGCACCTCGCTCGTGGGGCGGATCTCGAGCACCTTGCGCCCCCAATGTGGCACGAGGCCCGCCTGTTCGGCTCGGGACGCGACCTCGGCCGCCCGGCGCTCGGCCGCCCGCTGGTCGCTCGCGGTTCGCCAGTGGAGCGCCTGGATCGGCCCCTTGTCCTCGAGGCTCAGCCCCGCCTGGCTCAACGAGCTCGGATCGAGCTCGCCGACGAAGTCGTGCGTCGCCCTCGCGCGCTCGACGACCGCCGGGTCGAGGTCCGCCTCCGCCGCCCCCGGGCGAAGCAGCTCGAGGCCGTGATTCCCGGCGTAGGTGAGCTCGTCCACCCCGACCACCGAGCGCGCCTGGACCGCGCGGCGGCCCGAGACGCAGGCCACCAGCCCGAAGCGCCGCGCGAGCGCGCGAAGGGCCTGCCGGGTCTCCGCTGGGACCCGCGCCTCGACCGGGTCGGCCACGATCGGCGCCAGCGTCCCATCGATGTCGCAGAGCACGGCCGCGGATCGCGGATCCGCGCGCAGGGGGAGGAGCAACTGCGCGATTCGACCGGAAACCGCCTGCGCGGCGGTCACGCGAAGGCGGCCGTGGCGGAGCTCATCGCGACTAGTATCGCCGCCCGTGTCCCGCGAGCGGATCCTGAAGCTTGCAGCGATCGCGACCGCCGCGGGCGCGTTCAGCGGCCTGCTCGGGGTGGGGGGAGGCACGATCATCGTGCCGCTCCTGATCCTCTGGCTCGGCTACGGAGAGCGCGAGGCCACGGGCACAAGCCTCGCGGCGATCGTGATCATCGCCGCCTACGCCACCGTCGGCCAGGCCCTGTACGGCAACGTGAGCGTCCCCAGGGCCGCACTCGTCGGCGTGCCGGCGCTCGCGGGGGTGGTCGCCGGCACCGCGCTCCAGCAGAGGCTGCCCGAGCGCGGCGTGGCCCTTCTGTTCGCCGCTCTGCTCGTCGCCACCGCGATCGAGCTGATCCTCTGATGGAGTACGTGGCCGCAGCCGCGCTCGGCTTCGCCGGCGGCATGCTCGGGGGTCTGGTCGGAGTCGGCGGCGGGATCCTCTTCGTGCCCGCGCTGGCGGTCTTTCTCGACCAGACCCAGGTCCGGGCGGAGGCCACCTCCCTGCTGGCGATCGTGTTCGTAGCCCTGCTCGGAGCCTGGCGCCAGTACGGCTACGGCAACGTCAGGCTCCGCGATGCGATCGTCCTCGGCGGCGTCTCGCCGCTCGGCGTCGCCGCCGGGGTCGCGATCTCGAATGCGGCCTCCCAGCGCACCCTCGAGCTGCTGTTCGCTGCGCTCGCTCTGGTGATTGCCGCGCAGCTCCTGCGCCGCGCCTTCACGAGCCCAGGCCGTGCTCCAGAGCGCCCTTGACGGTCGCGTCGAGGGCGTTCAGGCGATAGAGGGCGAGCGCCTCGGCGGAGCCGAACCCGCGCCCCGATCCGCTCCCCCGCGCCGGCCCGACGTCCGGGCCGTGGTGTGAGAGCACGCAGTTAAGGAGGGCGAGACGGCGCTCCTCCGGGAGCCCGTTTGCGGCCCCGGCGACGATCTGCGCGCCGATCGCGAGATGCCCGACCAGGCGGCCCTCGTCGCTGATGCGGAACTGAGCTCCGTACTCGAACTCGCGGGTCTTGCCGACGTCGTGCACGAGCGCGGCGGTCATCAGCAGGTCGGAGTCGAGCCGCGGGTGGAGCTGACAGACCTCGCCGGTCAGCGTCCCGATGGACACGGTGTGCTCGAGGAGTCCGCCCAGGTAGGCGTGATGGCCGCTCCTCGTGCACGGCGCGCGCCGGAACTCAGGGGCGGAAGGCCCCGTGATCAGCAGGCGTTCCGCGATCTCGCGAAGCTCGCCGTCATGGATCTCGCGGACCAGGTGCTCGAGGAAGCCCTCCAGCTCCTCGATCGACCGGTAGGCGGCGGGCAGGAACTCGGCCGGATCGTATGAGTCGGGCGGGAGGCGGCGCACGTCGTCGAGCTCGGCGACCAGGTCTCCGCGGTAGCGCTGGAGCCTGCCGCGCGCCACCACGGCGTCGCCGCTCTCGAACCGCAGCCCGATGCGGTCGGCCTCGCGAAATATCCGCCCCGGAAGCGTTCCGCTTCGATCGCGCAGCTCGACCATGAGGTAGGCGCCGCCGTTCCGCGCGGTCAGCCGGTCCTTTCGCAGGCACGCGAAGCGGCCCTCGAACCGCTGGCCGGGCCGCAGCCCGGTGATCGCGGGCTGGCGGTCCTCGCGCGCCGTGAGGGCGACCGCCGCTTCCATGCCTCGATGGTGACCCGCGGCCCGGACGTCTGGACGCGGCCGTTCGACTCATCTAGTCTCGCGTCCACCATGGACCCCCTGATCTGGGAGGAAGAGGCGCCCCACCTTCGCTCGCCGACCCTCGTCTGCGCCTTCGCGGGCTGGAACGACGCCGCCAGCGCGGCCACCGCGGCGCTGGAGGCGGTGGCCGCGTCACTCGAGGCCCAGATCGTCGCCCGGCTCGACCCGGAGGAGTTCTACGACTTCCAGGTCAACCGGCCCACCATCCGCCTCATCGAGGGCCAAGCCCGCCACATCGACTGGCCCTCCAACACGCTGCTCACGGTCGAGGTCCCGAGCGCGGAGCGCGACCTCGTGCTCCTGAGCGGCGTCGAGCCCAACGTCCGCTGGCGCAGCTTCGCCGATTCGATCCTCGGCGCCGCGGAGCGGCTGGGGGTCGAGATGGTGATCACGCTCGGCTCGCTGATTGCGGACGTCGCCCACACTCGCCCCGTGCCGATCACCGGCCTGGCCTCCGATCCGGAGCTCGTCGAACGCCTAGGCCTCAGCCGCTCGACCTACGAGGGACCGACGGGGATCGTCGGCATCCTGCACGACGCCTGCCGCCGGCGCGGGATCACCTCCGCGAGCCTGTGGGCCGCCGTCCCCCACTACGTCGCCGCCGTACCGAACCCGAAGGCGGCGCTCGCCCTGCTGCGGCAACTCGAGGGGCTCACCGGCATCGCCGTCGAGGCTTCCGAGCTCGAGGACGCGACCGAGCGCTTCACGGAGCAGGTTGACCGCGCCGTCGCCGCCAACCCCGAGATCGAGGAGCTGGTCCGAAACCTGGAGGCCTCCCAGGAGGAGGCCGGCTTCGACCTCGGACAGAACGTCCCCTCCGCCGACGACATCGCTCAGGAGTTTCAGCGCTTCCTCCGCCAGCGGGGGAGGGACAAGAACTAGGCGACGGCGACTAGGCGACGGCGAGCCCGACGCCGATAGCTGGGTAGGAGAGGGAGGGCCCTGCGCCGAGGGGCGAAAGACGACCACTATGTGGACGGTTTTCCCCCCTCGCCGTCGCCGGCCGATCGCTTGTCGGGTTTGTTGCCCTGAGGCGAACTAAGCCGACAATGGACGCGTTCTGGGGTAGAGCTGCCGCCAACTCGGCCCCCTTACCCAGCCAACGGCGCATCGGTCCACGGCGCGGCCGATGAAACTCCCGCTACGCCTCGGATGCCGGGCAGATCAGGCGGTAGTCGCACCACGAGCAGATCTCGTAAGAGGGGCGGGGCTCGAAGTCCTGGCCCTCGATCCCGGCCCCCACCTCGAGCACCGTGCGCTCGACGCGCTCGGCGTCGTCCGGGGCGGCGGGAACCGCTACGCGCTCGTCCTCGAGCACGTACCAGTAGCTCCCAAGATCCGCCTCGAGCCGCCAGGCCTCGCGGGCGCCGAGGCGATAGAGGGCGAGCTGCACGTCCCCGTCCGCGCCCGGGCGGCGCTCCCCGGTCTTGTAGTCGATCAGCTCGTAGCTGCCGTCCGGAAGGCGGTCGACCCGGTCGACCCTGCCCCGCAGGTTGTGGGGTCCGATGGCGAACGAGAAGCTGCGCTCTAGCCACACGGGGCGTGACGCGGAGTGCGAATAGCGCTCGTGATAGCGGGCCAGGGCGGCCACAGCCCGATCCCGGTACTGGAGCTCGTCGTCCGAGGAGCCGAAGCCGGTGCGACGCCAGCCTGCCTCGAACAAATAGAGCAGGCGATCGAGGCTGCCCGCGGCCCCGGGCCGGACGTCCTGGGCTCGCCCGGATGCCTCGGCCAGCGCCTCGGCGCGGAGCGACTCGTTGTGGAACCGCTCCAGCACCTGGTGGATGAGGATCCCGAAACGCTGATTGATCGTCGGCTCCTGCGGAATCGCGAAGACGCGGGCGAACTTGTACTTGAGCGGGCACGTGCGGTAGAGGTCGATGTCGGAGGCCGAGAGGGCGAGCCCGTCCCCACGGCGAGGGATGAACTGCTCGAGCGTGGGCTCGCGCCGCGCCGCCACCAGCTGGCGCCTCGCGGCCAGATCCCGCTCCTCGCCGATCACGTACTCGTCGAGGGTCGACGCCTCGAACGCCGCGCGCTGCTCGGGCGAGGCCACCCGGCAGAGCAGCTCGTTGAGGGCCGCGAGCGCCTCCGCGGCGGGCTCGGTGCCGGGCCGCTGCACGAGCGCGGCCAGCTTGATCAGCTCGAGGTATCGAGCGACCGCCTGCGTGACGTCCTCGGCGGTGTCGAGGCGCATCTCGGAGAGCGCGGAGCCGGCGCGCCAGGACGATTCGAGCACCTCGTCGCGAAGCATCCGGTAGGTCGAGTGAAGGCCCTCGGCGGGCCCGAACAGCTCCTCCTCGTGGATCTCCTCCTCGGCCCCAAGAACGGCGCGAGCGGCGTCGTAGAGGGACGAGGGAACCGCTTGCCCCTCCCCGGTGCTCTCGGGCCACGACAGCACAAGGGCGCGATGGGCGCGGGTCATCGCCACGTAGGCGAGGCGTGCCCGGCGGCCGGTGCCGGCCTGCTCGTCCCCGGTGCCGGAAGGTTCGGCGAGCAGGCTCGCGGGAACCCAATCGGCCCCGAGATCACCGCCGCCGATCGCCCCCCGGTGCAGCCCCAAGAGGTAGACGTGCTCGAACTCGAGCCCCTTGACCTGCTCGGGATCGGCCAAGACCACCGCGCCCGGCGCCGGCGCCACGGACTCGTCCTTCTCCAGCTCCCCAGCGTCGGCGACCGCCGTCAAATGGCGGACGAAGTCCCGCACCGAGCCGCGTGGCTCGCGCCGGGTCCAGGCGGCGGCGAGCTCCGAGAGGCGGGAGAGGCTCTGCAGCCGCTCCGCCGCCTCAGGCGTCGCGACGAAGAGGCGATGGCGGCGGAGCCCGATGCGCTCGATCAGCCGTCGCACGAAGACGTCGGCGCGGATCTCCTCGAGCGCCGCGGCCGCCGCCCGGTGGAGCTTCAGGAAGCCCTGAATCCGATCACGGGCCTCCGGGGGGAGCTGGGGGCTCTCGAGCGCGGCCTCGAGCGCCGAGATCATGTCGAGCTTGCGGCGCCGGGCGATCGCCGTGCACCGCGCGAGGTCGATCGAGCGAAGCTCGACCGGAGGACGCGTGAGCGCTCGAACCACGGCCGCCGAGTCGGTCGGATCGGCGAGCATTCGCAGCCACGCCAGCACGTCGCGGACCTCGGGTCGCTGGAAGAGGGCCGCGTCCCCCGCGAAGCGGAAGGGGACCGCGCGCTCCTCCAACGCGGCCGCGACCAGGCGCGCCTCGCGCCACCCGGAGCCGAGGACCACGCATACAGCCTCCGGCCGGACCTCTCCGGCGGCGAGCAGGTGCTCGATCTCCCGGGCCGCCGCCTGGGCCTCCGCGCGCTCACCGACGCACCTCCAGAAGCGAACGGCCTCGGCGGCCTCGCCCTCGGCCCCGTGTCCCTTGCCGAGCGACGGCTCCGCCCGGACCGCGGCGTCTGCTGCGGCCGCGATCCCGCTGCCGAAGCGCACCGATTGATCCAGGACCACCTGCGTGGCACCCGGGTGGGCCTCGAGGAAGGACGGTCCAGGATCGCAGGCCGCCACCGAGGGGCGGCGGATCGACTGCCGGGGGTCGCAGGCGCAGACGAGGTTCCCATGCTCCTGGGCCAGCGCCTCGATCAGTCCCCGATGGGCCGCGCCCGCGTCCTCGAGCTCGTCGACCATGACGAACGGAAAGCGCCTCGAGAGCGCGGCGCGAACGTCCGCCCGCTCCCGCAGCAGCCGGTCGAGCACGATCACCAGATCCCCGCCGTCGAGGCTCCCGGTTTCGTGCAGCACCCGGTCGTGGCCCGCGTAGAAGTCGGCGAACTCCCCCTCCCGCTTCGCGCGTTCTCGCCCCGCGGCGCTCGTGGCCTCGCGCTCATCTCGCTCCGCCCAGTCACGGATGCGCTCCGGCGAGAGGGCCTCGCTCTTCAGGGCGTCGACGCGTCGAAGGAGGCGCGCCAGAAGCCCGGCCGGGTTGCCGCGGATCTCATGGCGGCGGAGCGAGAGCTCGTCGAGCCGGTCGAGGAGCATCGCCAGGCGATCGGCCGGTCGGACGGTGGCGAAGAACGGATCAAGCCCGGCCTCCAGGGCGTGCTCGCGGAGCAGGCGCTCGGCCGCGCCCTCGTAGGTGGCGATCCAGAGCTCCTCGTAGGGCCGCTCGATCAGGGCGGCGGCGCGGTCTCGCAGCCGTTCGGCCGCTGCCCGCGAGCGGGTCAGCACGAGGACCCGCTCCGGTGGCGTCCCGTCGGCGGCCAGGCTCGCCAGGCGTCGGACCAGCGCCTCGCTGCGTCCCGATCCCCCGACCCCGGTGACGAGCATCGTCCCGCTGCGATGCTCGGCCACTTGCCGTTGGGCATCGGTGAGCTGGAAGTCCCGGGCCCGGTTCTCTCCGTCCACGTCCCCCTACGCTAGCGAGGCGTGCATCCAGCGCAAACGCCAATGCCGCTCGCTGCGTCCTTGCCCGGCGGCGCCTGGCCCTCGCCGTTTCGGGCACGGCACCTCGAGGAGGGCCACTAGCATGGCCCGAATGGCGCGCAGGCAGACGCCGCAGGCCCAGACGAAGTCCCGCTTGGGCGGCGTCCCCGGGGCCGAGTGGCTGGGAGCCTGCCGGCGCATGGTCGCCGCCCAGCAGGAGCTGTTCGATGCCACTCGCGGCATCGCTGCGCGCACGGTCTACGAGGGCGTCGGGGAGGGAGGCGACCGCACGCTCGCGATCGACCGCCGCTGCGAGGACATCGTGTTCGCCGAGCTCGAGCGCCTCCACGCCGCCGGCCACGACTTCACGGCGATCTCCGAGGAGCGCGGCGAGATCGCCTTCGGCTCCTCGGCGGAGGAGGCGCTGGTGGTGGTCGACCCCCTGGACGGGTCGCTGAACGCTCGGCGGATGCTCCCGTCGCACTCGCTCAGCATCGCGGTCGCGTCCGGGCCGACCATGGCTGCGGTCGAGCTCGGATACGTATATGACTTCGGCTCCTCGGAGGAGTACTTCGCGATCCGCGGCGAGGGCGCGACGCTGGATGGGCGCACCCTCCAAGCCGAGGGACCCGGCTACGGCCTCGAGGTCGTGGGCATCGAGTCGGCGAAGCCGGAGCGCACCGTTCCCGTGATCAAGGCGCTCGGCGGCAAGGCCTACCGCATGCGGGCGCTGGGATCGATCGCGATCTCACTCGCGTACGTGGCCGACGGGCGCTTCGACGCCATGCTGACCGGCCGCGCCTGCCGCTCCGTGGACGCCGCCGCCGGTCAGCTGATCGCCCGGGAGGCGGGCGCCGAGGTGGCGTTCGCCGCCGAGGGGCTGGACGTCGGGCTCGATCTCGAGCTCCGCTACCACGTCGCCGCCGCTCTGGATCGGGAGCTTCTGGCCATCGTGCTCGGGGCCCAAGAGCACGCCGAGCCGCCACCGGAGGGCGGCGCGTGAGCGACGGCGCCTTGGTCGATTGGGGCCTCGCCCAGCGAGTCGCGACGGCGATGGCGCGCGAGGGCGAAGGGCCGGCGGACGCCGCCGGCAAGGCCTTCGGGCAGGACGCCGTCGACGCCGCGTATGGCGACGCGGTCGATCTCGTGCTCTCCTACACGCAGCTGCGGCCGGCGGGCGCCCTCCCCCAGCCCGAGCTCGTGGATCGCGCGGAATGGGTGCGCACCGGGCTCCGGACCCTGCGCGAGCTCTCGGGTGGGCTCGAGCGACGGGTTGCCGACGGCATCTCGCTACCGGGGCCGCTCGGTGGCGTCGCCAGGTCCCTGGCCGGGGCCGCCGCCGGGGCCGAGGCGGGGATCGCGGTCGGCTACGGCGCGCGAAAGGTGATGGGCCAATACGACGTGTCGCTGGCCCCGAGCGATCGGGCGCCGCGCCTCCTCTTCGTTCGTCCGAACCTGGTCCACGCCCACGCCGAGCTCGGGGAGAGCCCGCGGATATTCCTGCGCTGGATCGCCATTCACGAGACGACCCACGCGGTGCAGTTCGGCGCCGTGTCGTGGCTTCGCGACCATCTGGCGCGACTTCTGGAGGAGCTGATCGAGGGCGCCGCGGCGAGGCTCGACGGCGGCTCACTTCGCCAGCTTGGGGGCCGGCTGTTCCGCGCCGACCCGCGGGAGACGATCCGCACGATCCTGCGCGGCGACTTTCCCCGCCTGCTCGCCGGACCCGAGCAGGCGAGGACCCTCGATCGCCTGCAGATGGCGATGACGGTGATCGAGGGGCACGCGGAGCACGTCATGGACGCCGCCGCGGCGGGCCTGGATCCCGGGTACGCCCGCCTTCGCGGTCGGCTCGAGGCCCGACGCTCGCAGCGCGGCGGCCTCGGCGAGGTGATCTCGAGGCTCCTCGGCATGGAGCTCAAGATGCGCCAGTACCGGCTCGGCAAGGCCTTCTGCGATCGGGTCGTCGCCGAGGCGGGGGTCGCCGGCGTCAATCACGCGTGGCGATCGCCGGAGGACCTGCCCACGCCGGTGGAGCTCGAGCGCCCGCTAGAGTGGCTCGACCGAGTCGGAGCTCGAACCCGCGCCGAGGCTGGGTAGGCAGCGGACCGGGTTTCGCCTCCCGGGCGCTGTAACCGCGCGCTGTTGCCGGGGTACAAACACACGTTCGCGTTGCTAGACTCGAACATCCTTAGAAATAAGGATCCCGAAGCAGAGAACCGACCAGGGGGTCGAAGCCAAAGATGCCAGCCACCGGCAACACCACCAGCACCAGCAGCACCACCGCCAGCGCCCAGCGCAAAACGACTGCGACCAGCCGCAAGGACAGCGCCAAGATCCGCGAGGGCGTGACCAAGGTCCGCACCGGCAGCGCCTCGTACGTCCGCCAGACCGCCGAGCGGTCGGTCGATGTCCCCGTGGGCGCCGTGCTGACGGTCGCCGACCGGGTCACCGAGATCGTCGAGCCCTTCACGAAGCGTCAGACCGCGAACCAGGAGCTGAAGAGCATCCGAACACGCGTCGAGCGCGAGCTGAATCGGCTCGAGCGGCGAGGCTCCGGCGCGCGGCGGAAGACGAGGACTCGCGTCCGCCAGACGCGCAACCGCGTCGAGCGCGAGCTCAGGCAGCGTCGGCGCAAGGTCGAGACGACCGTGAAGCAGCGCCGCGTCAGGGCCGAGGACGGCCTGAAGCGCGCGCAGAGCGCGGTCCAGGATCGGGTGTCCGCGCTGGTCTAGACCCTTAGCCCGGGCCGCCTCGAGAGGTGGCGGTCTGGAGCGATCTGCCCGCCCACGCACAAACCCGCGGGTAGAACAGCAACCTCTCCTCCCCCGGATCGACCGGCCCTCGGGCCGGTCGATCTTTACTCGCTCGAAAGTCTCCGCTTCGCTACGACTTTCTCGCGGAGGCTGGTGGCGCGTGCGACCCTGCCACAATCAAAGTAATGCCGGCCCCGACAAAAGAACAGATCACACAAGCCCTCAGCTCGGTCATCGATCCCGAGCTGCGGCGTTCGATCGTCGAGCTCGGCATGGTCCGATCGGTCGAGATAGGCGACGAGGGCCGGGTGGAGGTCGTGGTCTCGTTGACGACCCCCGGTTGCCCGATCCGCTCTCACTTCCAGCAGGCGGTGACCGAGCGGGTCGGGGCGCTCGACGGCGTCTCCCAGGTGGCGGTCGGCTTCGACGTGCTCTCGAACGAGGAGAAGGGCCGGCTGCAGCAGTCGCTCGGCCGTCAGCGGCTCCCGGAGGGCGCGCTGGCCCAGGTGAAGAACGTGATCTGCATCGCCTCGGGCAAGGGCGGGGTCGGCAAGTCGACGATGACCGCGAACCTCGCGGCCGCGCTTCAGGCGGACGGCCAGTCCGCGGGGGCCCTGGACTGCGACGTCTACGGCTACTCGATCCCACGCATGCTCGGCGTCAACCGCAAGCCCGAGGTCAACGAGGAGCGCAAGATCGTGCCGCTCAGCGGCCCCGGCGGGGTCAGGGTGATGTCGATCGGCTTCTTCCTGGAGGAGAACGCCGCCGTGGTCTGGCGCGGTCCGATGCTCCACAAGGCGATCCAGCAGTTCCTGGAGGACGTCGACTGGGGAGTGCTCGACTATCTGCTGCTGGACCTGCCGCCGGGCACCGGCGACGTCTCGATGACCCTCGCACAGCTCTTGCCACAGGCGAAGGTGGTGGTGGTCACGACCCCGCAGCCGGCGGCGCAGTCCGTCGCCCGCCGCGCCGCGGAGATGGCGGGCAAGGTCGACCTCGAGCTGCTCGGCGTGATCGAGAACATGTCGGGCTTCACCACGCCCACCGGAGAGCGTTTCACGATCTTCGGCGAGGGCGGCGGTCAGCTCCTCGCCGACGAGCTCGACGTCCCTCTCCTCGGGAAGGTGCCGCTCTCCGAGGAGCTCCGCGAGCACGCCGACGCGGGATCCCCTCTCGTGCTCGACGATCCCGACGCTCCCGCGGCCCAGGCGGTGCGGGACGCGGCGCGCGGGATCGTCGCCGCCACGCCGCAGGAGCTGCCGGTCATGCAGGCGCCGCCCGCTGCGGTAGCCGCGCAGGCCCCGGTCGGCGGCACCGAGCTACCGGTAGTTCAGTAGCTCACATTCCGCACTGATTACTTCGAGTAGTACTCCGCGTTGACCTGCGTGTACTTCGTCCACTCCTCGGGCAGCTGGTCCTCGGCGAAGCAGGCATCCACCGGACACGCCTCGACGCAGGCGTCGCAGTCGATGCACTCGTCCGGGTCGATGTAGAGCTGCTCGACGTTCTCGTAGTCCTGCTCATCCGGCGTGGGATGGATGCAGTCGACGGGACAGACCTCGACGCACGAGTTGTCCTTCTCGCCGATACAGGGCTCCGCGATGACGTAGGCCAAGCTGGTCTCCCTCTTCTTCGCAGACGTCGGGAAGGGGTCGGGTCACTCTTCCGCGCGACCGGGGGTCTAGCGGAGCGGACATTGTAGGCGAGTTGGTTCGTGGGCCATGGTGCCGATTCGCGCTTGCTCAAGCCCAGCGGACGCGAAATCGAGCCGGATAGAGTCCCGCGCCGTGATCCTGCTAACAGGCGCGAGCGGCACCGTCGGCAGGGCGCTTCTCCCACGCCTGCTGGAGGCCGGATACGACGTCCGGGCGCTGGTCCGAGATCCGCGGGGCCTCGGACGCCACCGAGTGGAGGTCCAGATCGCGCTGGGTGATCTCGCGCGGCTGGCAGACCGCCGCCTCCAGCGCCAGGCGCTGCGCGGGGTCGAGACCGTCATCCACCTCGCGGCGGCGATTCGCGACGAGCCCCACGCCCGGGTCGAGGAGCTGAACGGAATGGCGACCGCGCGGCTGCTCCGCGCCGCCGAGCGGGCGGGCGTCGAGCGCTTCGTCTTCTTCTCCGCGCTCGGCGCCAGCGACTTCCAGCGCACTCGCTTCTTTCGGGCGAAGGCGCTCGCCGAGCAGGCGGTGGCGCGTTCCCCGCTCGCGACGACGATCTTCGCCCCGTCGATCGTCTACGACCCAGGCGACCGGTGGGTGCGCCTGATGAAGCGCCTCGCGCTGCTGCCGGTCCTCCCGATCTCGGGGTCCGGGCGCTCGGCCTACCAGCCGGTCTGGGCCGCCGACGTGGCCCGCTGCGTGATCTCGGCGCTCGCCCGCTCCGACCACAAGGCGCGCTACGAGCTCGCAGGCCCCGAGGTGCTCACCTATGACGAGATTGCGCTCTCGGTGGCCCGCGCCGCCGGACGCGAGCGCCCGCTGGTGCACGTTCCACTCGGCCTCGTCCACCTGTCGCTCGTGGCCCTGCGCCACATCTTCGATGACGCGGTCTTCGCGACCTGGGAGGAGGCGGAGCTGATGGAGGTGCCGATGACGACCCCACGCGGCACCGCCGATGCCGAGGCCCTCGGCGTCGAGCCGGTGCCCGTTCGTGAGGTGCTGAGCGGGCTCTAGCCGCTTATCTCGGGTTGGTGGGAGGCCCCTCTAGCCGCCCTTCTTGTACACCCCCTGGATCAGCAGCGTGCAGGTGTCGCTCCCGCCCGCCGACGTAAGAGGACCGCCGGCCGGCAGCGGGGGCTCGAACAGGAGCTGACGGACGCTGCCCGCCGTGCACGACAGCATGCTCGTCTTCTTGGTCTCGATCGCCAGGTAGTCGCCCTTCCGCACGCGCAAGTGAAGCGGAAGATGCTCGATCGTGTAGGGCGCCGTGCTGTCGCCCGAGTAGCTCATGCTCGGGCCCTTCTTGCGGATCTTCGCCTTCGAGTTCTGCCTCGCCCGCGCCAGCTCGAGCCGGAACTTGCCGGGGCCTGAGGCGACGACGTTGATCCGGTTGATGATCCCGTTCTTGGGCGCCTTGCGGTGATTGCCCGGCGAGCCCTGGTCGAAGCTCACCGCCACGCGAGTGCACTGCCCGGCGCCCAGCGAGGAGTCCGACTGCTTGCAGCTGTAGCCGCTCTTCGGCACATTCGGCTGAATCACCGACCCGTCCGTGTTCCGGAGCTTGGCCCCGAACTTCGCCGCCAGCCCCGTTGCTGGGGCGATCAGCGCCAGCGACCCAACCGCTGCGACGAGCAACAGCCCGCGACGCATCCACGTTCGACCTGAAAGCTTCATGGCTCCCCCAATCGCCTTCGTTTCACCCGCCTGCTTGTCGCCGCCTGTTGCCGTCACCTCGAGACGTCAACCGGGCGGCAACAACGGGCGAAGGATGACAAAGAGAGAGGGCCCGGCGCATGCCGGGCCCTCTCGCACTGCTTCCGTGAGCGCTGCGCGCTCACCAGCCAGACGCTCCGCCTACATCATCCCGCCCATGTCGGGCATGCCGGCGCCGGCGCCCGCCGGCTCCTTCTCGGGCGGCTCGGCGACGACGGCCTCGGTCGTGAGGATGTTCTTGGCGATCGACGCCGCGTTCTGGAGCGCGGAGCGGGTGACCATGGTCGGATCGATGACACCGTCCTTGACCAGGTTGCCGTACTCGCCACTCTCGACGTTCAGGCCCTCGCCTGGGCCCAGGCCGCGAACCTTCTCGACCACGACCGACCCCTCGAGGCCCGAGTTCTGGGCGATCTGCCGAAGGGGCTCCTCCAGGGAGCGGCGAATGATCTCGGCCCCGGTGCGCTCATCGTTGTCCGCGAGGCCACTGGGGTCGATCGCCTCCTGCGCGTTCAGGAGCGCGACTCCGCCACCCGGAACGATGCCCTCCTCGAGCGCCGCCCGGGTCGCCTGGAGCGCGTCCTCGACGCGGTGCTTCTTCTCCTTCATCTCGGTCTCGGTGGCGGCGCCGACCTTGACCACGGCCACCCCTCCGGCCAGCTTCGCGAGCCGCTCCTGGAGCTTCTCGCGGTCGAAGTCG
>JBKPIV010000061.1:0-10078 GCA_046730395.1 Actinomycetota bacterium | reverse complement strand
ACCGCCGGCGGCAGCGCTCGAGCGCTGCCGAATCCAGAACGACGCCCTGGCAACGATCGCCGGCGCGCGTCCCGGCCGCGTCGCGGCCCTCGGAGCGGTACCGCTGCAGGACCCGGCGCTGGCGGCGGCCGAGCTCCAGGCGGTGCTCGACGCCGGCCTCGCCGGAGTCGAGGTGCCCGCCAGCGTTCGCGGCAGATACCTCGGTGATCCCCTCTTCGAGCCCTTCTGGGAGGCCGCGGCGGGCGCGGGGGCCCTCGTCTTCATCCATCCGACCACCCGTGGCTTTGCCGACCCGGCGTTCGCGGAGTACTACCTCTGGAACACGGTCGGCAATCCGCTCGAGACGACGATCTGCGCCGCCCAGATGACGATGGCCGGCGTGATGGAGCGTCACACGGAGCTGCGGGTGCTGCTCGCCCACGGTGGCGGGGCGCTCCCGACGCTGCGCGGTCGCCTGCGTCATTCCCACACCTTCCAACCCGACGCCATGGCGCGACTCGGCGAGCCGCCCGAGGAGTCGATCCGGCGCTTTTACTTCGACTCCGTCACCCACGACGCCGAACTACTGCGCGCGCTGGTCGGCTTCGCCGGCGCGGACCGCGTGCTGCTCGGGACCGACTACCCGTTCGACATGGCCGACCCCGATCCCGTGGCCACGGTTCGGGACAGCGGGCTCGATGCGGCGGACGAGGCGGCGATCTTGGGCGGCAACGCGGCCAGCTTGCTCGGGCTCGAGCGAGCCGGAACGATCAGCCGATGACGGCAACCGCCGACTTCATCGTCGCCGGGGCCGGACACAACAGCCTGATCACGGCGGCCTACCTGGCGAAGGCGGGGTACGAGGTGATCGTGCTCGAAGCCCGAGCGATACCGGGTGGCGGAGCGGCCTCCGAGGAGCTGCTCGCGCCCGGCTACGTCATCGACTCCTGCTCCACCGGCCACACCCTGATCCAAACCAACCCGCTGCTCACGGGCGACGAGCTCGGTCTGCTCGGACGCTACGGGCTCTCCTACGTCGAACCCGATCCATTCGCCCACGTTGTCTTCCCTGACGGGCGGTCGCTGACGATGTGGCTCGACATCGACCGCAGCTGCGAGGAGCTCGCCGCCTTCTCCGCCCGCGACGCCGACACCTACCGGCGGATGATCGCGGAGTACGACGCGGTCAAGCACCTGTTCGCCGCCAGTCGCTTCACCGCACCGGGATTCGGCCCGCCGCTTGAGGAGAAGCTCCGCGAGCACCCCGACGGGCGCAAGTGGATGCGGCGACGGATGATGAGCGCGTGGGACGTGATCCGGCACGAGTACGAGAGCGAGCACGTTCGCTCGTTCATGCTCTGGCAGGCGTTCCAGACCCTGGTCCCGGTGGACAGCGCCGGGTCGGGTCCGCTTGCGTACTCGATCGTTTTCGGGCGCCAGCGCCGCAGCTGGACGGTTCCGCGTGGGGGCTCCGGCCAGCTCAGCGATGCCCTGGTTCGCTGCATCACCGATCACGGCGGCACCGTGCTCTGCAACCGGCCGGTCTCGCGCCTGGTGCTCGATCGTGGGCGCTGCGCCGGCGTCGAGGCAGAGGACGGGGAGCGTTTCCTCGGGCGGCGGGGGGTGGTTTCGACGATCCACGTCAAGCATCTGATCGGGATGGCGCCCCGCGATGCCTGGGGCGACGACTTTCGCTACGGGGTCGAGACCTACGACATCGGGCTCTCGGGGTTCGCCGTCTACTTGGCGACCACCGCGCCGCCGGTCTTCGCGACCGCCGACGGGCGCGGCACCGCCGTCTCGGCCGGGCTCGCCGGGTGGCCACAGCAGCTGATCGATCACGGGCGCCGGCTCCGCGACGGGATCTACGACCCCGATCCGGCCTGGATGCTGGTCGCGACGCCGACCCTGGTCGATCCGTCGCGCGCGCCAGAGGGACATCACACGGTGAAGTTCCTCAGCGGCCAGGCGTGGCGCCTGCCGGAGGGCGAGTCGAGCTGGCATGAGCTCAAGGAGCGCCAGGCCGACCGCCAGCTCGAGCGCGTCCGCCGCTTCGTCCCGGGCCTGACCGACGCCGCGATCGTCGCCCGGCTGGTCAAGAGCCCCGTCGACATCGAGCGCCAGAACCGGCACATGATCCACGGCGCCTTCCATGGCGGCGACCGCGGTCTCGCGCAGATCGGTGGGCTGCGACCGGCCCCGGGTTGGGGCCAGTACCGGATGCCGATTCCGGGGCTCTATCAGACCGGTGGGACCACTCACCCAGGCGGCTCGATCACCGGGGCACCGGGCCGCAACGCCGCGGCGGTCATCCTCGCCGACCTCGGGACCAGCATCGACGAAGTCGTCGGCACGGCTCCGCCGGCGGCGCGCGGGCGGGCGGCGGTACGGGGGGGCTGAGCGCCGGTGGCGGACGCTCGGGTGCAGGCCGCGATCGAGCACTGGGCCTCGCGGTTCATCCAGAACGGGGTCGACTACAACGACTTCGTCCGCATCACGGCCCGAATCGACGCCTGGGAGCAGTGGCTTCCGGAATGGACCCGAACGGCCGACGAGCACGAGGCGTACGCGCACGAGTCGGAGGGCGCGGGCCGCGGGCGCACCGCCGGCGAAGCCTGGCTTCGGGCAGCTGTCTGCCGTCATTTCGGCAAGTTCGTGTGGACTGTCGACCCCGAGCTCGCCGCCGCGGCGACGCTCCGCAGCGTTGAGGCGATGCGTAAGGCCCACAGCCACCTCGACCCCGACGCGGAGCGCATCGAGGCGCCGCTCGACGGCGGCCGCGTGGTCGCCAATCTGCGTCGCCCGCCGGAGACGCGCCGAGCGCCGCTCGTCGTGCTCATCCCCGGTCTCGACTCGACCAAGGAGGAGTTCTTCTTCCTCGAGCAGTCCCACCTCGTCCGCGGCGTGGCGACGCTCTCCATCGACGGTCCGGGCCAGGGCGAGACCGGCCTCGAGATCCCGATCCGTCCCGACTTCGAGACCGGGGTGGCGCCAGTGCTTGACGCGATCGCCGATCGCGCCGACCTCGACCAGGACCGGATCGGCGCGATGGGTGTCAGCCTGGGCGGGTACTACGCACCGCGCGTGGCCGCGTTCGAACCCCGGATCAAGGCGGTGGTCGGGCTCAGCGGGCCGTTCTGCTTCGGTGAGACCTGGGAAGGGCTGCCGCCGATGACGCGAGAGACGTTCGCCCTCAAGTCCGCCGCCGCGACCGACGAGGAGGCTCGCGAGCGGGCCATGGCCCTCGACCTAAGCGGGGTCTGCGAGCGAATCGCGGTCCCGGCGCTCTACGTCACCGGCGCACTCGACCAGCTCATCCCGTGGCAGCAAACCGAGCGCCAGGCGCGGCAGACGCCGGGCGGCCAGTTCGTCTGTTACCCGGACGGCAACCACGGGTGCTCGAACAAGCCCTACCGTGCGCGCCCGGCGATCGCCGACTGGATGCGCGAGCGGCTGGCGGAGGCGGGGTGACGACAATGGCAAGGTTGCCCCGCGACACGGCAGTGGGTGCAACATTGCCGGGGGCAGCCGTGAGCCAGGCGACCGCCGTTGCCGGCCTGAGGGCCGGCCCGTATCCGCGCTTCAGCGAGGCCGAGATCGAGCGCAGGCGGATGCTGCTCACGCGGGCGATGGCGGCGCGCGGCACGGAGCACGCGATCCTCTACGGAGCGAACCGATCAGGATCCGCGATCCCCTGGCTCACCCGGTGGCCGGTCACGCGCGAGGCGGTGTGCGTGTTCACTCCGGGCGAGCGCGACCTGCTCCTGGTCGATTTCTACAACCACGTCCCGAACGCGACTCGGATCGCGATCGAGGCGGACGTGCGCTGGACAGGGCCGAAGGCGATCGAAACGGCGGTCTCGGAGCTGCGCCGACGCGGTGCCACGGGGGCGGGGGTGGCAGTAATTGGACCGCTGCCCCATGCCGCGCACCTGGCGCTCGGCGAGGTCGCCGGCAAGGTGGTTGAGATGAGCGCCGACTATGGGCGCCTGCGCCACGTCAAGTCGGCGGAGGAGATCACCTGGCTGCGGGTGGGCTGCGAGCTCACTGATCGCGCCGTCAACACGCTCGCCACGGAGCTTCGCCCCGGCCTCTCCGAGCACGAGCTCGCCGACATCTGCGAGCGCGCCTACGTCGGGAACGGCGGGCGCACTCACGTCCACTACTTCGGGGTCACCTCGATGGCTGACCCGGGGCTGGTGGCGCCGGCGCAGTGGACCTCGAGCCGCCGGGTGGTCGCCGGAGACGCCGTAGCCTGCGAGATCAGCGCCTCGTTCTGGGACTACGCCGGCCAGGTCCTGCGCACGTTCGCGGTCGGCGCCGAGCCCACTCAGCAGTACGTCGATCTGCACCAGGTTGCCGACGCCGCCTTCGACATGATCCTCGAACGCGTGCACCCGGGAACGGCGGCGGCCGAGCTCGTCGCGGCCTCGGGACTGATCGAGGAGGCCGGGTACACGACCCGTGACGATCTCGTCCACGGATTCGTCGGCGGGTACCTGCAGCCGGTACTCGGCAGCCGAAGCCGCCAGCTCACGCCGATCCCCGAGCTCACACTGGAGGCGGGGATGACCCTCGTCGTGCAACCGAACGTGGTGACCCGCGACGAGACCGCGGGCGTGCAAACGGGCGAGCTCGTGCTGGTCACCGAGACCGGTTCGGAGCGCCTGCACCAGGTCGCGCGCGGGTTGCGGCGCGTAGCGTGAGCCGCGGTCGTGCTCAGTCGCGTGGGGGCCAGGTCTGGATCGAACCACGGCCCGAGGGGAACCGGATGTTCTTCGAGCGAACGAACTCGTACAGCGTCTCGGCGGCGTTCTCCCGCCCGAACCCGCTGCCCTTGACGCCGCCGAAGGGCGAGCCGAGGAAGGCACGGCGCATGTAGTTGTTGACGAACACCATGCCCGCCTCCAAGCGCAGCGCGAGCTGCCAAGCACGCGCCTCGTCGCGAGTGCAGATCGCCGCCGTAAGCCCGTACTCGGTCCCGTTGGCGATCGCGATCGCCTGGTCCTCGTCGGTGAACGGGATGACGCAGGCGATTGGCCCGAAGATCTCCTCCTGGGCGATCCGCATCTGCGGGGTGACGTCGGCTAGGACGGCTGGAGCGACCCAGAAGCCATCGCGCAACCGCTCGTCATCGGGAACGATCCCCTGCGTGACCAGCCTCGCGCCCTCGTCGAGCCCGATCCGAAGGTATTCGAGGACCCGATCCCGCTGCCGGGCGTCGACCATCGGCCCGATGTCGGTCGCCGGGTCGAGCGGATCGCCGACGATAAGCCGCTCCGTGGCTCGCGCGAAGCGCTCGAGGAATTCGTCGTGGATCGATTCGTGGGCGAGGATTCGGGCCGTCGAGGTGCAGGCCTCGCCCTGGTTGTAGTACATCCCCTCGAGCGACACGTCGAGCGCCAGGTCGAGGTCCGCATCCGCGAGCACGAGCAGGGCATTCTTGCCCCCAAGCTCCATCGTCGAGAAGGTCAGGTTCTGGGCGGCGCTCTCGAGGACCTTGCGGCCCGTGGCGGTCGCGCCCGTGAACGTGATCCGGTTGACGCCGGAGTGGCGGGAGAGCGCTGCCCCCGCCTCGATTCCGGAAACCGCGTTGATGACGCCGGGCGGCAGCACCTCGTTGGCGATCTCGACCAGGCGCAACACCGCCAGCGGCGCCTGCTCACCGGGCTTGATCACGACCGTGTTCCCGGCCGCCAGTGCCGGGGCGCACTTCTTCGAGAAGTGGATCGGTGGCCAGTTGAAGGGCAGGATGGCCGCGACGACGCCGTACGGCTCGTTGACGATCCGGGCCTCGATCGGCCCCTGGTCGAGGATCTCCCCGTGGAGCGTGTCAGCGAGCCCGGCGAAGTAGTCGAAGGCCGAGTGGCTGAACGAGACGTCGAACCGCGTCGCGTCGCGTCGCGGCTTTCCCACCTCCCTCGCCTCCAGCTCGGCGAGCTCGTCCACGTGGTCGCGGATCCGCGCGGCGACCTGGCGCATCATGGCGCCGCGCTCGCGTGGCGAGCGCCACCGCCAGTCCTCGGCGAAGCGCCGCTCGGCACCCGCCACCGCCGCGTCGACATCCGCCTGGCCGGATGCCGCGATCCGGGCCAGCTCGGCGCCGGTCGCCGGTTCCACCACCGTGAACGTCTCCGCCGCCGACGGGTCCACCCAGCTCCCGTCGACGAAGGTCCCGCTGCGCGCCTCGCTCGCCTCCGCCTCGCGTGCGTCGGCGGTCAGCGTCTGCCCTGATGCATGGTCTGGGCTCATCGACGCCTCCTCATGGTCCGCTTCTTCGCTTCCATCACCGGACTGTGGCCGCGCCGGTGTCGCCGGTCGGCAGGCGCGTCGCGGGACCATCTGCGTCGCCGTCGCGCGACGGTCCGGCGTTCTCGGGGCTCGCTTCCCGCGTCGCGGCGTCCAGCCGCGTGTTGAGGTTCGACTGAGTTTCGCGCTCCAGCGGCAGCGATCCGCCGACCGTGTAGTAAGGCCTACCTGCGATCACGAGGTCCTCGGCGGGAAAGCGCGTGATCACCTCGCAGCCGTCGGCGGTCACGACCAACTGCTCCTCGATCCTGGCTGCCGACCAGCCGTCCGACGCGGGCCAGAAGGTCTCCAGCGCGAACACCATGCCCTCGCGCACCTCCTCTGGGTGGTCCAGCGAGACCAGCCGCGAGAAGATGGGCTTCTCCCAGATCGCGAGGCCGACCCCGTGGCCGAACTGGAGTGCGAATGCCGCCTCCTCGTCGGCAAACCCGAATTCGTCGGCCCGCGGCCAGACCTTCACAACGTCCCCTGTGGTCACCCCTGGCCGGATCAGGTCGATCGCGGCGTCCAGGTAGTAGCGGCAGCGCTTGTAGGCATCCACCAGGGTCCGTGAGGCGCTGCCGACGGCGAAGGTGCGGTAGTAGCACGTCCGGTACCCCATGAAGCTGTGGAGGATGTCGAAATAGGCGGGGTCCCCGGGGCGCAGAGCGCGGTCGGTATAGACGTGGGGGTGGGGGTTGCAGCGCTCGCCGGAGATCGCGTTCACGCCCTCCACGAACTCCGACCCCATGTCGTAGAGCGCCTTGTTGACCAGGCCGACGCACTCGTTCTCGCGGATTCCCGGACGCATCTCGCGGTAAAGCTCTTCGTACGCCGCGTCGACCATCGCGCAGGCCGCGTTCAGCAGGGTGATCTCGTCCTCGTTCTTGATCACGCGCGCCGCCTGCATGAGCTGCTGGCCATCGACGACCTCGATGCCGCGTGCGCGCAGCGCGAATAGCACCGGGGGCTCGACCGCGTCGACGCCAACCGGCTCGGAGAGGAGGTGCCGCTCGGCCAGCTCGGCGTGGATCTTCTCCGCCACGTTCTCGGCCCGGCCGGCCTCGGGGGCCATCGCTCCGCGAAGGGTCGAGATTCCGGCGCGGGAGCGTTCCTCGCCGAGCCACGGGTTGTACAGCTGGTGGTGTCGGGCGGCGGAGCCGAAGTCCCACATGATCGGGGGGTCGCCCTGGGGAAGGAGGCAGAAGCGGTTCAGCTTGTCCTGGGCCCAGGTGCCGATGTGGGTGGCGGTTATGTAGCGGATGTTGGTCATGTCGAAGCAGAGCAGCGCCCCGAGCTCGGACTCAGCGAGGAGCTTCGCGATCCGCTGAAGCCGTTGATCGCGCAGGCGGTCGAAGCGGACCCTTTCCTCCCAGTCCACGCCCATCGACCCGTATGTCTTCAGTCCCATAGTGGCCCCTCCGCAATCGTTTGCAAAAGTGTATCCCCGGCGAGGGATTGACGCCTGGAGGCGGTTGGGGTAGGCTATTTTGCAAACGATTGCAAGGCCCCGCGGACGGTCGGTGCGGCTTTGGGTGCGGCGGAGGCACAAAGACGTGGAGAGCTCGATGGATGACGGCAAGCAGGGTGCGAGACGGCTCGGATGGATTGGCACGGGCCGGATGGGATACAGCTTGGTCACGCGGCTGCTGGAGGCCGGCTGCGATGTCGCCGTCTACAACCGCACTCGCTCCAAGGCCGAGCCCCTTGCAGAGATCGGCGCGCGGATCGTCGATTCGCCTGCGGAGCTCGCCGATCGGGAGATCGTCTTCACGATCGTCTCGCAATCCGACGATTTTGTCGAGGTGGTGGCAGGGCCGTCCGGGCTGCTCTCGAATCGCGCGGCGAACCCCACGGTCATCGTCGATTCGACGACGGTCTCGATCGAGGCGTCAGAGCGGGTTAGGCGGCATGCCGCCGAGCGCGGAGTTGCTCTACTGGCTGCGCCGGTGAGCGGCAACCCCAACGTCGTAGCGGCAGGGCTCTTGACGTTCGTCGTCTCGGGCCCGGAGCGCGCATTTCGCGAAGTCGAGCCCTATTTCGGGATGCTCGGCCAAGGCGCGACGTACGTCGGCGAAGGCGAGCGCGCTCGGCTCGCGAAGATCTGTCACAACCTGCTGCTCGGGGTTGTGGCGCAATCCCTGGCCGAGATCGCGGTGCTGGCCGAGAAGGGCGGCATCGCCCGCGCCGACCTCCTCCACTTCATCAACCACAGCGTCATGGGCTCGATGTTCACCCGCTACAAGACCCCAGCCATGGTGAAGCTCGACTACTCGCCGACGTTTACCCCGGTCCTGCTGCGCAAGGACTTCGACCTCGGGTTCGAGCTCGCGACGGATCTCGAGGTCCCGATGCCGGTCGCGGCCGCGGCGCGAGAGGTGGTTCAGGCCCTGATTGCGCGGGGCCGCACGGACGAGGACTTCGCCGCGATCCTCGATGTTCAAGCGGAGGCGTCCGGACTGCGACTGGAGCCAGAGGACGGGCCCGTCAGCGACGGGCTGGAGGAGCTCGCAGAGGCGGCGAGAGCACTAGCGGGCTCGAGGCGTTGAGCACGCAGGAAAGCCATGCAGCGCAACGCGAAGTAGCCGCCGAACGGGCCGCGGGCGGGCGGGACCTGCGGGATTACCTCGACGGCTACGGTCGCATGGTCCTGATCCGTGAGTTCGAGCAGCACATCCACCGGCTCTTTCTGAGCGGCGAGGTTCACGGAACGACTCACTTGTCGGCGGGTCAGGAGGCCGTCCCAGTCGGGGTCTGCATGGGGCTGGAACACGGCGACCTGGTCAGCGGGACATATCGAGGCCACGGGCACGCGCTCGCGAAGGGGACCGATCCGGAGCAGCTTGCCGCTGAGATGTTGGGGCGGGCGACCGGCGTTTGCGGCGGTCGGGCCGGGTCGATGAACGTGGTCGACCTCAAGCACGGGCTCGTCGGCTGCTTCGGGATCGTCGGCGGCAGCATCGCCGCCGCCACCGGCGCGGCGCTGGCGTCCCGCGGCCGGGGTCGCGTTTCGGTCGCCTTCTTCGGTGATGGCGCGGCGAACCAGGCCTACTTCCACGAGTGCCTCAACTTCGCGGCGGTGTTCGCGCTCCCCGCCGTGTTCGTCTGCGAGAACAACTTCTACGGCGAGTTCACGCCGATGCGCAACGTCACGGCTGGCAGCGAGATCGCCGTTCGCGCCGGCGCCTACGGCATCCCGTTCACGGTCGTGGACGGCAACGACCTCTGGGCGGTCGAGGCGGCTGCCGGCGAGGCCAGTGAGCGCGCCCGAAACGGTGATGGCCCGACGCTGCTCGAGTGCCAAACGTACAGGCACTTCGGCCACTCGAAGTCAGACCCGGCGAAGTACCGTCCGACCGAGGAGGTCGAGCGCTGGCTGGAGCGCGACCCGTTGTCGATCGCGGCCCAGCGACTGATCGCTGGCGGCGTCTCTGAACCGGAGATCGCAGCTCTTGAAGACGAGGTCCGCGGCCGGCTCAACGCGGCAGTCGAGGCGGCGCGAGAAGCGCCCTTCCCCGAACCTGAGGGCGGCTTCGGCGCGGAGTATCGGGTGAGTGCGGAGCACGAAGAGAAGGCGGCGGTCGAGAAGGAGGCGCCAGCCGCCGAACCGGAGCTCGAGTTCCGCAACGCGATCCGGGCCGCGATCGCCGAGGAGCTTGAGCGCGACCCCTCGGTGGTCTTCTTCGGGGAGGACGTCGCCGCGCCCGGCGGCGTGTTCGCGGTCACGGGCGGCCTCCAGGAGCGCTTCGGCCCGGGGCGGGTCTTCGACACGCCGATCGCCGAGCTCGCGCTCGCCGGCGCCGCCTTCGGG
>JBKPIV010000060.1:0-5398 GCA_046730395.1 Actinomycetota bacterium | reverse complement strand
GTAGTAGCCCATGACGAACTCCAGCCCACGCCAGGTCGCCGAGTACGAGTGGTAGACGACGCCGTCTTCCCGGACGAACGTGCTGAAGCCGGGCGTCTCGGTGAGGTAGCCGACGATGTCCGTGCCGCTCGAGCACGCCCTGGCCGACGAGCCACTTGAGGCGCTCGGCGAGCACCTTGCGGGAGATGCCGAGGTCGCGCTGGATCTCGTGGAAACGGGTGAGGCCGAGCCAGACGTCGCGAATGATGAGGGGCGACCAGGGTTCGCCGGCCACCTCCAGCGTGCGCGCGATCGAGCAGGCCATGTCCCCGAAGCTGGTCCTCTGCATAGGCGCATCCTAGCTTAGTTTCCTTAGGAGACTGTCTGTATGTTGGTTCCTTCAAGGAACCTAGTGCCTCGACCGGACGTCCGCACAAACCGACCGACGAACCGTCCACGCGACCGCCACGGCGACTGGCGTGAGAAGGAGGCTGGGATGAGCTCTCACGCGACGACCGCAGACAAGACAGGAGGAGGAGCAATGACCGAACATACGATCGGAACACGTGAGGAATGGCTCGCCGCACGCGAGCAGCTACTCCTTCGCGAGAAGGAGCACACGACGCTCGGCGACCAGCTCGCGCGGCAGCGACGCGAGCTGCCCTGGGTGCCCGTGGAGAAGGAGTATCGCTTCGACACGGACGAGGGCGAGAAGGCGCTCGTCGAGCTGTTCGACGGACGATCCCAGCTGCTCGTCTACCACTTCATGTTCGGCCCCAGCTACGAGGCCGGTTGCCCGGTCAACTCGTCGATCGCCGACACAGTCAACGGCGTTCTCCCACATCTGCACGCTCGCGACGTGACGTTCCTGCTCGTCTCGCAGGCACCGCTGCAGAAGCTGCAGCCCTACAAGCGCCGCATGGGTTGGAGTCTTCCCTGGGTCTCGACTGCACGCACCGACTTCAACTTCGACCTCGGCTTCTCGCACACGGAGGAACAGGGCCGCGAGGCGGTCGCGCAGATGACGGGGAGCGGGCTACCGCCGATCGTTGAGCAGAACGCCAGGGCGACTGGCACCGACGTCGCCGGTTACCTCACCGAGAGCCCCGGCTTCAGCACGTTCGTACGAGACGGCGGCACCGTCTACCACACGTACTCGACGACGTGGCGTGGATTGGAGTTCGTGATGGGCTACTGCCCGATCCTCGACCACGCACCGAAGGGCCGCGACGAGGGCGAGGCGTGGCAGCTCTGGATCCGCCGGCACGACGAGTATGAGAGCGAGTGACGAATGCGGTGGGAGGCGACCGATGGAGCACGAACCAGCGACCGCCCCGGCCGGTCGTCCATCTAGAGCTCCACACGCCCCACCGAGCGCGCCGGGACGCTCGGAGCGAGAGTGATCTCGAGCCGCGCGAAGGGCAGCCGGGCTCGGCGTCGCCGCAGTCGATCGAGGAGGACGCTCCCTGACGTCTCGTGTGCACGCTGAGCTCGCCGCCCTCCAGCGCGCAGTCGGCGGTCAGGTGATCCTTCCTGAGTCGGCGGCGTACGAGGAAGCGCGGAAGCCGACGTTTGCACAGTACGCGCACATCCGCCCGGCCGCGATCGTCCGGTGCAGCACGCCAGCGGACGTCGCGCAGGCGGTCGCGCGCGCACGGGATCTAGGGCTCACACTCGCGACACGGAGCGGCGGGCACTGCTTTGCCGGCTGCTCGACCACGCGAGGACTCGTCATCGATCTCAGCCCGCTCTGTTCCGTCGAGCTCCAGGGCACGCTAGCGACGATTGGAGCCGGTGCGACCCTCGGCGCGATCTATGCTCGGCTGGAAGGCGAAGGCCGCACGATCGCAGCCGGCTCCTGCCCGACCGTCGGGATCGCGGGCCTGACTCTCGGCGGCGGTCTTGGCATCCTCGGCCGTACCTACGGGCTCACCTCCGATCAGCTGCTGGAGGCGGAGGTCGTTCTCGCGGACGGTCGCGTCGTCGGCTGCGACGCGGAGCGCTACAGCGACCTGTTCTGGGCCCTGCGGGGCGCCGGCGCCGGACAAGTCGGCGTCGTCACCCGGTTCGTGTTCAGGACCGTGCCCGTGCCCGCGCTCACCTGCTTTCGGGTGGGCTGGCCGCTCGGCGCGGCGAACGCCGTACTCGAAGCGTGACAAGCGTGGGCGCCAGACGCGCCGAACGAGCTCGCCGCCAGCCTGCTTCTGAACACGTTCAGCGACGCCGACCGACTGCCCACCCTCACGCTCTTCGGCGCCAGCCTGGGCACGAAGAGCGAGACCGCCAGTCTCGTCGACCAGCTCGCGGTCCGAGCCGGCGCCGATCCCGTCTCGCGCTCGCTCCAGCGGCTTTCCTATGCGGCTGCCAGGCACTTCCTGGCCGAGAAGCGCCGGGGCTCGGACAGCCCGGGACGGAATCAGACAACGAGCCGGCCCCGCCTTACGTCCTCTTCAACAAGTCCGAGTTCTTCCGCAAGCCGCTCCCCCGCGGCGCGATCGAGGCGTCAGCCTCGGCGCCGCCGCCTCGAGCAGTGACCACGACGACGCGCGCACCTGGCTCACACGCTCGTGGGCGCTGGCGCATCGGTACGGCTCGGGCGGCGTCTTTCCCAACTTCGCCGACCCCGACCTCGACGCGTGGGCAACGGCGTACCACCGCAGCAACCGCAAGCGCCTCCTCCAGATCAAGGCGAGATACGACCCAGAGAACGTCTTTCGCTCTGATCGTCACGACATCGAGCGATGAGCGGGACGAGTGACGGATACCTCATGGCCTGAGCAGGTCAAACGAAAGGGGGCCAGACTGGGCCAGAGCGGACGCGGAGTGGGGCGGGACGCCGGCGCCCCGGCGCAACGTGGCACGATCTCGCAGTGACCAGCAGACCCGCCGCGGCGCAGCACCTGCGCGACCTCGAGCGGCTGCGCCGGGTTCGCGACCGGATCGACCGGGAGTACGCGCAACCGCTGGACGTTGAGGCGCTCGGCACCTTCGAGCGGCTGCAGGCCGGCGACGCCGAGGTCGTCCAGGAGCCGACCGAGCAGCCGTACGGGGTCCGCGACTGCGCCTTCCGCGATCCCGCGGGCAACCTGATCCGCATCCAGGAGCTGCGCTGACCCTTCTGGCGATCGCAGCGGAGGTCAGGCGAATGGGACTCGTTCGACGCACGGAGGTACTTCGCAATGGCTGAGAGGAAACCCGCAAAGAAGGGCACGCAGAAGTCCGCCAAGAGCACCACCGCGACCAACAAGAAGTCCAAGGGATTCACCGCCGAGGAACAAGCCGCGATGAAGGAGCGCGCCCAAGCGCTGAAGGCGGACGCGCGCCGCGGCCCGCGCGCGGACGGGGAAGGCGACGTGCTCGCGAAGATCGCCGCGATGCAGGAACCGGATCGCGCCATGGCCAAGCGGCTCCATGCGATCATCAAAGCCAGCGCGCCAGCCCTCTCGCCGAAAACCTGGTACGGGATGCCCGCGTATGCCAAGGACGGCAAGATCGTCTGCTTCTTCCAAAGCGCGCAGAAGTTCAAGACGAGGTACGCGACGTTCGGCTTCAGCGACAAGGCGAACCTCGACGAAGGCGCCATGTGGCCGACCGCCTTCGCTCTAACGGAGTTGACCGCCGATGAGGAGGCAAGGATCGCCGCGCTCTTGAAGAAAGCGGTGAGTTAAGGACGGCCACCGGGCCCCCGCGCCAAGCGGGATCGTCGGTCGGGAGACGATGAGCATGGTGCGCACCGCTCAAGCCACTTTGGGGGCATAAGCACTGTGGCTCGAGAGAACCCGACGGCGAGCCGCGCGCGCGAGAGGTCTCTGGCTCGACGGCCCCATCTGCTCGCCAGGCCCGGGAAGGTCTCACGCTCCTGGTGATCGTCCTGGCGGCGGTGCTCCTCGCCCGCGACGCAACCTCCATCCTCTAGAAGCGCGCGGCCTCGCTCAGGCAGTTCTACTGTCGCGCCGCGCCGCCGAGCCCGGGCTCGCGCGCCGGGCGCAGCCGTGTACCCGAGGCGCATTCCTCCTCGAAGTAGCGAGCCATTGCCTGCTCGGCTTTGCGGCGATGCGCCTCACCTCCGGCGGCATCGACGTAGTGCTCACCGAGATAAGCGACGATGTTTTCCTCGCCGACGATCGTCTGCCCGTTCTCGAGCCCAAGCACGGGGATGGTGTCGGCGCCGCTCGCCTCGACGAGGGCGAACCGCTCGTCCCGCTCGACCGGGACTTGTCGGATGATGTAGTCGACCCCGAGCTCCGTGAGCCGTTGCCGGACGCGCCGCGAGGCGGGGCACCACTCGGCCTGGAAGAGCTCGAGCATCAGACTCCCCTCGCCGAGACGATCTGACGGAGCGCCTCGAGCTCCTGCTCGAGGCTGCCGCACACCTGCTCGCAGAGCACGAAGACGCTCTCGTCTGCGATCGCGTAGTAGGAGAAGTTGCCGAGCTTGCGCCGCCTGACGATCCCTGACCGTCGGAGCACGCCGAGGTGCTTTGAGACGTTCTGCTCCGTCGTCCCGATCAGATCAGTGAGCTCGAGCACGCTTGCCTCGCCTTCGCGCAGGCGGTCGAGCAGCTTGATCCTGGTCGGCTCGCTCAGCACCCGGAATCGCTGGGCGATCAGTTCGACCAGATCGTCGGGAAGCGAATGCTGAACTGTCACGTCGCGCATCGTCGCGCGGGCGCGAGCGCGGCGCATCCGCAGCGGCGCTGATCGCAGCTGCGGACAACTACCCAACCGAGTAGTTGTCCGCAGCTCGATTCCGGCTGCGCCCCGATGCCGCGAACCCGCCTCTGGGTGACGCTGTCAGCGCACCCGAGGAAGGGGAGCAGAGGAAGGGGAGCAGCCGTGGCCCGAAAACAGATCGTGATCCTCGGCGGCGGCACCGGCGGCACGATGACCGCGAACCGACTACGCCGCCGCTTCGATACCGACGAGGCGGAGATCCACGTCGTCGACCGCGACGACCGGCACGTGTACCAGCCCGGCCTGCTCTTTGTCCCGTTCGGCCTCGCGCAGATCGGCGAGATCGTGCGCCCGCGCCGGCGCCAGCTCCGCAACGGAATCGTCTTCCACGAACACGAGGCCGAGTCGGTCGCGCTCGACCGTGACCAGGTCCGGCTCGAGGACGGCACGGTTCTGCCGTACGACGTGCTCGTCGTCGCCAGCGGCGTCCGCCTGCAGCCCGAAGAGACCGAGGGCTTGGCCGGGCCCGGCTGGAATGAGCGCGTCTTTACCTTCTACAGCCCCGAGGGCGCGGAGGCGCTACGGGGGAGGCTCGAGCGCTTCGACGGCGGCCGCCTGGTCGTGAACCTGGTCGACATGCCGATCAAGTGCCCGGTCGCGCCGCTCGAGTTCGCCTTCCTGGCCGACTGGTATCTACGTGAACGCGGGATCCGCGACAAGGTCGACCTGGTGTACTCGACGCCGCT
>JBKPIV010000059.1:0-25371 GCA_046730395.1 Actinomycetota bacterium | reverse complement strand
CCGTGATCCCGGCCTCGAGCTGGCGGAAGCCGCGCTGCTGGAGGATCAGGATCGTGAAGGCGCCGGCGCCGGCGATCAGCCCGGCCGCGAACAGCGGGATCCCGAACAGCAGGTTGAGCCCGAGCGCGGCGCCGACGACCTCGGCGATGTCGGTCGCCATCGCGACCACCTCGGCCTGCAGCCAGAGGCCGATCGAGGTGCGGCGGCTGAAGCGCTCGCGGCAGAGCTCGGCGAGGTTCTTGCCGGTCGCGATCCCGAGCTTCGCCGACTGCGTCTGGACGAGCATCGCGATCAGGTTCGCCGCCAGCACGACCCATAACAGCAGGTAGCCGAACTTCGCGCCCCCGGTGATGTTGGTGGCGAAGTTGCCGGGGTCGATGTAGGCGACCGCGGCGATAAACGCGGGACCCAGGAACGGCCAGACGCGGGCCGGGCCGCGGGCGCGGCCCTCGAGCGAGCGGCGCGCGGCGCGGGCGACCGCGGCCTCGCCAGGCAGGACATCCTCGACGCCGACGCCGTCGCCGTTCGGGGGCGCGGCGGGCGTCGCCGATGGGATCGTCGAGTCGAGGGCCCGGTTCATCGCGCTGGCCGCTCGAGCTCGACCCTCATCTTCTCGGCGAGCTCGCCCCCGAGCGCATGCTCTCGCCCGCCCACGCGAACGAAGCGCGGCCCGCCGAACGGCTGCATCCCGGTGATCTCCAGGCGCACCCCCGGGCGAATCCCGAGCTCGGCCAGGTAGCGAAGAATGTCCGGGTCGGAGTCGGAGACGCGCGCGAAGACTCCGACCTGCCCCGCCTCGAGCCGGGCGAGCGCCGTCGTGCGGTCGGCCGCCAGATCGAGCTCCGGGCTCGGGATCGGATCGCCGTGCGGATCGAGCAACGGGTTGCCGAGCTTGTCGGCGATCAGCCGCTCGAGGTCCTCGGAGATGTAGTGCTCCAGCACCTCCGCCTCGTCGTGGACCCGGTCCCACGGCATCTCGAGTGCCTGCGCGAGGAACGACTCGATCAGGCGGTGGTGGCGAATCACCTCCAGCGCCACCTGCTCGCCGGCGGTGGTCAGGGTGACGCCGTGGTAGGGCTCGTAGCGAACGAGGCCCATCTCGTCGAGGCGCTTCAGCATCGCCGTCACCGAGGAGGGCGCCACGTCAAGGCGCGCCGCGAGCGCGGAAGTCGTGATCGGCCCTTCGCCGTGGAGCTCGAGGCCGTAGATGGCCTTGGCGTAGTCCTCCACCGCCTCCGAGGCGGGCGCGCTGCGGCGCTCGGACAGCCTCGCCTTGCTCGATGTGCGTGTATGCGCCATGATGAAAGCTTAATTTAGTCCGGGCTAAAAATAGCAGGCGACCGGACGGGCGACCCGGATGCGGCGCTGGGTTGGGAGAGGGCCCGCTGGCTCGACGTCGCTCGCTCCTACAATCGGGGGCGATGAGCACCGAGGTCGCGGTCGAGCTCGACGGGCAGTACCGGGCCCTTCGCGAGGGCGCCGGGTGGCTCGATCGCTCCGCGCGCGGGAAGCTCTTCGTCCACGGCTCCGAGGCGATCGATTACCTCCAGGGCCAGCTCACGAACGACCTCGAAGCTCTCGGCCCCGGGGAGGGGTGCTACGCGGCCCTGCTCGACCGCAAGGGACACATGCAGGCGGACATGCGAGCGCTGCGCCTCGACGAGGGGACCTGGCTGGACACTGAGCCGGATCCGCTCGACGCCGTGCTCCGCCACCTATCCATGTACAAGGTCGGCCGCGACGTCGAGATCTCCGAGCTCGGCGCCGAGCGCGCGATCCTCTCCCTGATCGGCCCCGGCGCCCCCGGGATCGCGGGGTCCAGCGCGCTCGCCCATGAGCATTCCCACCGCGAGCTCGAGGTTGGGGGGATTGCGGTCCGCGCGGTCGCCACCGACCTGGGCGTCGATCTCGTCTGCGGCTCCGGCGATGCGGGGACGCTGGGCGAGCACCTGGAGGCCGCCGGAGCCGTGCCGGTCACCACGGACGCCGCGGAGATCGTCCGCGTCGAGTCCGGGAGGCCTCGATTCGGCCGCGAGATGACGACGGCCACGATCCCGCAGGAGGCGGGCATCGAGGGTCGCGCCGTGAGCTTCACCAAGGGCTGCTACATCGGCCAGGAGACCGTGGCCCGCCTTCACTACAAGGGCAAACCCAACCGCCACCTGCGGGGGCTGCGCCTGGAGGCGCGGGTGACCGCCGGCGATCCGATCACGCTCGGCGAGCGCGAGCTGGGACAGGTCGGAACCGCGGTCATTTCACCGGTCCACGCACCGATCGCGCTCGCGGTGATCCGCCGGGAGGCCGAGCCGGGGGCGCGGGTCGTCGTCGGCCCGGGCGTGGGCGCCGAGGTCGTCGAGCTGCCCTTTTAAGCGCTCTCCGCCGCAAGCGCGGCGAAACCCGGCGCTAGCTGCGGCGGGGAGCAGTGGGTCCACCTGCGCCGAGCGGGCGACCCGTTGGCTACATTTGCCTCAATGGGCACGAGGGGTTCGGGAAGTGCCTCACCGCGCGGGCGCATGGCGGCGCTCGGAGCGCTCGCGGCGCTCGCGGTCGCATCGCTCGCCGCATGCGGCTCGGAGAGCTTTCCGAACGATCCGCGCCCGCCCTCCCCGATCGAGGTCAGCGCCAAGGTGGACGCGAAGAAGGTGGTGGTCTCGCCCGATCGCTTCGGCGCCGGGCTTGTCAACTTCACCGTCGCCAACCTCTCCGACTCCCCGATCGACTTCACGATCACGGGGCCACGGAAGAAGGTCTCGAGCGGCGAGATCGAGCCGGGAGCGCCGGGCTACCTGAAGGCCAACCTCAAGGAGGGCGACTACCAGGCGACGGCCGGGCAGGGGGCGCGCGCCGCGCCGGCTTCGATCAAGGTCGGGCCCGAGCGCAAGGGCTCACAGAACAAGCTGCTCTTGCCGTAGCGGCGGCTACTCCGTCTCCGCCTCGGCCACGAGCGAGTCGATCCGCTCCAGCTTGGCCTGGAGGGCCGCGACCATCGCGTCCAGTCCGGCGCGCGCCCGATCGGAGGACGTCTTGATGCCCGTCAGGGTCGAGCGGATCGCCTGGGCCTGCTTCAGGGTGGATACCGCTTCCTCGGCCGCGTCGCGGACGGCACCGGCATCGACCGCGAGGTCGCGGTCGCGCGCGATGGCCACCCTTGCGGCGGCGAGCCGGTAGGCGACCTCGAGCGCCAAGCCCCCGGGCTCCTCCCGATCCACAGCGACGATCGCCTTGTTCCCCTCGTATTCGCGAAGCTGCTCGCGTCCGGCGGGAATCCGCTCCTCGCCGGCGACGACGAGCACCCCGAAGGAGGCCGCGCGCGCGGCCATGCCCTCGTTGAGCTCGGTCCACGCGTCATTCCTGGAGAGCTTCTTGTCCTTCGCCTCGAAGACGATCCGGCCCTGGGCGGGCCCCTCGCAGGCGCCGATCTCGACCAGGGTGTCGCCCTTCCTGCCCCCGCCCTCGGCCGCCTCCGCACCGGTATGGGTGGCGGCGTCTCCGCGCGCGGCGGCGATGCGCTCGAGCGCCTCGTGAACGCGCTCCTCGAAGGAGCGCCCCTTGCGGGTTCCCGCCTCCTCGGCCTCCGCGACCCGCTCGTCCGCCTCGCGCTCCTTCTTCAGCTCGACGACCTCGCGCGTCAGTGCCTCGATCCGCTTCCGGTTCTCCTCACCCTCCGCCTGCTGGCGCGAGTCCAGCGCCTTGAAGGCTCGGATCATCGCCCCCTTGAAGTCGTGCAGCGGATTGACGCCCTCCTCGGCCGAGAAGAGCTTCAAGAGCGCCGTACGTTGCTCTCCGAGCGCCTCTGAGACCAACCGATCGATCTCCTTTTGCACCGAGCTGTCACGCGATCCATCGAAGGTCTCGGCGATCCGCTCGGCCAGGCGGCGATCGCCCTCCTCGAGCGACCTTCCGAGCCGGTCCCGCAGGACGCTCGCGTGCCGCTCGAACTCCGCGCGGACATAATCGACCTCCGCAGCGGCGTCCTCGCGGTCGAGGACGCGGGCGCCGATCTCGATCGCATCGGAGACCGTGCGAGCCGGCCCCTGGCCCGCCTCGGCGCGCTCCCGCACCACGCGGGCGGCGCGTTCGTCGCTCACGGTCAGGCGCTCGACGACGAGGCGGTCATCGAGCACCCGCACGACGTCCTCACCGCCGGCGCGGGAGTCGTCGAGCTCGAGCTGTGGTCTCTTCGAGGCTTCCATGTGGACTCTCGAAAGTAGTCGGGGCATCGGACAGGAAGCTGACGGCATGACGCTAGGATGCGCCCGCTTCCCCGATGCCGAGAGGAGGACCGTGGCCGTAGACGTATCCGAGGTCGCAAAGCTCGACGAAGAGCCCGGCGAGCTGCCGAAGACGATGGCGGCGTGGGTGATCCGCCCAGAGCGCGAGGGCGAGCCCAAGGACGCGTTTCAGCTCGAGGAGATCGAGCTGCCCGCGCCGGGAGCCTTCGAGGTAATCGTCCGGGTGATGGCGGCGGGCGTCAACTTCAACAACGTCTGGGCGGCGCTCGGCAAGCCGGTGTCGGTGTTCGGCTACGGCGACCACCCCGACTGGGGGCACCACATCGGCGGCTCCGATGCGTCGGGGGTCGTGTGGAAGGTCGGTGAGGGCGTGACCAAGTGGAAGCCCGGGGACGAGGTCGTGATCCACTGCAACCAGGCCTCTTACGAGGACGTGGAGGTCCACGGCCTGGACCCGCTGGCCGCGCCGAGCCAGATGATCTGGGGATACGAGACCACCTGGGGCTCGTTCGCGCAGTTCACCAAGGTGCAGGCGCAGCAGCTCCTGCCGAAGCCCCGCAACCTCTCCTGGGTCGAGTCCTCGGCCTATGGCCTCACCTACTTCACCGCCTATCGAATGCTGCTCGACCGCTGCCGGCTCCAGGCGGGCCACAACGTGCTGATCTGGGGCGCCGCGGGCGGGCTCGGCGTGTTCGCGACCCAGCTCTGCACCGCGGCGGGGGCGAACGCGGTCGGCGTGGTCTCGTCGGACGAGAAGGGAGAGCTCGTCAAGCGGCTCGGGGCGGTCGACTACATCAACCGGGGAGAGTTCGCCGGGATGATGCGCAAGGGCGGGGAGTCCCGGGAGGAGGAGAAGGAGCGGTTTGCGGTCTCGCGTGGGTTCTCGAAGCGGGTCAAGGAGATCCTCGGCGACGCCCCCGACATCGTCTTCGAGCACGTCGGCCAGGCCACCTTCCCGACCTCGGTTCTCGTCGTCAAGCCCTTCGGCAAGGTGGTGATCTGCGGCGCGACCTCCGGCTACAACCTCGATTTCGACGTTCGGTACCTGTGGATGCGACAGAAGGAGATCCTGGGCTCCCACTTCGCCAACGCGTACGAGTGCATGCGCGCCAACCAGCTGATGGCGGAGGGAAAGATCCGGCCCGTGCTGTGGCAGGCGATGGGCTTCGAGGGCGTCCCCGGGGCACACCAGCTCCTGCACGAGAACAAGCACCTGGGCAAGATCTCGATCATGGTCGGCGCCACCGACGCGGAGGAGGGCAAGCACGAAGACGGACCGGGGGCCATCTGGGCCGAGGTGGGCACCTAGCGCGAAGATCGCGGATGCCGGACGTCAACTACATCGATTGGCACGTGCACCCGTTCCGCTCCGAACGTTGGCTGGAGATCTGGCGCCCGGCGCTCGACCGGGCCCGCTCCTATGGGGCGAGGGCGTGCTTTCTCACCCGCGACGTCGACGACCCGCTCCACTTTCGCCAGGTCTCGGTGTGGGACGATCACACAGACTTCGAGCGCTACTGGTACTCGGACGACGTCTCGGCGCTCCGCGAGGCGGCGCTCAACTACTTCAATAAGCCGCTGCTGCCGAGCTGGCACACCGTCGCGGTCGACACGGCGACCGTCGAGGCGGGCGACTAGAGCCTCGGCCGCCTAATGCCGTTCGAGCGGGGCCATCGTGAGCCCCGCGTCCTTGAGCTGCTCCCAGTAGAGCTCCGCGGTCTCCCGGGGGCCGGTCCACACCGTCGCCTGGCCCGAGTTGTGAATGCGATCGGCGAACCGGTGGCCCTGATCGAGGCTGACGCCCGGGATTACCCGGGCCAGGGTGTTCGCGACGTGGTCGAACGTGTTGTGGTTGTCGTTGAGCACGATGACGAGCCAATTCCCGCCGGGGTCCGAGCCGGGCCCCCCGGTGCGGGGACGCTCGAGCGTCTCCGTCGTCATGCCCTCAGGGTAGGGGTTGCCGCTCAGGGCGTCAGGGCTTCGGCACCTGGACCTTGAGGTCGTCGAGCGTCCCCGAGACCGGCTTCCTCGAGCTCTTCTTGGCCCCGATCCCGACCTCGAGCAGGCGGCCCGAGACCTCGGCGGCGTTGGAGTCGGTGACGTGGGCGAGCTTCTTGCCGTTGGCGCTCGCCGTCACCTTGTCGCCGACGGCGCTCAAGCGCAGCACGTTGGGCTTGTCGATGCCCTTGATCGCGTTGCTCGTGCCCTTTGCCGGGAACTCGCCGCCGCCCGAAGGAAGGCGAACGAGCTGGAACTTGTGCTCTTTCGGGAACACCCGAAGCTGGTAACCGGTGCTCTTGGACGCGCGAACGTCGAGCATCACGTAGGCGCCCCCGCGAAGGCCCTTCGGCGTCGCCTTGAGGATCTTCCCCTTGGCCTGAAGGTCGAGGTCGGGCCCGGCCGTGTCGCCCTGCACCGGTGGCCGGTAGCTGCACAGATTCGGGCCCCTCGGGACGTTGACGCGCACGCTGCCCGCCTTCTGTCGCCACGACTTGTCGCAGTGCTTGCCCTCGGCGTGGCGAAGCTGCTTCGCCTCCGCCTTGCTCGAGAGGTTGTTCTTGTAGACGGTGACCCCCGCGAGCGCCGCCGCGGCGGCGATCCCGAGTGCCGCCAGAGCAATGAATGGGGCAGCGCCCCGGAATGTGGTCCGAATACGGGCCATGCGAGGTCCGTGCAGTTAATCAAGTGAGGAGCTTTAGCTCCGAAACTGGCTGGTGCCGTTTCAGGGATTTATCAAGTGAGGAGCGTTAGCTCCGAAACTGGCTGGTGCCGTTTCAGAGATTTGTCAAGTGGATAACCAGCCGAGGGGCGTCAGGTTGCGGTGGTGGGTCGCTTTCGCCAGTAGCGCTCGAGCCCGAGCCACAGCTGGTCCGGAGGGGCCGCCTGGCGCACCCGCAGCGCGAGCTCGGCGCCCGCGTTCCGATCGATCTCCTCCTCGACCTGATCGAGAAATCGTTCCCGGTCGCCGGCGCGGGCGCGCTCGGCGTTCGTGCGCAGGCCCTCCCGCAGGCGCTCGAGCTGCCCCGCGACGTCCTCGACGGGGCCGAAGTGAGTGAGGCAGACGCGCGCCGGGTCCCACTCGGCGATCACGTCGAGGGAGGTCTCCCACGCCTCGAGGTCGACGTCGGGCGGCGGCGTGGGCGCAACGGTGAACTCGCTCGGGGGGATTCGCACGCCGGCGACGTCGCCGACGTAGGCGTCGCCGCTCGACTCGTCGAAGTACGCCACGTGATGACTCGCGTGTCCGGGCGTGTAGGCGACGCGGATGCCCTCGACCTCCTCGCCTCCGCTGAGCGCGACCACGCTCGCGCGCGGCACCGGCTTCACCTCGCCCCAGAGCCGGTCCATGTCGTCGCCGTAGAGGCGCGCGGCGCTTTGGAGGAGCTTCTCGGGGTCTGTGAGGTGCGGCGCCCCGACCTCGTGCACGTAGACGCGCAGGTTCGGGAAGCGCTCCACCAGCGATCCCGAGGCGCCGGCGTGGTCGAGGTGGACGTGCGTGAGCAAGAGGGCCCGCGGCTCGCCCTCGAGCCCTGCGAGCAGCCTCTCTAGGCACGTGGTCGGCCCCGGATCGACGATCAGGCCGTCGATCTCATAGGCGCCGATCACGCGATCGTGGCCGAGGTGCATGCAGTCGATCAGATTCGCCATCGCTCCTACAACAGCTTGCAACACGCGCGGGCGCCCGCGGCCAGCGCCCCCCGCCGTCAGCTCCCCTGCTCGAAGACCGGCCCCTCAAACGTAGAATTCTCGACAGATGAGCGAACACAGGCTCCCCGAGCCCGATCGCCCCTGGGTGATGCGCACGTACGCGGGTCATTCGGACGCCCGTCGCTCGAACGAGCTCTACCGGCGGAACCTCGCCAAGGGGCAGACGGGCCTCTCGGTCGCCTTCGACCTCCCCACCCAGACCGGATACGACCCCGATCACCCGCTCGCGCGCGGCGAGGTCGGCAAGGTGGGCGTGCAGATAGCGCACAAGGGCGACATGCATGCCCTGTTCGACGGGATCCCGCTCGACGAGATGAACACGTCGATGACGATCAACGCCACCGCCGCCTGGCTGCTCGGGCTCTACGTGGCGGTCGCCGAGGAGAACGGCATCGAGCGGACGAGCCTCAAGGGGACGACGCAGAACGACATCATCAAGGAGTACCTCTCGCGCGGCACCTACGCCTTCCCGCCCGAGCCGTCGATGCGGCTGATCGCCGACACGGTTGCGTTCACCGTCAACGAGGTGCCCAGCTGGAACCCGATCAACGTCTGCAGCTACCACCTTCAGGAGGCGGGCGCGACCCCAATTCAGGAGATCGCCTACGCGCTCTCGACGGCGATCGCGGTGCTGGACACAACAAGGGCTCGCGGCCAGGTCGCCGAGGAGGACTTCCCCCGCGTCTTCGGGCGCATCTCGTTCTTCGTGAACGCCGGGGTGCGGTTCATCGAGGAGCACGCGAAGCTGCGCGCGATGGGACGCCTGTGGGCGGACATCGGGCGAGAACGCTACGGCGTGAGCGAGCCGAAGTACCTGCGCATGCGCTACGGCGTGCAGGTCAATTCGCTCGGCCTCACCGAGTCCCAGCCCGAGAACAACGTTCCCAGGATCGTGCTCGAGTCGCTCGGCGTCACCCTCGGCCGCGACGCCCGGGCGCGGGCGATCCAGCTCCCGGCCTGGAACGAGGCGCTCGGGCTGCCTCGCCCCTGGGACCAGCAATGGAGCCTCCGCATCCAGCAGATCCTCGCCAACGAGACCGACCTGCTCGAGTACCCGGACATCTTCGAGGGGTCGAAGGTGATGGACGGCCTGGTGGACGAGCTGGCGGAGGGCGCCCGGGAGGAGATGACCGCGGTCGAGCGCCATGGGGGCGCGGTCGAGGCGGTCCCCTACATGAAGGCGCGCCTGGTCGAGTCCCACCGAGAGCGCGTGGCGAAGATCGAGCGCGCCGAGATCAAGGTTGTCGGCCAGAACTCCTTCACCGAGACCGAGGACTCGCCCCTGACGGCGGGGGCCGACGGAGGCATCCTCACCCCCGACCCCGAGGTGGAGCACGAGCGCCGCGAGGCGCTCGAGCGCTGGAAGTCAGAGCGTGACCAGGATGCCGTCGACGCGGCTCTCGACCAGCTCGCGGAGGCCGCCCGCAGCGAGTCCACCAACATCATGCCGGCGACGATCGAGGCCGCGAAGGCTGGTGCCACCACCGGCGAGTGGGCCGGCGTGCTGCGCGAGGTGTTCGGTGACTACCGGGCCCCGACCGGGGTGGGCGCGGCCGCCGAGAGCGCCGACGGCGACCTGCTGGCCGCGCTGCGTAAGCGGGTCAACGAGCTCTCCGAGGCCCTCGGGCACCGGCCGCGCATCCTGGTGGGAAAGCCCGGCCTCGACGGTCACTCCAACGGGGCCGAGCAGATCGCGGTGCGGGCGCGCGACGTCGGCATGGAGGTGATCTACCAGGGCATTCGCCTGACGCCCGAGCAGATCGCCGCCTCGGCGCGCGACGAGGACGTCGACGTCGTGGGGCTGTCGATCCTCTCGGGCTCCCACCGCCAGCTCGTACCCGAGACCGTCAGGCTCCTTCGCGAGCAGGGTATAGACGCGCCGGTGGTGGTCGGCGGCATCATCCCAGCCGCTGACGCGCAGGCCCTCCGCGACGCCGGCGTGGCCCGCGTCTACACGCCGAAGGACTTCGATCTCAACCGGATCATGGCGGAGATCGCGGACCTGCTCGCCGAGCGGCGAGCCGCGGCCCCCGCGCCAGCCTCATAGCCTCCTCGCCCGTGCGAGAGGTGCCACGCCTATGTGGTCGGTGAACCGGAGGGGGGCGAGCACGAGCTGAAGGGCGTGCCGGGCAGCCGGCGGCTGTTCGCCGCTGCGTCGTGACGCCGGGCGACGGGCGGCCGATCGAGTTCCCCGTCGACGGCGTGAGCGACGGCGAGATCCGCCTGCGTCTGCAGGCGGACTCCGACCTTCCCGCGATCGTCCGCGCGCTGCAGGATCCGGACATACCGCGCTGGACGCGGGTCCCCTCTCCCTACGGCGAGGCCGAGGCCAAGCGGTGGCACGAGCAGCAGGCAGCGGCCCGGGAGGTGGGCGAGCTCCTGCACCTGCTCGTGGTCGACGCGACGACCGACGACCTCCTCGGCTCCGTGGGAATCGTCCACGCCGACTGGGTGGAGGGCCGATGCGAGCTGGGCTACTGGACGGCGCGGGAGAGCCGGGGACGGGGGATCGCGAGTCGCGCGGTGCGGCTCCTGTGCGCGTGGGCGTTCGACAACCTGCCGGTCGAACGGATCGAGATCCACGCCGAGCCGGAGAACACGGCCTCCCGCCGCGTCGCCGAGACGGCCGGCTTCGAGTTCGAGGGCGTGCTTCGGTCCTATTTCGTGAACAAGGGGGTGCGACGCGACGCCGCGTCGTATTCGCTCTTGCGAGCGGAGCTGCGTTGAGTGGACGACGTACGACGGTGCCCGGGCCGGCCGGTTTCCACAGGCGCGCGACGCGGCCTCGTATTCCCTCCTAAGGGGGGAGCTCGGTCGAGTCGGCGACCTCGGCTGATTTCCCGAGCTACGCTGCCCCCGCCAGCTACGCTGAGATGAGATGAATCACGGCTATCCAGGGGACCGAGGAGCCTGGCTCCGGTGCTACCGCTGCTGGTCTCAACGGCTCGAGGCGCAGGTGCACTACGACGCCATCCTCAAGGTGGACCCGGAGACCGGAGAGGCCGCGGACCGGGTCGAGGAGATCCAGGAGGCCGTGGTCCAATGCCTCGACTGCATGCACGACCAACCGCACCTGACGGTCGAGGACGGGGCGGTGGTCCCGGTCGAGGATCGCTGGGAGCGCATGGTCGCCGGCAAGCCGTACGTGGCCTCCTGCACGGTGACCGTCGACCAGGACCTGGTCGAGACCTGCTCGGGCCCGGAGGCGGCCGACAGCCTCACCTTCGGCGCCATGGGCGAGGCGGGGACGCGGGAGTTCTTCACCCACGTCCGCTTCCACAAGCACGACGACGACCGGATCGTCGTCCACCTGCTGGTCGAGCTTTACGCGCGCTCCGAGGAGGAGGCGATCGACGTCCTCGAGGCCTCCGCTCGCGGGACGCTCGAGATCACCTCCCTCGCCGAGGAGTCGCGCCCGCCGGCGCACGCCGCCGACGAGGCGCACTAGCCACTGGGGCCGGGGACCGCGCGAGCGCCGGTCGAGCTCGGCCAGGGTCGAATAGCCGCCCGCGCACGATCCCTATCGGCACGGACCCCTAGTCGAAGACGAGCGCGGTCGCGATCGGCCTGCCGCCGACTATCTCGATGCCGTGCTCCTCACGAGGTCGATTGCGCAACCTCCCCCCGTGGACAAGCGAAGCCGAGCCGCCGCCGTCCAGGTTGATCGCCGTCTCGGCGCCGAGCCCGATGAGCGCCTCCGCGAGCTCACCAAGCGTCAGGCCGACGTCGCCCTCCGCCCTGCCGTCGCAGACCACGGCGAGAATGCGGCGGCCCGCGAGGGCAAGGGCGGCGCGCGGATAGCGACCGCGCGTGATGTCGGAATCGAACTGATGCGCCCCGGCGGAGAAGCCCTCCGGGTCTCCCCCATCGTGGATGGCGCTCCTGCCGCCACGCACCAGCAGCGGCCCGGCCTGCAGGAGGTCGCCCTCGGGGGCTCTCTCGATCTCGGGCCGGGGCGCGATGCGGACGTCGGGTCCGGCGACGTGGACGCAGGAGCGCAGGACGTGCCAGGGAGGATCGAACGGCACCGTCTCGCAAGGCCTCCCCTGGATCCTAAGCTCCCCCAGCGGCGCCCGTTGCGGGCGAACGAAGAAGCCGCCGACGATCGCTTCCGGCAAGCCGCGGGCGCGGCACCAGGCGAGAAGCGTGGTGGCCTCGACGACCCGCACGACCCGGAGGCTGACTGCGGCGCGGTCGAAGGAGGCCACGTGCAGGGTGGTGCTCGCGCCGTGGGCGAGCTCGAGCTCGACCCGCGCGTACTCGCGGGCCGCGATGCGGGGGCTGGTTAGCGCTTGTGCGTGCATGGTCTCTAGGAGGCCGAAAGCGATAACTACGCCGAACGGCGACCGAAGTTGCGAGGAATCTGTGAACTTTCCCGCGGGGAGCGGCGGAAAACGCGCCGGGATTCAGCCCTCGGCGGCCTCCTCGAACGCCCCGACGGCCCCACCGGCGACCCTTGCCGCGTCCTCGAACAGGGCCGCGACCCGCCTGGTTATGAGCGGCCAAGAGTAGCGCTCGACCACCGCCCGGCGAGCCGCACGGCCCCGCCGCTCGCGCTCGGCGCGATCGTTGACCGCCTCGACCAGCGCCCCCGACAGGGCCTCGTGGCTGTCGGGCGTCACCAGCCAGCCGGTGCGTCCCTGCTCGACGATCCCCTCGGCGCCGAACGACCGCGCGGCGACCACCGGGAGGCCGCACGCCATCGCCTCCACCAAGGCCTGTCCGAACTGCTCGCGGACCGACGGGAACACCATCAGGTCCGACGCGGCGAGAAACGAGGGCAGGGCCGTGTGGTCGTGCCAGCCCGCCAGGAAGACGTCGCGGGCGCCGAGGCGGCGGATCACGTCGGCGGGATGCTCACCCTCCCACTCACCGGGGTAGCCGCCGAGGAGGACGAGCGCTGCCGGGCGAGAGAACCGGGGCCTCGCTGCGTCGAAGGCGCGAATCAGGAGGGGTAGCCGCTTGACCTTCGTGAACCGGCCGACGTAGACGATGACCACGCCGGACTCGAGCGAGCGCAGGTCCTGCTCGCGATAGGAGACGCTCCCCGGCCCGGCGCCGGGAAGCCAGCCGCGGGGCCGCTCCACCAGATGTCGCCGCCACTGCGACGCGCGGTCGGGCCGGCGCGGCGCGAAGAGCTCGGGGTCGAACCCGTTCGGCACCGAGACTAGCCGTTCGCCGTCGAGATCGAGGAGCCGCGCCGCGCGCGCGAGCCCCCCGGGGGCGACGAGCAGCCGATGGCAGCGCCGCGCCCACTCGCGCATCCGCGCCGCCCACCGCTCGGCGTGCGTCCAGGACGGGGGCTGGCCGGCCGCGATTCGCTCCAGCATCAGAAGCTCGGTTCCGTGCAGCTGGCCGATGACGGGAGTCGACGGGGCAAGGCGCCCGGCCGCTTCGTTGATCGGCGTCAGGTGGTGGAGGTGGAGGACGTCCGCCTCCCGCGCGCCGGCGCGGTCGAGGGCGCCGGCCCAGGTCCGGGCCTGGCGCTCGAACTCGAGGTCGTCGAGCGACGCGAACACCCGGTCCGGCGCCCCCGGGCGATCCTCGTAGGACGGCTGCACCGGGGAAGGCCCCGGGTCGAGCCCCGCCGACCGGTGGCCGGAGGCAGCGTCGTAATCCACCGTCTGGACGTCCAGCTCGGCGTAGAAGGCGCGCGCGTCCGCATCGGTCCCCTGGTCCCGTCGCGAGCCGCTAACGAGCCTCACCGACCAGCCGTAGCGCGGGAGCTCGCGCGCGAGCCCACGGGCGGCGTGAGCCGATCCGCCACGCGGAAAGAACAGGATCGCGCTCAGGGCGCGGCGCATCTCCTCCTGCTGCCTCCTGGAGTAGAAAGTCCTCGACCGCAATTATCACAACGGTGCGACCACCTCGTGGCTCTCGCCCGCTGCACCCGTCGGGAGCTAGCTCACCGCCTCGAGGATCCGGGGGTCGAGCCCACCCACGGCCTCGAGGCGCTCGACCCGCCACCGCTTCAGCTCCGGGACCAGGGCCGCGTGCTCGTAGACGCGATCCGTGCGCGCGTACAGGAACCTGGGGACGCAGACGAAGCGGTCGCGACCATCGATCCCGGGCACCGCGGCGGCGATCCGGTAGCCAAAGTCTGGATCCACCTCCCACTCGATCGTCCCCGCCGCGATCGCCTCGAGGATCGCCCTGGCATGGCGATCGCTCACCTCGATGGAACGCTCGGGATCGTTCCCTCCGACCCTTCCCTCCTTGAGCAGGTAGCCAGGCGCTCGGCTCGCACCGAGCGCCGCGAGCGCGCGATTGGCCAGCTGGGGGTCAGGCGCGTCGTCCGCGAGCGCTAAGAACGCCGCCGCCTGAGCGGAGTCGAGCCACGCGACGGCCGGCAGGACCTCGTCGTCGCGAACCACGATCGCGACCAGGGTGGCGTGCTCCAGATCGACCTCTCTCGCCTCGGCCAGCGAGCGCACGGCCACCCCCCCGCGCTCACGGACCAGCGCTTCCCACATCGGCCGGGCTCGGTCGCGGGACGAGCCCTACTCCGCCGATCCCTCTGCGGCTGCGCCCTCGTCCGCCCTGGGGGCCCGGGGCACCAGCACCGCGCGCTTGAACTCCGCAACCAGGCTGCCGTCCTGGTTGAAGGCCCGCGTATGGACCCTGACCACGCCACGGTCCGGCTTCGAGCTCGACGGCCTGACCTCGAGCACCTCGGATTCGGCGTAGAGCGTGTCGCCGTGGAACACGGGCGCGGGGTGGCGGAGCTCCTCGGTCGCCAGGTTCGCGATCGCCTTGCCGGATACGTCCGGGACCGTCATGCCGAACACGAGCGAGTAGACGTAGGGGCCCGCGACCACGTTCCGGCGCTGCTGCGATTGCTTGGCGTAGAGGTCGTTGAGGTGGAGCGGATGGTGGTTCATCGTCAGCAGGCAGAAGAGGTGATCCTCCGCCTCGGTGACCGTCTTCGCCGGCCAGTGCTCGTAGGTGGCCCCCACCTCGAACTCCTCGAGGTAGCGACCGTACTTGCGGGCGCCGGACGCCTCTCGCGCGGCCTGGTCGGTGTTCAGCTGGTGCTCGGTCGTGGTCTCGCTCATGCTCCTTCGGTTTCTTCGTTCGTCCTCCAGCGGGCGGCAGTATGCCCGAGGTTTCGCTCGAGCAGCGCACCCACGCCCAGGACGAGCGCATCCGCGCCCGGGTACCCGACGATCTGGATCGAGGCCGGCAGGTCCTCCTCGGCGGGGCCGCAGGGCACGGCCAGCGCCGGGGAGCCGGTCGCGTTGAACGGGTATGTGAACTGCGTGAGGGGGTCCCGCAGAGCGAGATCGCCGATCCCGACCGGGGGCGCGACGATCGGCAAGGTCGGCGTCAGGAGGACGTCGACGTCCCCCATCGCCTGGGCGAAACGCTCGCGGTAGCGCTCGCGGGCCCTGAGCCCCGCCTGGTACTCCAGCTCGGTCACCTCCAGGCACCGCTCCACCTTCACGGCGACGTTCTCCCCGTACTCGTCGCGGTGCGCCGCGAACAGATCGGCGTGGGTCCTCGCGGTCTCGCGCATCCGCACGTCGATCACCGCCGGGGGCATTGCCGGGAGGGGCAGATCGCGCCGGTTCGGGAACACCTCGCTCGCCTCCTCCACCCGGGAGCGGACCAACGGCTCCGCTTCGGCCATCCACGCGACGCCCACCCTGACGTCGCCGGGCGCCACCTGCGGCACGGGGTCGAGCGCTGGCGCGAGCGCGGCCATCATCCGCGCGCACTCGTCCACCGAGGGCGCCAGCGGCCCGACGTGGTCGAAGCTCGGCGCGAGCGGGAAGCAGCCCTCGACCGGCACCAGGCCGAAGGACGGCTTGAAGCCGACGACACCGCAGCACGCCGCGGGGCAGCGAATCGAGCCTGCCGTGTCGGAGCCGAGGGCCGCGTCGGCCAGCCCGGCGGCGAGCGCCGCGGCCGACCCGCCGCTCGAACCGCCCGCGATCCGGCCGGGTCGCAGCGGGTTCGGAACGGTCCCGTAATGCGGGTTCTCGGAGGTCATCCCGAAGGCGAACTCGTGGAGGTTCGACTTGCCGACGTTCACGTATCCGGCGGCCTCGAGCCTGCGCACGGCCTCCCCGGTCTTCTCCGGGACGTGCTCGGCGAAGATGCGCGACCCATAGGTGGTCCGCACCCCGGCCGTGTCCAGGATGTCCTTGACTGCGAGCCTCGGCCCCACAGCCGGGCGCTCGATCTCCGTGATGAAGATGTGGTCGAGGCGCGCTTCGCCGGCCGACGCCAAGTCAGTGGGCCTTCTTCAGCCTCGTCCGCGCCATCTGGCGCTCGATCACGGTCGCCAACAGGCGCACGATCTCGCGGTCGCCCCTGACCTTGACGCGGCCCGTCTCGTAGGCCTCGCGCCAGTCGGTCAGCGAGCCCTTCTCGGCGAGCCGGTTGAAGTCGGCGCGCGGGATCGCCACCTCGAGCCTCGCATCATCGGGCTCGCCCTTCTTGATCTCGGGCCCGGGCACCCTGACCCGGTAGACCTGGACGTCCCCCCGCCCCCGCAGCTCGAGCCGGATCACCAGCTTCAGGCGGTCGAGCGCCGGAACCTCCCGCGCCAGGTTCCGCACAGCGACCGCGATCAGCTCGGACGGTCTAGCCAACGCGTAGGCCCCCCTCAAGACGATCCACCCGAAACAGCGTCTCGAGAAGGCCCACTAGATCTTGTTCCGCTCCAGGAGCTTCCTGCCGATGACCATCTTCTGGATCTCCGACGTCCCCTCCCCGATCAGGAGCAGGGGCGCGTCGCGGTAGATGCGCTCGATCTCGTACTCCTTGGAATAGCCGTAACCCCCGTGGATCCGAAGCGCCTCCTCGGCGTTTGTCCTCGCGGCCTCGGAGGCGAACAGCTTCGCCATCCCCGCCTCGAGGTCGGAGCGCTCGCCGGCGTCCTTCAGCAGCGCGGCCTTCAGCGTGAGCAGGCGCGCGGCTTCGAGCCTGGTCCCCATCTCGGCGAGCTTGAACGTGATCGCCTGGTGCTGGGCGATCGGCCTCCCGAACGCCTTCCGCTCCTGGCTGTAGCGAAGCGCCAGCTCCAACGCCCGCTGCGCGACCCCGACGCCGCGCGCGGCCACGTTCACCCGGCCGACCTCGAGCGCGTCCATCATCTGCCGAAAGCCCTCGCCGACCCCGTCGGGGCCGCCGAGCACCCGGTCGTCGGGGACCTCGAAGCCGTCGAAGACCAGCTCGGTTGACTCGACGCCCTTGTAACCCATCTTCCTGATCTTCGGCGGGATCCGCAGCCCAGGGACCTCCTCGGCGCCGGGCTCCTTCTCGCAGATGAAGCAGGTCATGCCCTTGTACGGGGGGTCCGCCTTGGGATCGCTCTTCGCGAGCACGAAGACCACCCCCGAGAGGAGGCCGTTCGTGACCCACATCTTCTGGCCGCTCAGCTCCCACCCCCCTTCGACCCGCTTCGCTGTGGACTTGATCCCCTGGACGTCCGAGCCCACCTCGGGCTCCGAGAGGGAGAAGGCGGCGCGAATCTCGCCCGTTGCCATCTTGGGCAGGAAGTGGTCCCTCTGCTCGTCGGTGCCGAACTTCATCAGCAAATGGGAGCCGATGAAGTGCGTGTTGACCACGCCGGAGATCGAGATCCACCCGCGCGAGAGCTCCTCGACGATCATCGCGTAGGTCGTCAGGTCGAGCCCCATGCCCCCGTACTCCTCGGGGATCGTCACGCCGAAGAGCCCCAGCTCCTTCATCTGCTCGACGATCGGCTCCGGGAACTTGTCCTCGGAGTCGTATTCCTCGGCGACCGGGATGATCTCGTTGTCGGCGAACTGGCGCACCATCTCGGTGATCGCCTTCTGCTCGTCGGTCTTCTCGAAGCTGGCGGTCGCTACTTCCATGGCCGATCCCTGGACGGGCGGCCAAGGATAATCGCACCGGTGTCCGCCGCGGCCGTCGACCTGGTGGAGCAGACCCAGCGTGCCCTCGCGGAGGGCCCCGGCTGCTTCCTAGAGCTCGTAGACGTAGCTGTAGGAGCGGGCGCTGGGCCGCTCGCGCTCATAGAAGCGGTGAGCCTCGGTCCGGGCCATCGAGCTGTCGAGCTTTAGGTGCGAGGCGCCGCGCTCGCGGGCCCAGTCCTTCGCCGCTGCCAGTAGGCGGGAGCCGATCCCCCGCGAGCGCCATTCGGGGTGAATCGCCAGCTCCTCTACCCACGCGCGGGGCCCAAACCGGACCGTGTGGATCGTGTAGTAGACGGTGCAGATCCCGACTGCCTCGCCTTCCGGCGCCGCCGCGACCAGCACGAGCGCGTCGCGAGAGTCGATCGCCTCGCGCAGCGCCACCCGCGCTCGCTTCTCCTCCCAGGAGTCGGGGCGCCGGCCCGGCGGCTCGAACAGCCACTCCCACGTGTCGAGCAGCGAGTCCTCCTCGCCCGGCTCGGCCGCGCGAATCTCCACGTCCACCTGGCGGAGGCTAGCGACGCAGACGGCACCCCCAGACGCCGTCCACTGCTGTTCGTCGAAAACCGGTGCTTCAGCTCACCAACCGGAATCGCTCGACGACCACCAGCGTCTCATCAGTGAGCGGAGCCAACCGGTCGCGGGGAAGGCGAGGCATGACCTCCTCGGCCCAAAAACGCTCGTGCGCGTCCCTCCATTCCGCGACGCTCTCGAAGCCCTCTCCTTCCCCGAGGGCCAGGGCCAGGTCGGCATCCGCCAGTCGGATGACGTCGACGGCGAGCAGCTCGATCACCCCAACGGGTTGACCATCTGAGTCGACGACGGTCTGGCGCGCTCCGGCTACCGGCAGCGGCTCGCGGTCGACTTCCCACTCCAGCAACAGCGATGACGTCGCGGTCTTCTGGCCCCGCAGGACGGCGCCGACCAAGCGGTCGCGTAACGGCCCTGGCATCGCGAACTCGCAGATCCGCTCGACTCCGTGTGACATTGCGTCAGCCTAGACAGCGGCGATAGCGCGCGCCCGCGCGACGCCGCTCGGTAGATTTCGCCGCCCGTCCCCACGGGAGGAACCGTGCGAAACCCCCGCCAATTCACACACCCGCTCGCGATCGACGCGCCGGAGCCGCCGCTCGAGATCCCGGTGAAGCCCTCGCGGATGATCCACTTCCTCGACTTCTCGAACGAGAAGATGGCGGCGAAGGCGCCGGAGCTGGCCCGACAGACCGACATCCTGCTCGGCAACCTCGAGGACGCGATCCCGGTCGAGAAGAAGGAGGCCGCCAGGGAGGGCCTGATCAGGGCGGCGAAGGAGACCGACTTCGGCGACTGCGCCCTGTGGACCCGGGTGAACTCGCTGGAAAGCCCGTGGGTGCTCGACGACCTGACCCAGCTCGTCACCGAGATCGGCGATGTGCTCGAGGTGATCATGGTCCCGAAGGTCGAGGGGCCCTGGGACATCCACTACATGGATCGCCTGCTCGCGCAGCTCGAGGCGAAGGCAAAGCTCGAGCGGCCGCTGCTCGTGCACGCGATTCTCGAGACCTCGCTCGGGGTCGTGAACCTGGAGGAGATCGCCACCGCCAGCCCGAGGATGCAGGGGATGAGCTTCGGCCCGGCCGACCTCGCGGCCTTCCGGCGGATGAAGACGACCCGCGTCGGCGGTGGCCATCCCGCCTACCGGGTGATCGAGGACCCGGACCCCGACGATCCCGAGGCCCCTCGCGCAACCGCCCAGCAGGACCCCTGGCACTACTCGATTGCCCGCATGGTCGACGCCTGCACGTCGGCGGGGATCCTGCCCTTCTACGGTCCCTACGGCGACATCAAGGACGTCGAGGGCTGCGAGACGCAGTTTCGCGCGGCCTTCCTCCTGGGGTGCGTCGGCGCCTGGTCGCTGCATCCGGTCCAGATCGAGATCGCGAAGAAGGTATTCAGCCCGCCGCCGGACGAGGTCAGGTTCGCGAAGAAGGTGCTCGAGGCCATCCCAGACGGCCGGGGCGTCCACATGATCGACGGCAAGATGCAGGACGACGCGACCTGGAAGCAGTGCAAGGTGATGGTGTCACTGGCGGAGATGCTCGCTCGCAAGGACCCGGAGCTCGCCGAGGCGTACGAGCTCGAGCCGAGCTCCCGCTAGCCCGCGGCGGGGCCCTCTGAGAGGGCCCCGCCGGTACGTCCTGCGGAGGCGCACCCATCGTGTGATCCGAAACCCGAACGAGAGGCTGCTTCTTACATGAGCGCGGGGCCACGAGTGATCGTCGCCGAACAGGACCCGAGCGTTCGCGCCGCCGTGCGCGCGCTCCTGGAGGGGGACGGATTCACGGTCTGCGCCGAAGCCTCCGACGCGACGAACACGATCGCCGCGGCGCTTCGCGAGCGCCCGGACCTCTGCCTGATCGCGGTGATGCTCCCCGGCGGCGGCATCCGTGCGGCGGCCGAGATCGTCTCGATGGTTCCGGGCACGGCGGTCGTGATGTTGACCGAGTCGCCCGACCGGCGACACCTCCTCGACTCGGTCCGCGCCGGGGCCATCGCCTACCTGCTCAACGACACGAACCCGGAGCGGATCCCGGCAACGCTGCGGGGTGTCCCGCACGGGGAGGCGGCGATTCCCCGAGCGCTGACGGCGTGGCTGGTCAGCGAGTACCAGGCGCGTAAGCGGCGCCGGGCCGTGGTCGGGAAGGCGGGCGCCGCAGAGCTCACCGATCGTGAGTGGGAGGTCGTCGAGCTGATGCTCGACGACGTGAGCACCGGCTACATCGCCGAGCGCCTGCTCGTCTCGCCCGTGACCGTCCGCAGGCACATCTCGTCAGCGTTGCGCAAGCTCGGCGTCTCGACCAGGGAGGAGGCGCGGGCGCTGCTCAACGACCCTGCGAGAGAGAGCCGGGCGGCGCCTGGAAGGCCGGAACGCAGCCTCCCCGCCTAGCCGGCACCCGGCGCGAGCCCGACGTTCCCCGGCCGCCTCAGGCGGCGCCGATGCGTCGTTCGAGCGCCCCGAGCTGGGCCTGCAGCTCGTCCGGAAGGCGAGAGCCGAACCTCGCCAGATGCTCCTTCAGCTGCGGCAGCTGCTCGCGGAGCTCGGCCGGGTCTACCTCGAGCAGCTCGTGCACGCGCTCGGCCGAGAGCTCGAGCCCCTCGGTGTTCAGCTCGTCCTCCGCTGGAACGAGGCCGATCGGCGTCTCGACGGTCCTTCCCTCGCCGTCGCAGCGCCGGCAGATCCACTCGAGAACTCGGCTGTTCTCCCCGTATCCAGGCCAGATGAAGTTGCCGTCGTCGTCCTTGCGAAACCAGTTGACGAGGAACACCCTCGGCAGCTTGTCGGGATCGTGTGTGCGCCCAACGCGCAGCCAGTGGCCGAAGTAGTCCGCCATGTTGTACCCGCAGAACGGGAGCATCGCCATCGGGTCGAAGCGGAGCTTCCCCACCTCGCCGGCCGCCGCGGCGGTCGTCTCCACGGACATCGTGGCGCCGAGGAACACGCCGTGCTCCCAGTCGAACGCCTCGGTCACGAGCGGCACCACGGTGGCCCTGCGCCCGCCGAAGAGAAAGGCGTCGATCGGAACCCCGTTCGGGTCCTCCCACTCCGGCGCGATCGACGGACACTGAGCCGCCGGGGTCGTGAACCGAGCGTTGGGGTGGGACGCGGGCTCCTCGGACTCCGGAGTCCAGTCGTTCCCATGCCAGTCGATCGCGTGCGCCGGGGGCTCTCCGGTCATCCCCTCCCACCAAACGTCGCCGTCGTCGGTGAGCGCGCAATTGGTGAAGATCGTGTTTCGCTCGATCGTCTCCATGGCGTTCGGGTTCGTCTTGTGGCTGGTGTTCGGCGCGACGCCGAAGAAGCCGGCCTCGGGGTTGACCGCGTAGAGGCGCCCGTCCTCCCCGAACTTCATCCACGCGATGTCGTCGCCGATCGTCTCCGCCGTCCAGCCCTCGAGGGTGGGGATCAGCATCGCGAGGTTCGTCTTCCCGGAAGCCGACGGGAAGGCGCCGGTCACGTACTTGACCTCGCCGCTCGGTGAGGTCAGCTTCAGGATCAGCATGTGCTCGGCGAGCCAGCCCTCGTCCCGGGCCATCGCCGAGGCGATCCGCAGCGCGAAGCACTTCTTGCCGAGCAGCGCGTTGCCGCCGTATCCGGAGCCGTAGGACCAGATCTCGCGCGCCTCGGGGAAGTGGACGATGTACTTGTTGTCGGCGTCGCATGGCCACGGCACGTCCTCTTGACCGTTGGCGAGCGGGAAGCCGACCGAGTGGAAGCAGGGAACGAACTCGCCGTCGTCGCCGAGCACGTCGAGGGCCGGCTTTCCCATGCGGGTCATGATCCGCATGGACGCCGCGACGTAGGCCGAGTCGGTCAGCTGAACGCCGATGTGCGCGATGTGGGACCCGAGCGGCCCCATCGAGAAGGGGACGACGTAGAGCGTGCGCCCGCGCATCGCCCCCTTGAAGAGCCGCTCGAGGACGGCGCGCATCTCCCCCGGATCGCGCCAGTTGTTCGTGGGGCCGCTGTCGTCCTCGTTCTCGGAGCAGACAAAGGTCCGATCCTCGACCCGAGCGACGTCTCCTGGGTCCGAGCGCGCCAGGTAGGAGTTGGGGCGCTTGGCATCCGAGAGCCGCTCGAGTGTTCCCCTGTCGACGAGCTCCTGGCAGAGGCGGTCGTATTCCTCGGCCGACCCGTCGCACCAGTGGATCGAGTCCGGCCGGGTTAGATCGGCGAACTCCTCAACCCACGCGATCAGCTTCTGGTTCTTGGTCAGGGCCGCCGCGGCCGTCGTCTCGCTCAAGGGGTGACTCAACTCCTCTCTCGGGTGGTCCGAAACGGCAAACGCCCAGGAACCTGGCTCCTGGACGTGTACCCATTCTTTCGCAGAACGAGGCGGGAGGTGAGAAAACCCGCCTAGTAGGGTTCCCGGCCCTCGGATGCGCTTCTACGAGTACGAATCGCGGAGGATCGTCGAGCGAGCCGGGATCCCCGTCACCAGGTACGGCTTCTGCACCACGGCCGACCAGGCGCGCCGGGCGGCGGAGGAGATCGGGGGGCCGGTGGTGATCAAGTCCCAGGTCCTGACGGGCGGCAGGATGAAGGCGGGAGGCGTCAAGTTCGCCGATACGCCCGAGGAGGCCGCGGAGCACGCCGCCACCGTCCTCGAGCTGGAGATCAACGGCCATATGCCGCGGGGCGTGCTCGTGGACCCCAGGGCCGAGGTCGCCCAGGAGTACTACGCCGGGGTCGTCTGGGACGGCACCCGGAAGTGTCCGTTGATGCTGTTCAGCGACCTGGGCGGGATCGACATCGAGGAGGTTGCCGAGGAGCATCCCGATCACGTCGGCCGCGGCCACCTGTCGAATCTCGTCGACCCGCCTGAGTTCCGCGCGAAGGAGGTGATCTCTCAGACCGGGGTGACCGGCTCCACGCTTGTGCGCGCCACCCCGATCCTCGCCCGGCTCGCCCGGCTGATGCGCGACTGCGACCTGACGCTCGCAGAGATCAATCCGCTGGCGCGGCTCGAGGACGGGCGCTTCGTGGCACTCGACGCCCATATGGAGATGGAGAACGAGGCAAGGGCGCGCCAAGAGCCCCTTCTCGACGAGCTCGGGATCGAGCCCGAGGACACGCGTGAGCCGTACGAGCCGAGCGACTTCGAGCGCCACGTGCGGGCGATCGACGCGGCGGATCACCGGGGCGTGATCCAGGGCAAGGACCACGGCTTCGACGGCAACCTGGGGCTGGTGATCGGCGCCGGCGGCGGCTCCCTGACCCTCACCGACGCCGTTCGCAGTCAGGGCGGGCGGCCCGCGAACTACACCGAGATCGGGGGCAACCCGTCGGTGGGCAAGGCCTGCGGGCTGGCGAAGGAGGTGCTGTGCAAGGACGGGGTCGAGAAGATCGCGGTGATGATGTCGATCGTCTCCAACACCCGCGTCGACATCGTTGCCCGCGGGGTCATCAAGGCATGCCTCGAGCTTGGCAAGGAACCGGCCGAGACAATCGCGGTCTTCCGCATACCGGGCGCCTGGGAGGAGGAGGGGGAACGAATCCTGCGGCGCTACGGCGTCGAGTACTGCGACCGCTCGGTGTCGATGTGGGAGGCGGCGGGCCGTGCCGTCGCGAAGATCCAGGGTACGGGCGAAGGAGCGGCCTGAAGTGTCCATCCTGCTGTCGGAGGACTTCACGTTCATAGTCCAGGGCATCACGGGCCGCGAGGCGGTGAACCTGACCCGCGAGTGCCTCGACTACGGCTCCAAGGTTGTCGGCGGCGTGACCCCGGGGCGAAAGGGACGGGAGGTGCACGGCGTGCCGGTCTTCGACACGGTCGAGCAGGTGATCGAATCCCTGGGCTACCTGCCGGACGGCTCGGTGGTGACCGTTCCCCCAGCATTCACGAAGGACGCGGTGTTCGAGGCGATCGCCCGCGGGATCAAGCTGGTCGTGATCGTGACCGAGCGAATCCCGCGGCGCGACGTCGCGCAGATGGTCGAGTTCGCCGATCAACGCGGGGCAAGGATCATCGGTCCCAACTGCCTCGGCGTGATCGTCCCCGAGGTCTCCAAGATGGGCGGCATCGGTGGGCCGGCCAGGGACGCCGCCAAGGCATACGCGCCGGGTCCCGTCGGCGTCATGTCGAGGAGCGGCGGCATGACCACGGAGATCTCCTCCACGTTGACGGCGGCCGGGCTGGGGGTCTCGACCGCGGTGTCGATCGGCGGCGACGCGATCATCGGCTCCACCTACGCTGAGTTGATGCCGCTGTTCGATACGGACGAGCAGACCGAGGCGATCGTCATCTACACCGAGCCCGGAGGCCGGATGGAGGCGCAGCTCGCCGAGTGGGTCACCGAGAACGACGCCCGGCTGCCGATCGTCGCCTTCATGGCGGGGAGGTTCATGGACTCCGAGGAGATGAAGGGAATGAGCTTCGGGCACGCGGGCACGATCGTCGAGGGCCGGGAGGACACCGCCACCGAGAAGATCGCCCGCCTCGAGACCGTCGGGATTCCCGTGGTCGAGCGGATCGACGAGATCCCGGACCGAGTCAAGGAGAAGCTGGGGGTGACCGCGTGAACGGCGTCGCGAGCGGCGAGGGGCTGAACGGGGTCTTCATCGATCTCGAGATCGACGGCTCCATCCGCGACGACGCCGAGCTCGCGCGGAAGCTCGAGGAGGTCTGCCCGGTCGACATCTTCACCGCGGCCAACGGCCGCGTGGAGACCGTTCCCGAGCACCTCGACGAGTGCGTGCTCTGCGAGCTCTGCCTCGACGCCGCACCCGACGGCGCGATCGCGGTCAAGAAGCTCTACGACGGCACAGAGCTGCGGAGCTGAGGCAGTAATTCCATGGGGGCCTGTCAGGCTCCGAACAGGCGGGTGCCGTTTCGGAGATGCCTAGTCCTGAAGCTCGCCCTCCCAGACCGCGAACTTGGCTCCCTGCGCATCGCGGGCGGCCGCGATGCGTCCGGCGGGAAACTCGACCGGACCGAACAGCGTCCCGCCGCCCAGCTCGCCACACCGATCGAGGGTCGCCTCCATCGACT
>JBKPIV010000058.1:0-38440 GCA_046730395.1 Actinomycetota bacterium | reverse complement strand
GTCCGAGAGCGATCGCGCCGCCGTTCACGTTCACCTTCGCCTCGTCGATCCCGAGCACGCGCATCGAGTTGATCGCAACCGAGGAGAACGCCTCGTTGATCTCCCAGAGGTCGACGTCCTCCGGCGACTTTCCGATCTTCTCCAGCGCCTGCTTCGCCGCCCTCGCGGGCGTGCGCGCGAGGTAGGCGAAGTCGTCGGCGACGGCGCCGTAGGAGAGCACCCGCGCGATCGGCGCGCGGCCCGCGCCCCTCGCCCACTCCTCCGAGGCGACGACGACCGCGCCGGCGCCGTCGTTGACGCCTGGAGAGTTGCCCGCCGTATGGGTGGCGTCATCGCCGCCGACCGCTGGCAGCTTCGCCAGCACCTCGATCGTCGTGTCGGGGCGGATCGCCTCATCGGCCACGACCTCGACCTCCTCGCGCTTGCGCTTCACGGTGACGGTCACGATCTCCTCGGCGAGCCGCCCCTCATCCGTCGCCTTCGAGGCGAGCTGGTGCGAGCGGGCGGCGAACCGATCCATGTCCGCCCGAGTGATCTCGAGCTCGTTCGAGACCTCGGAGGCCTCGTTGATCATCTGCTTGCCGGTGAACGGGTTCGTGAGCCCGTCGTGGGTCATGACATCGATCGCGTTCACGTCCCCCATCCGGAAGCCGAACCGGGCGCCGGGCAAGAGGTACGGCGCCTGGCTCATCGACTCCATGCCCCCGGTCACCGCGAGCCCTAGATCGCCGGCGCGGATCGCCTGATCCGCGACCCCGATCGATCGCATGCCCGAGGCACAGACCTTGTTCACGGTCTCCGAGGGCACCTCGCGCGGAATGCCCGCCTTCACCTGCGCCTGGCGTGAGGGGATCTGACCCTGACCCGCCTGCAGCACCTGGCCGTAGATCACGGCCTCGACCTGCCCGGGCTCGACCTCGGAGCGCTCGAGCGCGCACCCGATCGCCTTGCCGCCGAGGTCCGTGGCGTCGAGCGAGGAGAGACCGCCTCCCATCTTGCCGAAGGGGGTGCGGGCTGTGCCGAGGATCACTGACTGCGCCATCTGAGCCGTGCCTTTCTTCGAGATCGGGCGGCCGGTCGGCCGCGGGCTACCCCGGCCAATGCTAGTGATCCCGTTCCGCCGCTCCGCCGCTCGCCCGGCCGCGTCACCGCCGAATTGGACGCCGGATAGCCCGCATCAGGCGTCTAGACTCGCCGGCCGTGCAGGTCGAGGCAACCAGCGAGCCGTTCGGGGAGGTGCGCGCGGACCTTCAGGCATTAGGCCTGTTCGAGGGGGAGGAGCTGCCTGCGCCATTCCGAGGTGTCGCCGGGGCCGGCGACGTCAGAACGGCGTTCAGGAAGCTCACGCTGCTTCGCCCCGACCGCCAGCGAAGGGTCCTCGTCGTCGGGCTCGGCAAGCGGGCCGAGCTTGACCCCGAGCGCCTGCGCGTCGCGGCGGCCCTCTCCGTGGCCGAGGCGAGCCGCTACGACGCCCGATCCCTCGCCTGGGCGCTGCCGGAATCGCGGGGGGCGACCGCCCCCTCGTCGGAGCTGGCAGCGGCCCTGGTGGAGGGGGCGATCCTGGCGTCGTTTCGCTTCGACCGCTTCAAGTCACGCGAGGCCGATGAGCCGGCGCCGGCCACGCTCGAGCGGCTCGCCGTCGCCGCCGGCGCCGAGAGCGCCGGCCTCGCGCGAGCCCTCGAGCGGGCACGAGTCGCGTCGGAGAGGGCGAACCGGGCCCGCGAGCTGCAGGCGCTGCCGTCGAACGTCGTCACCCCGTCATTCCTCGCCGACCGGGCCCGCGAGATCGCCGACGCGTACGAGGCAGTGAGCGTCGAGGTCCTCGGCCGTGACGAGATCGCCGACCGCGGCATGGGCGGCCTCGCCGCGGTCGCCAAGGCGAGCGCGGAGGAGCCGCAGCTGATCTCGCTGCGATACGCGCCACCGGGCGTGACCGGCGAGACGCTCGGCCTCGTGGGCAAGGCGATCACCTTCGACACCGGCGGGATCTCGATCAAGCCGGCGGCGAAGATGGACGAGATGAAGATGGACATGTCGGGGGGCGCGGCGGTCCTCGAGGCAATGGCGGCGATCGCGGAGCTCGAGCTGACGATCGGCATCGTCGCCTGCGTGCCGGCCACCGAGAACATGCCCGGGGGCTCGGCCCTCAAGCCGGGCGACATCATCACCCAGCTCAACGGGAAGACCGTGGAGGTGACGAACACCGACGCTGAGGGCCGCCTGATCCTCGCCGACGCGCTCACCCACTGCGTCCGGGAGCTGGGCGCGGACCGCCTCGTGGACATCGCGACGCTCACCGGGGGGATCGTGATCGCGCTGGGCTCGACCTACGCGGGGCTGATCTCCAACGACGACGGATGGGCGGAGCGGGTTCGCGCCGCCGCCGAGCGAACGGGCGAGCTCGCGTGGAGGCTTCCCCTGCATCCCGAGTACAAGGAGCTGACTCGCGGCAAGGACGCCGACCTCACCAACAGCTCCGCCAAGCGCAAGGCCTCTCCGATCTACGCCGGATCGTTCCTCGAGGAGTTCGTCGACGGCAAGCCCTGGGCACACCTCGACATCGCCGGCACGGCGTGGGACGTCGGCCGCGCCTACGTCGGCAACGGCCCGAACGGGTTCGGCGTTCGCCTGCTGGTCGCCCTCGCGAGCGATCTCACCCGGTAGGCCGTGGACTTCGAGCTCACAGACGAGCAGCGACTGCTCCGCGACACCGTTCGCGAGTTCGCGCGCTCCGAGGTGGCGCCGGTGGCCGAGGAGCTCGACCGGACCAAACGCTTCCCATACGAGATCGTCGAGGAGATGGGCAAGCTCGGCCTCATGGGGATCCCCTTCCCCGAGGAGTTCGGCGGCGGCGGGGCCGACAACCTCGCCTACACGCTCGCGATCGAGGAGCTAGCCCGCGTCGATTCGTCCGTCTGCATCACGGTGGCCGCCCACACCTCGCTCGGCACGATGCCGATCCACCTGTGGGGCACCCGAGAGCAAAAGGAGGAGTGGCTGCCGGAGCTCTGCTCCGGGCGCAGGCTCGCCGCCTTCGGCCTCACCGAACCCGAGGCCGGCTCGGATGCCGGCAACACGCGAACCCGCGCCCGTCTCGAGAGCGGCGAGTGGGTGATCGACGGCGCGAAGCAGTTCATCACCAACGCGGGGACCGACATCTCCGGCTGCGTGACGATCACCGCGCGCACGGGAGCGGGCGACGAGATCTCGAACATCATCGTGCCGAACGGCACCCCCGGATACACGCAGGGCGAGCCGTACCGGAAGATGGGCTGGAACGCCTCCGACACGCGCCCGCTCAGCTTCGAGGGCGCTCGGGTGCCGGAGTCGAACCTTCTCGGGCGCCGGGGCGACGGCTTCAAGCAGTTCCTGCAGGTTCTCGACGGCGGCCGGATCGGGGTCGCGGCGATGGGCGTCGGCCTGGCGCAGGGGGCGCTCGACGAGGCGATCGCCTACGCGCGCGAGCGGCGGGCGTTCGGCCAGCAGATCTCGAAATTCCAGGCCATCCAGACGAAGATCGCCGACCTCTCGGCGGAGATCGAGGCGGCCCGCCTGCTCACCTACCGGGCGGCGATCGAGAAGGACCTCGGCCAACCCTTCACGCTGACCGCTGCGCAGGCGAAGCTGAAGACCGGGCGGCTCGCCGTGCGGGCGACCGAGGAGGCCGTCCAGATCCACGGCGGCTACGGCTACATCGAGGAGTATCCGGTGTGCCGCTTCTACCGGGACGCGAAGATCCTCACGATCGGCGAGGGGACCGACGAGGTGCAGCAGATGGTGATCGCGCGGCAGCTCGGCCTCTGAGGCAAGCGAGGGCGGCCCCCACCTACCGGCGGCCTCAGGTGACCTGCTCAGCCGGGGGGTGGAGAAGGCCGCCGTCGCACCCGTCGCAATGCGATTAGCGCGAGGGCAGCGGCCACGACCGCGGCAGCGATGACGAGCCACTCCCAAGCGGGGATGCCTCCATGGTCGGCGGGCCCGATGGACCCCGGCTGCTCGCCTGGCCGCGGGTTCGGCGCCGCGGCGCGCACCGAGAGCAGGCCGGAGGCCGGAAGCGGCTCGAGGCCCGCCGTGACCCGGCGGTAGACCTCGGTGGCTCGGTTGCTCAGCTGAGCCCACGCCTCGCGCGGCGGGTAGGCGTCCCCGGTGACCTCGGCCCACACCTTCGGCGGTAGGTACGCGTAGCCGACGCTAGGCAGGACCCTGAGCGCCATCGCCCCGGGTGAGCCGCAGCGTTCGGGGCACAGAGTCACCCGGTACCACGGGGAGGCCTGGGGTGGACCGGCGCCGAGCCGTGACTCGGCCGAGAAGGCCACCCGCTCCATCGTCATTAGCTCGTGACCACTGGCGAAGGTGACCTCGCGGCAATCCGAGGCGCCGCAGACGCGCGCCACGCTGAATTTCGCCTCGGCCGAGGCGGCGGGCAGGAGCAGAAGAGCCAGCGACAAGGCAAACGCGCGTCTCATGAAGACCTCCGATGGGGGACTCTCCATTGCTCCTACAAGGCAAGTACGGCAAGGGTTCCCGCGCTGCCACTCAAAGCCCGGCGGAAGGCGCCCGTGCCTGCCAGAGGCTTCCTGTTGGAACCAGCGGGCTCCGAGCGCAGTAGAAGAAGCGCAGTGGAGGACCGGCCACTGGGCGAAGCGGAGCTGGTCGCGCGGGCAAAGCGCGGCGAGGCGCGGGCCTATGAGCGGATCGTCGAGCAACACCAGACAATCGCCTTCCGCGTCGCGTGGCTCATCACGGGCTCGGCGCCCGACGCCGAGGAGGCCTCTCAGGACGCGTTCCTCAAGGCCTACCGCGCCCTCGGGCGCTTCCGCGACGGGGCGCCCTTTCGGCCCTGGCTCCTCCGCATCGTCGCCAACGAGGCGCGCAACCGCCGCGCGGCAGCCAGCCGCCGGGAGCGCTTGGTCCTGCGCGTGGCCGAGGAGCGCCGCCCGGACGACGCGGTCCCGTCGCCCGAGGCGGCGCTCCACGACGCCGAGCGTCGCGCCGCGCTCCTCGCCGCGCTCTCGCGCCTGCCGGAGCGCGACCGCATCGCGATCGCGCTTCGCTATTTCGCCCAGCTGTCCGAGGCGGAGATGGCGGCGGCGCTGAGGTGCAGGCCGGGGACGGTGAAGTCGCGCCTCTCACGGGCGCTGGCCCGGCTGAGGGAGGAAATGGAGGCGGCCGATGAATGAGCTCGAGCAAGAGCTGGAGCTGCTGGGAAGGGAGCTTCGGTATCCGTCGACGCCGGCGCTCGCGCCGGCGGTCGCGAGGGGGCTCGGCGCGGCGCGCCCCGCGAGGGCGCCCGCGTGGCGAAGGTCGCCCCGGCGCATGCTTGCCATCGCCGTCGTCATCGTCCTGCTCCTCGCCGGCGCCGCGCTCGCCGCCGTGCCCTCCGCCCGCCACGCGGTGCTCGACCTCTTCGGGCTGCGCAGCGTGACCGTCGAGCGGGTGCCGACCACGCCGGCGGCGCCGGTCTCACCGCGGCTCGACCTCGGGGAGCGGACCTCGCTCGCCGGCGCGCGGGGAAAGCTTGACTTCGCCCCCCTGATCCCGGCCCGGCTCCGTGAGCCGCAGGCCGTTTTCGTGCGCCGCCCTCCCGCGGGCGGGGAGCTCTCGCTTCTCTACGGCCCCCGGCCTGGCCTGCCGCGGACCCGCTTCACCGGCGTCGGGCTGCTCGTCGGCGAGTTCCGCGGCGACCTGGAGCCAGCGCTTCTCGGAAAGGTGGTCGGTCCGGGGACCCGCGTCGAGCGCCTCCTAGTCGGCGGTCATCGAGCGGCCTGGATCGCCGGGGCCCCGCACGAGTTCTTCTATCTGGGCCCGGGCGGGCGGCCCCGCGCCGCCACGGTCCGTCTCGCCGCCAACGTGCTCCTCCTCGAGCGCGGGCGGCGCCTGATCAGGCTCGAGGGGGCGTTCGGGAGGCGAGCCGCGATCGCGATCGCGCGCTCGCTGCGCTCAGGGCGCGACCCGGCTGTGGGAGGGCCGTGAGCCTCCTCGCTACCGGGTCGCTATCGAATAGGTACGCGGAAATCGGGGTCCGTCGGCTAAAGCGCAGCCATGTGGATGATCGAGCCGGCCGACCTGAGCCGAACTCGGGCCAAGACGGTCGCCCTGGAAGCCCCTGGGTCGTAGGCCATGATCCTTCCACCGCCCGCGCCGAAGAAGAGGCGGTCCCCGGACGGCGACCACGACACGGCGTGGTAGACGGGGTCAACGGTCGCGCCCTTGATGACGCGGGCGGTCCCCCGAGCGACGTCCACCAGAGCCATCGACAATCCCCCGTGGTTCGCGTGCGGCCTTCGCCGATCGGCTGCGACGGGGACCGCCAAGAGCGAGCCGTCGGGCGAGAGGGCGCCGTCGTATCCGGCCCGGAAGGCGAAGCCGGCAGGGGGTGGGACTCGCGTCGTCGTGCCGGTTCGAACGTCGGTGATGTCGAACCTCGGGCACGGTTCGCCGCACCAGGCGACGAGATTGCCGTAGGTGTCGACCGGAAACGAGCCCGGGACCCGGAATGTGACCTGACGCGTCTTCGGATCCCAGAGGCGCAGGGCGCGGGCGGTCTGAAACAGGAACCCCGCCCTCATGATGCGGGCGGGCCAGTCTCCGCCTGGGGGGCGAACGCTTTGCGTCACGCGACCGTTCACCGTCTCCTCGCGAACCGCTCGTAGCTTCCGCCTGGTCTCGTTGAGGAGGCCGAGCCAGATCCGCCCATCGTTCGCCGACGGGATCACGATCCAGCCGCTTCCGATGCGGTGTCGCCGGGGGTGACCCGGGGCGGCGGGGTCGTCGACGTAAGTCCTTCCCACCGAGCCGATCACCAGCCTGCCGCCGCTTGGGACGAGACAGAACTCGGCGTCTCCGCAGTCGAGCCTGATCGGCAACGTGCGTGGGCGGCCGGTGTGGATATCGACGGCGATGAGGCGGTCGCTCGTCGTCGTTTCGACGAAGAGGGCTCCCGGAGCCCGGGCGTTCCCGCCAGCGCCACCGCCACCGCCCCTGTCCGCGCCGCCGCCCCCGCCGCAACCGACGAGGATGACCGCGACGAGTACGGTGAGCACAGCCCGATGCGGGCGCATCACTTCCTCTACGAGCCGCCGGACAGCAAAGGTCCGCGGTCAGCTACCGGGCGGATGCCCAACTCGCCGCCTCGACCACCGAGCTGGACGAGGTGAGCTCGAGGAGACCTCAGGTGACGATGAGGAACTCCTTTTCACAGGCGCCGAGCCCACGCCTGGGCGCGTCGCCGACTTCCCAAATTGCGCCTTGATTCCGGGCGCTCGTTGCGCACGCCACGATTCCGGCCGGTGTCGAGCGTAGAGTCGCCCCGACGCTGGAACCGATTCCCCCAGGGGGAGCAATGGAGAGCAAGCTGAACGGGCGCAAGCGGGAGCCTTCTCGCCTTGCCCTGCAGCTGGCCGAGGCCTTCGCGCCGTGCGCGCAGTGGTCGCAGGTCCGCGTGCGGCGCGAGGCCGGCGGTCGCCGCACCAAGGTGATCGTGGACATCGACGCGGCCGGCGCCGCGCCGGCCGCCGCGGCGCCGTTCGACTGGGCTACGGGCTCGCTCTGAGACCCGGGTCCCGGTTCGACCTTTCAAGCAGCTTCCGGGCCGCCGTGGCGGGGTCAGTCTCGCGGCGGACGACGCTATCCAGGAGCCGCTCCCACTCGGGATCGCTCCCCGCCCTGTCCTCCAGCTGGCGGCGAAGACGGGCGGCGGCGATCCCCAGGACCTCGGCCCTCAAATTGCGGCCGCGGCGCTCGGCGAGCGATCCCGTGTCCGCGATGTGCTGCCCGTGAGCGTCGATCTGCTCGAGGAGGTCGCCGATCCCCTCGCCCTTCGCCGCCTCGGTTCGGACAACGGGCACCTTCCAGTCGCCCTGCGGGCCGAGCGATAGCACCGCTCTCACCTCGCGCATCATCGTGTCGGCCAGCGGGTGCTCGGCCTTGTTGACCACGATCACGTCAGGAATCTCCATCACGCCCGCCTTCAGCGCCTGGATCGAGTCGCCGGAGCCCGGCATCAGCGCGAGCACGATCGTGTCGGCGTGGTCCACGATGTCGATCTCGCCCTGACCGACGCCCACGGTCTCGAGCAGGACGTCGTCCTTCCCGGAAGCGTCCATCAAGAGGGCCGCCTGGAGCGCGGCCTCGGCGAGGCCGCCGAGGGAACCCCGGGTCGCCATCGAGCGGATGAAGACCCCCGGATCCAGGAAGTGGTCCGCCAGCCGGATCCGGTCGCCGAGCATCGCCCCCTGCGTGAACGGGCTCGACGGGTCGATCGAGAGCACGCCCACGTCACGCTCCGCCGCTCGAAGCTCGGCGGTCAGCGCGCCGATCAGGGTGCTCTTGCCGACCCCGGGCGGCCCCGTGATCCCAACGATCCGCGCTCTCCCGGTGCGGGGGAAGAGCTCGGCAACAAGCCGATCCCCCTCGGGATCGCGGTTCTCGACCATGCTGATGGCGCGGGCAAGCGCTCGTTTCTCGCCCGCGAGCACGCGTTCGGCGAGCGAGCCTGTGGCTGAATCGGCGGCCTTTGCCACGGAGGGCGGAGTCTAGGGTCCGAAGAGTCCATCCGGAGACCCCGCGTGGGCGCCTAAAGTCCGGGCCGCCGTGATCCGCCTTGTGCGCTTCCTGGCACGGAACCGGATGCTGACGCTGAAGTACGCGCGGCTCGCGCTGCGCTACCTGCGATGGCGTCTCTTAAGCAAGGCGGGCTGGCGCTGGGAGACGAACGGCCTCCTGTTTCTCGGCAAGCGCCTGGAGATCCAGATCGCGAAGCGGGGCGTGGTGCGCTTTGGCCGGTTCGTGTGGATCGGCGACGGCACCAAGATCCGCTGCCACGAGGGCGAGGTGGTCATCGGCGACAAGACCGTTCTCGGTCAGGAGTGCACGATCTCCGCCTACCAGCACGTGCGGATCGGCGAGCAGTGCGTGATCGCCGACCGGGCGATGTTCATCGACTTCGATCACGGCGTGGTCGAGGTGGAGCGCCCGATCCGCGTCCAAGGCATCTACAAGCGCGACGTCGACGTGGGATCGAACGTCTGGATCGGATACGGCGCCTGCATCCTGCGCGGGGTCCAGGTTGGCGACAACGCCGTGATCGGGACCTACTCGGTGGTCACCCGGGACGTCCCCGCGAACGCGGTCGTCGGCGGGATCCCGGCGCGGATCCTGCGCATGCGTGACGCGCCGCATTCGCTTCGGTGGCCCGAGCCGGTGGAGCCGCGACCCCCCGGGGAGACGGGCGACTCCGCCGCCTAGTACACGCGCTCGGGGGTGAGCTGGGCGTAGAGCGCCGAAGTGCGCTCGGCGACGTCGAACCAGTCGAACCGGCGGACGTGCTCGTAGGCCTCGGCGACAAGGCGACGCCCCAGCTCGTCGTCGGAGAGGACGCGCGTCGCCACCTCGACGAGCGCCTCGGGGTCGCGGGCGCGAAAGCGCAGGCCGGCCTCCTCGTGGGGCACCACTTCGCGCAGGCCGCCGGTGTCGGCGACGATGCACGGGCACCCGGACGCCATCGCCTCGAGCGCCACCAGCCCGAACGGCTCGTAGATCGAGGGGACGACGCAGACGTCCGCGATGCGGTAGAGCGAGTGCAGGACGTCGTCGCCGATCCAGCCGAGGAAGGTGCCGTGCTCCATGAGCCCGAGGTCGGCCGCCTGGCGGCGCAGCTCGGACTCGTGGGTGCCGGAGCCGGCGACCAGAAAGCGGGTATCGGGGCAGCGCTCGATCAGCGCCGGCATCGCCTCGAGCGCGAGCTGAAAGCCCTTCTCGTAGACGAGCCGGCCGATCAACAGCACGAGCCGCTCCTGCGGGGCCGCGAACTCGCGCCGCAGGCGCTCGAGCGCCGGGCCGTCGTGGGGCTGGAGGTCGTCGGGGTCGATGCCGTTCGGGATCACCGCCACCTTCTCCTCCTCGACGCCGAAGATGTCCGCGATCTGCTCGCGCATGTAGTACGAGCATGCGATCACCCGGTCCGCCCGGTTGGTGATCCAGCGCTCCACGCCGTGGATGTGGGACTGCGGGTGGTCCTCCACCCAGCCCTGGTGGCGGCCGTGCTCGGTCGCGTGGATCGTGGTGACCAGACCGGAGCGGAACCGCCGGGCCAGGTGGTCGCACGCCATCGCCACCAGCCAGTCGTGGCCGTGGACGAGCTCGAAGTCGTACCGATCGCCAAGCTCCACCCCCGCGGCGAGCATGTCCGCGTTCATGCGCTCCACCCATGCAACGAACGCGCCGAGGTCGGTGGGCCTGGTGGGCTCGCGAACCCGGTGGATCGCCACCCCGGCGACCTCCTCCTCGGTCGGCGACTCCTCGCCGCCGCGGGTCAGGACGTGGACGTCGGTGCCGAGCTCCACGAGGCCCTCGGAGAGCTTTCGGACGTGGCGGGCGAGGCCGCCCTCGATCAGCGGCGGGTACTCCCAGGAGAGGATCAGGACCTGAGGCATCCCCGGCTGATCTATGGCTCGAGCAACGAGACGAGAGTGAGGTCTGGAGCCAGGTTGCGCATTCGCGGGGCCGGGGGCTTGCGGGAGTGTATGGCCTCGAGCAGCGCCCGCGCGTGTGCGGTGGAGCGCTGATACGGATAGTCGCCCGCCTGCCTGCGCCGATCGAGGAACGCCCAGTCGCTCGCCTGCAGGGCGAGAAGCTCACGCGCGGCACGCTCCGCCGCCGGTGGTGGGACCGCGCCGGCCCGGAGGGACGCCAGGAGGCGGAGCTCGAGGCGCCGCGGCGCCCACGCGAGATCGGCGACTCGGGGAGAGTCCCAAGTGCGAAGGTCCTTCGCCTCGCCCCACGTTGACTCGTGGAGCGTGCGCTCCTCGGGCCCATGCCGCTCGAGAGCCTCGGGCAGCGTGAGGAGCCGGAGGCCATGCTGCCCGGCGTGGCGCAGCACGCCAGCAAGCCATGCCGGCCCCTCCGACCACCAATGCCCCAGGAGCTCGGTGTCGATCGCGAACGTCACGAGCCCCGGCCTCCCTCGCCGCTCGCGGAAGGCCACCAGCCGCTCGCGGATCGCCGCGCAGAACCGGCGCGCGTGGCCCTCCGCCCGCGCGGTGGCCGCGTCGGGATCATAGGCGCCGCCGCCGATCGCCCACAGCCGCGTCCCCTGCATCGAGAGGCGGTGAAACTCGGCGTAGGCGGAATCGGAGGGATAGGCGTCGGCGGACCAGACGAGCTCGATCGCCTCCCAATCGAGCGTGAAGGCGACCATCCCCGCGCCCGCCCGCGCCGGCGCGAGCGCGGCGCCGGGCTCTTCATGCGCGCTCTGGTCGGAGCAGAAGAAACGCAGTCCACGTTCGGCGAGCAGCGGCTCGATGCCGGGCCGGTAGGCGCACTCCGGAAGCCAGAAGCCCTCGGTCCGCCCGAAGCGCCGGCGGTGGGAACGAAGCCCGGCGTCGATCTGCAGGCGTCGGCCCGCGCTCGTCGCGACCAGGGGCAGGACGGCGTGCGTGGCTGCGGAAGCCAGCAGGGCGACGTTGCGCTCCGCCGCCGCGAGCCGAAACGCGTCGAGGGCGTCGCCGCCGAGCGCCTCGAGGCGCTTCACCGCGCTGCGGTAGCGATCCGCCTCGTGCCGCGCGGCCCCCCGGAGTGCGCCGCCCGCCTCCTCCGCGTCGCGCTCAGCCGCCTCGAGCCGGTAGCGGCGCAAGAAGGCCGCCATGCGGTCGCCCACGCCCGGCGCCTCGAGCTGGTCGGCGAGCACCGGGGTCACGCTCATCGTCAGGTCGCGCGCCTGCTCGAGCACCGGGAGGTACGAGCGTCCCACCGCGTCGAACAGCCATTCCTCCCCGAAGGGGTACGTCCCGAATCCCTCCACGTATGGCATGTGGGAGTGGAGCACGATCGCGAGGTCGCCCACCGTATCGGTCGGCCGACCGTCAGGCATGACAGATCGCGAGGAAGTCGAGTGCCCTCTCCAGCCGGCCTCCTCGGGTGAGCTTGAAGTCGGAGGTCGAGATCGCGGGAATGAACCGGTCGTAGAACGGTCCTGTGAGGGCGAGCGCGGGGTGCACGCGATCCCAGCCGGCCCGAAGCGCGAGCTCGTGGAGGCGCAGCTTGCGTGCGTGAAAGACCCCGAGCACCTCGACGGTTGCGAAATGGGGCTCGAGCAGCGCGCGGTACTCCTCGATCGTGTACTCGCGCACGTGCCAGGGGTTATCCGACTTCTCGGCCCCGGGCGGGGCCAGCGTGAGCCGGTTGGGGGTGGTCACGTAGAGGAGGGGCGAGATCGTCGCGAAGCGCTCGAGCAGGGGATCGGGTTCTTGGACATGCTCGATCGTCTGGAGGAAGACGATCGCGTCGCACCGCTCCTCGAACGCCTGCACCAGCCCGCGGCGAAAGCGCAGGTTCGGTCGCCCGTAGCGCAGGCGCGCGTGCGCGTGGGCCTCGGGGTTGGCGTCCACGCCAACCACCTCGGCGGCGGTCCTGGCCAGCGCCTCGGCTCCGTATCCCTCACCGCACGCCAGATCGGCGACGCGGAGGCCCGCGATCCGCTCCGCGATCCACTCGTAGACGGCGAGGTGGCGGCGAAACCAGTAGTTCTCCTCCGGGATGTCGGGGAGCGTGCGCTCCCCGGTCAGGGCGAGCGGTGGGACTCCCGGCGGTTGGTTTTGCTGGACCTGGTGCATCCGAGCACGCAGCATGTAGCAGGTATGCCCCACTCGGCCCCTCTACAGTCCGGCCATGCCTGCGAGCCCCCGGGCGACGCCGCAGCGGATCAAGCGAGCCAACGTCCGCTATCACGACGCCGCTGCGGGCGAATACGACTTCAAGTGGGGGATCGACTTCGGGCCCATCGGTCGCGACCAGGTGCGTCGCAAGGTCGCAAAGGCGCTCGGCCGCTGGCCCGACCGTCCGTTCGGTGACGCGCTCGAGATCGGCTCGGGAACCGGCTACTTCGCGATCAATCTGCTCCAGCTAGGGACGATCGAGCGCCTCGTGGCCACCGACATCTCGCCGGGGATGCTCGCGGAGCTGACGGCGACCGCGGAGCGCCTCGGGCTGGAGATCGATACGAGGATCACCGACGCCGAGCGCCTGCCGTTCGAGGACGCGAGCTTCGACCTCGTCTTCGGCCACGCAGTCCTCCATCACCTCCCGGACCTCCCGGCCGCCCTCGCGGAGTTCCACCGGGTGCTCCGGCCGGGGGGCACGCTGGCCTTCTGCGGCGAGCCCTCTCGGTACGGCGACCTGGTCGCCTGGGTGCCGAAGCACGGCGCGCGGCTCGTGGCCCCGCTGTGGCGCCTCGCGCTCCGCGCCTCCGCCCGCAGCGGGGACGAGGACGAGCGTCCGGACGGCCGCGAGCTCGAGCCGGAGGTCGACGTCCACGCCTTCGCCCCGAGGCGGTTGCGTGAGCTGCTTCGCGGCGCCGGGTTCGACGCCGTCCGCATCCACGGCGAGGAGCTCCTCGCCAACGTCTACGGCTGGACCGTGCGGACGCTCGAGGGAAGCGCCGAGCCCGGGGACATCCCGCATCGGTGGCGGGAGCTGGCCTTCCGCGCCTACATCGTCCTGCAGCGCCTGGACGCCGAGCTGCTCGAGCCGCGCCTGCCGCCCTCGCTCTTCTACAACCTGGTGCTGAGCGCGACGGCCGATCAGCAAGGGCCGAGGGCCGAATAACGGGACTATGGGTCCCGAAATTCGGCCCTCGGTGATCGCGCTGCCCACGCCGCCGCCCTCCACCCAGCCCCTGCGCGGGGCACCAGGCGCTAGCCGAACGTGAACGCGTAGGTCGAGATTCCCGCCTGCGGGCGCAGGGTCAGCAAGTGCCGGCCGGGATGGGGCAGATCGACCAGCCGGTAGAGGCGCTGGTTGGCGACCCTCGCGATCCCGTTGTGGACGTCGGGGCCGGCGAGCGAGTCGGGAACCGGCTTCCCGTCCAGCAGCACGCGCAGGTTGCGCGTCCCGTCGCTGGAGCCGAGTACGAGGAAGACCCTGCGGGCGGCGAAGTTGAGGTCGAGGCTGGCGCCCGGACCGGAGGTGGCCGATTCGCCGGTGATCGTCCAGCGTCCTCCGTAGTCGAGCTCGTCGGGCCGGAGGCCGGAGGCGGGGATCGGCCTGAAGTCGTGGCGCCCGGGGACGATCGGGCCGTTCGCGAACCGCTGCGCCTTCGCGGCCCCGAGGTAGGCCTCGGGCGTCGCGTTCGCGTCCGGGCGCTGGACGTGGGCGTCGGCCATCGCGCCGAGCGTGGCGTTGCCCGCCTCGGCGAGGAGGCTGCGGATGCCCCGTTCGGTCACCGCGTACTGCCCCTCGCCGAAGTGCACGAGCCGGACGCGCCCCCGAGCGTCGATCAGATAGTCGGCCGGCCAGTACTGGTTCCGGTACGCGGTCCAGGTGGCGTAGTCGTTGTCCTGGGCGACGGGATAGGTGATCCCGAAGTCGCCGATCGCCCGCTGGACGTTGGACGCCTCCTTCTCGAACGGAAACTCCGGCGTGTGAACCCCCACGACCGTGAAGCCGTCGCGGTGGTACTCGCGATACCACGCCTCGATGTACGGGAGCGTCCGGATGCAGTTGATGCAGGTGTAGGTCCAGAAGTCGACCAGCACGACCTGACCGCGGAGCTCCGAGAGAGTGAGCGGCCGGTCCCCGGGGGTGTTGAACCATGCCTGCGTGTCGGCGAAATCGGGGGCCGAGAAGTATGTGGGGAGCCGCTTCCCGGTCGCCGCCTCCGCCGTCCCGCCCTCACGCGAGGCGGGACCGCCTCCCCTCAGGTCTGCAAGTCCCGCGGACACGCTCGAGCTCTCCTCGATCCGGCTGGTGGGATCGACGAGCGCCGACGGGAGGTGCCCAGCGATCGCGTTCTCGAACTTCACGTCCAGGTTCGCGGCCATGACGCCGGCGACCGCGATCATCACCGCTCCCATCGCCATCTGGATCCGCGCCCGATAGGCACCCAGGCGATCGGTCACGGTTCGCCCGCCGAGGATCAGCGCGTAGAGCACCGCCGCCGAGCCGAGCGAGTACGCGAGCGCCACAGCGAGCCTGCCGAAGGTGAAGTCCTGCGCGGCCGAGACCGTGATCACGCCCGCCAGGATCGGCCCGGCGCATGGCGCGTAGACGAGCCCGAGGCTCGCCCCCACCACCATCCCCGAGCCGAGCCCGTCGCCACGGCCGCGAGCCGGCGCCGGGACGACCCGGGAGATCCAAGCTTCGAGGCGGTCCGCCACCGGCGGCACCAGCAGCAACACCCCGAACGCGGCCAGGGTCACGATCGCCAGGGTGCGGGTGAAATCGTTTGGGAGCCCGAGCGCCGCGATCACGTAGACGAGCGCCACGGTCGCGAAGGTGAACGAGAGCGCCAGCCCGAGCGCGACGCCCAGCGGGCGGCGGCGGCCGCCGGTGACGCCCGCCGAGAGCACCGCAGGGAGCACCGGTAGCACGCAGGGAGAGAGCGCCGTTCCGGCGCCGGCGAGGAGCGCGAAGAGGACCAGTAGCGCCACGAAGTTATTCCGTGAGGAGCTTTAGCTCCGAAACAGGCTGGTGCCGTTTCAAGTCAATAGAGGTTCGTCAGGCGGGCTTAATCGGGCGTAAGTCCGACATCGAGGTCGGGCGTTTCACCCGCCGCCTCGATCTCCGGCTCGCCGACTAGCGCGAACGCGAGCGCCGGGAAGATCATCACCGTGATTAGGCCCGCGCCCACGAGGGCGGTCGCCGTCGCCGGGTACATGATGCCCAGCCTCAGGCCGATCTGCGTGGCGACGACGATGAACGACAGCGACGTGGCCTGAAGCAGGCCGGCCGCGGCCGTGCGCCGGGTCGCGAAGCGGCTTCGGTAGATCAGCGCCGGCAGCGCGCGGACGATCAGGATGGCCACCAGGAAGAGCGGCAGGCGGATGAACGAGGAGACGCTCGAGAACAGCGCCCCGATGTTGAAGTGGAGCCCGCTGTCGACGAAGAAGAACGGGATGAAGATCCCCAGCGTCACGGCGTCGAGGCGCTCCTCGGTGAGCTCGTCCGAGCGCTCGGAGGTCATGCCCCGGATCACGCCGACCGTGAAGGCGGCGAGGATGGTCTCGAGGCCGAGCTGGCTGGCAACCCCCGCCACCACCGCGATCAGCGCGAAGTCGCCGCGCACCCGGATCTGGGCGCTGGTCCCCTCGAGGCGCGTCATGGCGGCGGTGAGGCGCGCAAACTGGGCCGCATGGGTGAGCGAGAACAAGAGCAGCGCGGCCAGGAGGACGAACAGGCTCAGGTGGAAGATCTCGGTGCCCGGGCCGCTGCGCTCGCCTGAATAGAAGAAGCTCAGCAGGATGACCGCGCCGAACTCGGCGATCGCGGCCGCCGCGATCACCTGCTGCCCCCAGTCGGTGTCCGTCTCGCGAGCGTCCTTCAGCGGCACGATGATGATGCTCAGCGACGTCGCGACGAAGACGATCGCCACCAGCAGGGGCGTCTTCACGAGACCGGCGCCGTGAAAGAGCTGGGCCACCCCGTACGCGAGGGCGAACGAGATCGCGAAGCCCGCGAGCGAGGTGGTGAGCAGCGGCCCGCGCAGTCGCTCCACCTGGATCTCGCGTCCCGCCAGGAACAAGAGGCAGGCGAGCCCCACGGTCGAGAACACCTCCACGGGGGGCGTCGAGGAGGCGATGCCCAGCCCGTGCGGCCCGACGATGATCCCGCCGATGATCTCGAGGACGATCGCGGGCACCAGGATCACGGGCGCCATCCCGCGAATCAGCGGCGCCAGGAAGGCGACCACCGCGACGATGATGAAGCTCGTGTAGGGATTCAATCGCTTCCGAGGGGCGGGCTAACCCTCTCCCCCTGACGATTCCGCGCGCCGCGCGCGGAACAGCTTCACCTGGCCCTCGATGCCCTTCAGCCGCCGCGCGCCCGCGAACGACCACCTGTGTCCGTCCTCCGCGGCGTCGTGGACCTCCCCGCTCGCGAGCACGCTGCCCGGGTAGGCGATCGCCGTGATCCGGCTCGCCAGGTTCACCGGCCTCCCGTACCAATCACCGGCCCGCGACAGCGCCCCGCCTCTCGCCAGCCCCGCTCGCAGGCGGGGGAAGCCCTCGCCCTCCTCGTCCGCCGCGTCCACGAGCTCGAGCGCGGCATCGAGCGCGGCGTCGTTGTCCGGGGAGACCAGCATCGCCGCATCGCCGATCATCTTCACGAGCCGCACCGGCGGATCGGCGACCGCCCGCGCGAGCTCCCCGAGCCGACCGGTCAGGGCCCCGAGGTCCTCCGGCGGCAGCTCCTCGCCGAGCTTCGTGAACCCGACCATGTCCGCGAAGCAGGCCGTGATCTCCTGGGCCCCCGGCAGGCGCCCGGACGCGATCTCCGCCCGGCCGATGACGTCGCTGCGGACCTGCTCCCGCAGATGGAGGTTCAGGACGTACTCGAGCACCGGGCCCATCATCGGCCCCAGGCGGCGCGCCCCCTCGGCCAGGCGCCGGCCGACGTCCGCCTCGGTACCGCCGCCCCTGAGCGTCGTTTCGGCGAGCAGCGCTCGGCTCGCCGCCGCCACCTGCGCGAGGGCGAGGCCCATCACGCGGGAGACCTCGAGGATGCCCTCGTCGGGGAGCCCGGCCTCGCGCAGGGCTGCCATCCGCGTCGCCGCCTTCACATCCTCGTCGGTGAACGCGGCTTCGTCGGGGCCGGGGTCCGGCAGTCCGAGGGCGAGCCGGTTGCGCCGAAGGAGCCCCTCGTGCACTCCGGCCCGCTCTGCGACCTCGGCGACCGTGTAGCGCCGCCCCTCGGCCTCCAGCACCCGCTCCACCGGCAAGAGCGCGAGCCGGTCCTCCTCCACCGCGCGGCGAAGCTCCGAGAGCGGGACGCCGTCCGCCGCCAGCTCCTCGAGCAGCTCGCGGCGCGCCTCCCGGGCCCTGCCGCGCGTGCCCTTCAACAGTCCCTCCGCCTCGAAGTCGATCGCAGTCACAAACTGACGCGATTTTCTCAGCCGCCGGGCTGAGATTCCTACAATGAATCGATGGCTGCCGGAGGGGTCGAGCTCCCGATCTTCGAGCTACCCGCGGTGATCCTGCCGGGCGAGCTCCTGCCCCTCCACATCTTCGAGGACCGCTACCTGCGGATGATCGGCCACTGCCTCGAGACGCAGGAGCCGTTCGGCATCGTCTTTCGCGACGAGGAGGGCACCGCCCACCGGATCGGCTGTACGGCGCGCGTCCAGGAGGTGGTCGAGCGCTTCGACGACGGCCGGATGAACATCATCGTCGCGGGCGAGCAGCCGTTCAAGGTGCTGGAGCGGTTCGAGGACCCCGAGTATCCCGCCGGCGAGGTCGAGCCGATCGACCCGGCGGACGAGCCCGCCGATGACGATCCCGAGGAGGCGGACGCGACCAGGAGCGCCTTCGCCGAGCTCCTCGAGCGGGTGTCGGGGGAGGCCCCGGAGGCGGGCGAGCTCGACGCCGACGACTCCTACTCGATCGCGGCCAGGGTCGAGCTGCCGGCGGAGACGAAGCAGGCGCTGCTCGAACAGCGCTCGGAGCCGGAGCGCATGCGGATGCTCGGCAACGCGCTCCGCGCCCTCGTCCACGCCGTCGCGCGCTCGCGCGAGATCGCCGAGCGCGCGAAGCTGAACGGCAAGGTGATCGTCCGCTAGCGGGGCAGGGCTAGGCGTATGCCACGGCCCCGCCGCGGCGCGGGTCGCCGCCCCCGCGGAGCTCGCCCGTCTCGGGGTCGCGCGCGACCGTGTGGACGCCGCCGAAGAACAGGTTCAGCTCCTGCCAGTGGACGAGCTGGTAGCCGCTCGCCGCGAGACGGTCGAGCCCCTGCTCGTCGATGCCCGGCTCGGCCTGGACCGCGCCGGCCTCGAAGTGGAGGCGCGGCGCCTCGACCGCGGCCTGGGCCTCCATGCGGTCGGCCAGCAGCCGGATGATCGTCTGCAGGATCGCCGACCGGATGCGGTTCGAGCCCCCGCTGCCGAGCCCCGCCTCGAGCTCCCCATCCCGCAGCACGACGGTTGGCGACATCATCGACGGCACCCTTCTCCCCGGGGGCGTGACGTGGAAGCCGAGCGGGTTTAAGTCCTCCTCGCCGAGCATGTTGTTGACGTGGATCCCGGTGCCCGGGACGATCACGCCCGAGCCGCTGCCGTTCGAGCACGTGACCGAGGCGCAGCGCCCGTCGGCGTCCACCGCGGTGATGTGCGTCGTGGACCCCGGCCCGCGCGCCCCGCGGCCCGGCTCGGAGGGGCGGACCCCCGCGCGCACCCGCGTCGCCGCTTCGGCGATCCGTTCCTCGCCCAGGAACTCCGCCGCGTAGCCTTCCTCGTAGAGGCCGTGGAAGAACCCTTCCGTGCGCGCGACCTGCGCCTCCTCCATCGCCGCGACGACCGTGGCGACGTCTGACGACCCCGCTCGCTCGAGCAGCGACAGCGCGAAGGCGAGCAGGATCCCGCCGGAGGAGGGGGGCGGGTTCGCGAGCACGTCCCGCCCGAGGTAGCGCGCCTCGACGGGGGCGCGGAGGGATGGCTCGTACGCCGCCAGGTCGTCGCCGCCGAGGGTTCCGCCGCGCTCGAGCACCCAAGTGGAGAGCCGCCGCGCGGTCTCGCCGGTGTAGAACGGGCCCGGGCCCTCGGACCCGTACCGCTCCAGGGCATCGGCGAGCTCCTCGAACCTGAAGGCATCCCCCGCGGTCAGGATCCGGCCCTCGGGGGCGTAGATCGCCCGCCCCTCGGGTTCGTGGGTCAGAATCGGCTCGAGGATGTGGAAGATGAACGCCTGCTCGGCGTTCACCTCGACGCCCTCGCGCGCGAGCCGCGCCGGCTCGCGCACCAGCTCCGCGAGCGGCACCGATCCGTACCGGCCCAGCGCCTCCGCGAGGCCGGCGGCCGCACCGGGCACCCCGCACGACGCGGCGCCGACGTTGAACACCTGCGGCGACTCGGGACTGAAGTACACGGGGATCGGGACCAGCTCCGCGCGGCGCTCACTCGCGGTCCGACCTGGGACCTCCACGAAGAAGTCGAGCAGAACGTCCTCGGAGCCCGGATCGTGGACGAGCATGAATCCACCGGCGCCCAGCCCCGTGAGCGGGCTCTCGGCGACGAAGGAGGTGAGCACCGCCGCGACCGCGGCATCGACGGCGTTGCCGCCCTCCCGCAGGACGCGGGCGCCCGCCTCCGCCGTCAGCGGGTGGCCGGCCGCAACGGCGCCGCGTTTCGTCATGTCGAGACCCCAGCTACGGGCGGTCAGCGCCCCGGCACGAACTCCGGGACATCGATGCTGAGATCGCGGGGGCGCGATTCGAAGCTCCTCGCGGTGCCGGCCCGGCGGTCCTCGGGGCGCCGCACGGCGGCGGTCGTCGTGCCGACCGGACGCAGCTCGGAGCGTGCCGTCCCGTCCCTGCGGCGACCGCGGCCGTCGAAGCGCGTGGCGATCACCGTGACCCACACCTGGTCAGAGAGCGTCTCGTCCACGTTCGCGCCGAAGATGATGTTCGCATCGGGGTGGGCGGCCTCCTGGACCACCCTCGCGGCCTCCGAGACCTCGAGCAGGCTCATGTCGGGCCCACCTGTGATCGAGAGCAGGATCGAGCGGGCCCCGTCGACCGAGGTCTCGAGCAGCGGCGAGGAGACCGCCCGCTCGGCGGCGGCGACGGCGCGCGGCTCCCCGGTGCCCATGCCGATCCCCAGCAGCGCCTGGCCTGCGTCGCGCATGGTCGTGCGGACATCGGCGAAGTCGAGGTTGATCAGCCCGGGCAGGGTGATCAGCTCGGAGATCCCCTGAACCCCCTGCCGCAGCACGTCGTCGGCGACCTGGAAGGCCTCGATCATCGTCGTCTCGCGGGCCAGGATGGTGAGGAGGCGCTCGTTCGGAACCACGATCAGCGTGTCGACCTCGGCGCTCAGGGCCTCGATGCCGTCCGCGGCCTGCTGCGCCCGGCGGGTGCCCTCGAAGCTGAACGGCTTGGTGACGATGCCGACCGTGAGCGCGCCCACGTCGCGCGCGAGCCGGGCGATCACCGGCGCGGCGCCGGTCCCCGTGCCGCCACCGACCCCGGCGGTGACGAACACCATGTCGGAGCCCTTGAGCAGGCGCTTGATCTTGTCCTGCTCCTCGAATGCGGCCTGATAGCCGAGCTCCGGGTTCGAGCCGGTGCCGAGGCCGCGGGAGACGCCGCTGCCCAGGTGCACCGTCACGTCGGCCGTCGACTGTTGCAGGGACTGCAGGTCGGTGTTGATCGCCATGAACTCCACGCCCGGGATCTGCGCCTGGATCATTCGGTTGATCGCGTTGACCCCGGCGCCGCCGACGCCGACCACCCGGATCACCGGCAGGTGCGGCCGCGGCGGTCCGCGGTGCTCGGCGAGCCCGGGCTCCTCTCGACCGTACGTGGGCCCCTCGACCTCGTGCTCCTCGGCGAAGATCCGGCTGAGCCGCTCCTTGGGCTCGGGCAGGTAGCTGATCCGGTCCTCCACCCGGTAGGCGCGAACCCGCTCGGGGTCCGGCGGCGCGGGCTCGGGATCGTCGTGAACAGGCCTGGGGGCTGGCTCCCGCTCACGGGGCGGCGCGGGCTCGGGGGCGCCCTCCGCCTCCCCGATCACGCTGGTCTCCTCCTGGCTCGGAGGCGGCGTTCGGTCCTTCTCGGTGGGCTCCTTTTCCTTGTCCTCGCGGACGGTGGAGCGGAAGAGGTCTGCCAGCGGGCCCTCGCGCATGCTCGCCCGCTTACGACGCGCCATTCGTGAGGACCTCCTTGGCCAGCTCGCGGTAGTAGTTGGCGGCGTTGCCCTTCGGATCGTACTTGAGCACGCTCGACCCACGGACGGGCGCCTCGGCGAACTTGATCGCCTTGCGGATCCGGGACTTGAACACGAGCTCGCCGAAGTTCTCCTCCAGGATCTCGACCGCCTCTTTCGCGTGCACTGTGCGCGAGTCCAGCATCGTCGGCAGGATCCCCTCGATCTTCACCCTCGGGTTCAGGTTCTCACGGATCATCTGCAGCGTGTTCTGGAGCTGGACGAGCCCCCGCATGGAGAGATATTCGCATTGGACGGGGACGATCACCTTGTCGGACGCCGTCAGCGCGTTCACCGTGAGCAGGCCGAGGCTCGGCGGGGTATCGATGCAGATGAAGTCGTAGTCGTCGACGACGGCCGAGAGGGCCTTCTCCAGCGAGCGCTCGCGCCCGATCTGCATGCTCATCGCGATCTCGGCTCCGGCGAGATCGATCGAGGCCACGGCGATGTCGATCTCACGCTCGGTGATCACCTCGCGGATCGGGATGTGTTCGACGAGGACGTCGTACATGCTCGCTTCGACCTTGTCGGGGTCGATTCCCTGGCTCATCGTCAGGTTGCCCTGAGGATCGAGATCGACCGCCAGCACCTTGTGGCCGGACTCGCTGAACGCCACGGCGAGATTCAGCGTGGTGGTCGTCTTCGCGACGCCACCCTTCTGGTTCGCGAACGAGATGATCCGAGCGCGCCGGTCCGCCTCGTCGCCGATGTGGGCCCCCGGCGGCTTCCCGATCCCCGGGCGCCGCGACGGCGCGATCGCCTCGCTCGCGCTCATCCGCGCCGCGTCGTCGGGATTCGGCGTCGGACGGTTGGTGGGTGGCATCGACTTCGCCTCCGGGACGGGGTCGGGCTCGGGGGTCCGTGGCGGCTCGGCCGGGCGACGCTTGTCGGCGTCCGGCGTCCGCTCGGGCTCGGGCGCCGCCGCCTCGGGCTCGGGCGCGGACGGATCGCGCTCGGAAGCCGCCGGATCGCGCTGGGGAGCCTGACCGTTTCGGGAGGGCTCGTCGCCGTTTTCGGGCACGCCGGACCTGTAACCGCGGTTGAAGAGACCCATTTGATCGCGCTTATTCGCACGCACTACTGCGTTTCCTCCTCGTGACAGGCAAGAACCCGTGTTTAGCGGTGGCTGAGCTGGCGAAAGTACTCAGGTGAGGAGCTTTAGCTCCGAAACAGACTGGTGCCGTTTCGTATGTTGTTCCTGACGGGTGCCCGAGCTGCTCGACAAGCGCCTGGTGATCGTCACCGGCAAGGGCGGGGTCGGCAAGTCGACGGTCGCCCTCTCCCTGGCCCTGACCGCGGCGGCCGACGGGCAACGAACGATCCTCTGCGAGGTCTCGTCGCAGGAGCACATCTCGCACGTCTTCCATCGCGCCGAAGTGGGGTTCCACGAGGTGGAGATGGCCGACAACCTGTGGGCGATCTCGATCGACCCGGACGAGGCGATGAGGGAGTATGTGCTGATCCAACTGCGGGTTCGCGCGATGCGCGACCTGCTCTTCCGCTCGAGGATCTTCACCTACCTGACCGCGGCGACGCCGGGACTGCGGGAGCTGGTGACGATCGGGAAGATCTGGGAGGTCGCGCAGCCGGACCGGCGGATCAAGAAGGGCCGCAAGTACGACCTGGTGATCGTCGACGCGCCGGCGACCGGACACGGAGTCGGGTTCCTGCAGACCCCGCGGACCTTCGCCAACATCGCCCGGGTGGGGCCGATCAAGGCCCAGGCCGAGGCGCTCGAGTCGTTCATCGTCAACCACCGCAAGACGGGGGTGGCGATCGTCTCGTTGCCCGAGGAGATGGCGGTGAACGAGACGGCGGCCCTGGAGCGAACGTTGACGGAGAGCGTGGGCGTGGCCGTCGATCGCGTCTACATGAACGGGCTCTATCCCGAGCGGTTCTCGAAGCAGGAGGTGGAGCACCTGGAGTCCTTCTGCGGCAACGGCCACAACGGCGTCGTTCGAGCGGCCTGCCGCGCGGCGCTCAGCGAGAGCCGCCGGGCGAGGGCGCAGCGCGAGCAGCTCGCGCGGCTCGCCGAGCTCGTGAGCGCGCCGCTGCGAACGCTTCCGTTCGTGTTCAAGCCCGAGCTGGGCGTCGAGGACATCCGCGCGCTCGGCGCGGAGGTGGATCAGTGGCCGGCGTAGCGGAGCTCCTCGACGGCAAGCGGGTCTGCATCTGCGCGGGCTCGGGAGGGGTGGGAAAGACCACCAGCGCGGCCGCGATCGCGGCCGGAATGGCAGCGCGGGGAAAGAAGGTCGCGGTGCTGACGATCGATCCTGCCAAGCGGCTGGCGGACTCGCTCGGCCTGCCGGAGCTGGGCAACGAGGAGCGGCAGGTCGATCCGGGGCTGTTCGCGGACGTGGGCGTGGAGACGAACGGTGGCGAGCTGTGGGCGATGATGCTCGACGCCAAGGCCACTTTCGACGAGCTGGTCCGCCGCCACGCGCCGGACGCGGAGACGCGCGAGCGGATCCTCTCCAACCGGATCTACCAGCAGCTCTCCGCGGCACTCGCCGGCTCGCAGGAGTACATGGCGATGGAGAAGCTGTTCGAGCTCTGGGCCGAGGACCGCTACGACCTCTTGGTCCTCGACACGCCGCCAACCCGCAACGCGCTCGACTTCCTCGAGGCGCCCCGGCGGCTGACGCAGTTCATCGAGGGGCGGGCGCTGCAGGTCTTCGTGCGGCCGACGGGGCTCGGGATGAAGGTGTTTGGCCGCGGGACGTCGATGATGTTCTCCGTGCTCCGCCGCGTGACCGGGGTCGAGGTGCTCGAGGACCTCTCCGAGTTCTTCCAGGCGTTCAGCGGGATGGTGGGGGGCTTTCGCGAGCGTGCCGAGCGCGTCAACGAGCTGCTGGCGAACCCCGAGACCTGCTTCCTGGTGGTCTGCGGCCCGCAGGGCGAACCGGTCACCGAGGCGGTCTACTTCCACCGCAAGCTCGTCGAGGCGAAGCTGCCGTTCGGCGGCGTCATCGTCAACAAGGTCCACTACGAGAGCGAGCTCCCCGCCTACGACGCGGACGAGGCGGCCACACTCGCGGCCGCGCTCGGGGACGACGATCTGGCCCGGCGGGTGCTCGAGAACTTCGACGGCTATCGGGCGCTGGCGGCCCGTGACCAGCGCAACATCAAGCGTCTGATCGCGGAGATGCGCGCCCGCCTGGTGATCCAGGTCCCGTATCTCGACGAGGACGTGCACGACCTCGCCGGTCTCATGCACGTGAACGAGTACCTGTTCGCGGCCGGGCCGCGCGAGCGCACCGCGATCGCGGCGGAGTAAGCGACTCCGCTCGGCGAGCGAATGACGACCGATCGCGGGCGAATGCCCGCGATCGGTCCGCTCTTCCTGGTGATCGGAGAAGGAAGCTGGTGCGCTTAGGAGGCTCGGACCTCGGCCCGGCGCCGGCGGTCGTAGCTGAGCTCGCGCACGTTCCACTCGGTGGTCTCGGGACGGGGGAACAGGTAGGCGACTCGATCGGCCGTGCTCTGGCGGCCGCGAGGGCGCTCCTCGAGAAGCTGGTTGAGATGGCCGTTGGCGGGGGCCGCGTCCTCGCGCCTTGCCGGCGCCTCACGGCTCGTGTGGGTGCTCGCAAACACGTTGTCCTCCTCGGAACGGGGGCGTGACTCGATCTTGATTCGCCCCGAAGGCTCGGGGACCTTCATCGCCTCGCCCGCCTCCTCCCGCTTCGGTGTCTCCCACTCCTCGCCGACGTCCATCCACAGCTCGCCCTGCGCGCCGCCCACCGGCTCGGCTCTCGCCTCGGCGGGCTCGTTCGAGAGCGGCGGGTAGGGAGGCTCGGCCGGCAACTCGTCCTCCTCCGGGACGGGCGGATCGGGAGGCAGGTCCTCCTCCTCGACGTCGGCGTCATCGAGATCCAGGTCGTTCGTCTCCGGCTCGACCTCCCGCACGTCCCACTCCTCGGGACCCCCGCGCTGTTCGGCTCGTCCCTCGCCGACGGCGAGGCCGTCGGCAAGCAGGATCTCGTCCGCGGTGGCGCGCAGATCCGAGCCGAGATGGCCACACGCGGCGTCCTTCAGGATCGCCCTAACGAGCTCCTCGACCTGCGCGGCGATCTCCGCAGGCGTCGCCGCCCCGTCGGACGCCGGGGGCGGGTCGCCGCTCCACAGCTCGCGCTCCAGGTGCAAGGCGCGATCGACCACGGCCTTCGTCTCGCCGCGCCGCTCGGGCTCTGCGCACAGCGCGGCCACCCGCATCCCCAGCCCGAGATCGGCGGGCCCCCCGCCCTCGAGCGTGAAGCGCAGGGCGAGGAGGTAGTCGTTCAGCGCGTCGAGCACGTTCGCGCGCTCGAGGCCCGCCTCGAAGCGGGAGAGCGAGCGAGCGAGCGCGCCCGGGAAGCGGCCGCCCTCGGCGCCGGAGCGCCCGAACGGAGCCGCCCGGTAGGCAAGGGTGCGGGAGAGGACCGCGAGCTCGCCGAGCTCCTCCTCGGAGAGGCGGTACCCACCCGGACGCGGGCGTCCCGAGCCCGTGGCGATCCGCCGCCAGCGGTCCGCGCCGGCCCGCGTCCACGCGTACGGCCCGAGCGCCACGCCGCCCGCCTTGAACAGCCGCAGCGCCGTGATCAGCTGCCGAAAGGACTCAACCGCTCGCGCGCCGGCGTCCGGGCTTCGCGCGGCAACGTCGCCCTCCTCCACCGCCTGCTCCGTGCTCACCCGCGCCGCGGCGAGAAAGGTCGGCTCCCACGCGGCCGCGCCCACCCCCTCGGACGCCCGTGCCTCGGCGGGCACCTCGACCGTGTCCGCTCGCACGATCGTGGCCGTAGCGAGCTCCAGTCGGACGACCGGCATCTGCAGGCCCCGCAGGGGCACGACGACCTCGATCTCGTCCTCCGCCGCGTCCCCGCCCGCCTCGAGCTCGGCGATCGCGGCATGCAGGCGCTCGGCGTCGAGCGAGAAGTCGGTGGAACCGGCCCACAGCCGGCACAGGAACACCACGCCGGCGAGCTCCGCGCGCTGTCGCGCGTCGACGGGCACCGCGATCCCGAGCTGCTCGAGGTACGGCCCCGCCAGATCCGCTGACTCGATCGCGGCGCACGCGGCGCCGAACGAGTCCAGGTCGCGGAGCGCCTCCGAGCGGTCGCGCACGAAGCGTTGGGTCAAGGGGACATACTGCGGCAGTTGCGTGCCGTTGCCGGACTCCTGCACGTCGTAGGGGATCTCATGGCCCTGGGCAACCAGCTCGCGGAAGCGCCTCGCGGCGTCGCGGCTCATCGCCTTCAGGGCCTCACGAACCACGAGGTCACGCATGGGCGGAGGCTTCGCCCAGGCGCGAACCGCTCCTTCACTGCAACCGGGGTTGCAGGATGGGCCCGGCGGCGACTACGCGGCTACGGCGGCCTTGCGCTGCGCCCGCTCGCCGTTCAAGAGCCAGCGGCGCCCGTAGGCGCGCATGTCCTCGATCAGTGGGACGAGGGCGCGGCCCTTCTCGGTCAACGCGTATTCGACCCGGGGCGGCACCTCCGGATAGGTGCGCCGCTCGACGATGCCCTCGTCCTCGAGGGCGCGAAGGCGAAGCGAGAGCGTCCGCGGGCTTATGCCCTCGAGCGAGCGCTCGAGCTCGCAGAACCGCTGGCTTCCGTCAGCGAGGTCGCGAATGAGGAGGAGCGTCCACTTGCCGGAGATGATCTCCGCACAGGAACCTACTGGACAGGGATTCTCGGCCATTGCGTTCCGGTCGAGGGGCGGCGTCCATCGCCGACTCCCAGACCCAGAGCCGAGTATAGCTCAATGCTTTACGAACTGAAGTGACTCTTCCGGCTCGCCGCCGTCACCGATCACCTGCTCGATCCCGCTCGCCCGCTGGCCTGGCGCGGCGAGCATCAGCTTGAAGTCGTGGGCGCTCGAGGCGACCTCGTAGGCCGTCTCCTCGCTGATGTTTCGAGCCACGACGTGCTTCAACAGCGCCTGATCGTGGTCTGCATCCCGTAGTACTCGCCCTCGGCGATCACCTCAGCGCGGTTACGTCTCGATCGCCTGCCGCGCGATCCCGTTCCGGGTGTCGGGGCGAGCGCCGCTCAGGCGACTTCGCGGAGCTTTTGAGCTTCAGCGAGCGACTGGAGCTTCTTCAGCGACTGGTTCTCGATCTGCCGGATGCGCTCGCGGGTGACGTTGAAGGTGCGCCCGACCTCGTCGAGCGTGCGCGGGTGCTCGCCACCGAGCCCGTAGCGAAGCTCGAGCACGCGCCGCTCCCGGTAGGAGAGGTTCTCGAGCGCCTCGCGCAGCGCCTCCTTGGTCAGCAGGTCGGCCGCGCGCTCGAACGGGGACTCAGCCTTCTCGTCGGCGATGAACTGGCCGAACTCCGATTCCTCCTCGTCGCCCACCGGCTTCTCGAGCGACACCGGGGCCTGAGCCGAACGCTTGATCTGATCGACCTCCTCCGGATCGATGCCGGTGACCTCGGCGATCTCCTCGGGCGTCGGCTCCCGGCCGAGCTCCGTAACCAGCTTTCGCTCCGCGCGGCCGATCTTGTTCAGCTTCTCGACCACGTGGACCGGGATCCGGATCGTGCGCGCCTTGTCGGCGAGCGCCCGGGCGATCGCCTGGCGGATCCACCACGTCGCATAGGTCGAGAACTTAAACCCCTTGCGGTAGTCGAACTTCTCGGCGGCGCGAACGAGGCCGAGCGTCCCCTCCTGGATCAGATCCAGAAACGGCAGGCCCTGGTTGCGATAGTTCTTGGCGATCGAGACGACGAGCCGCAGGTTCGACTCGACCATCTTCTGCTTCGCGTCGAGGTCGCCACGCTCGATGCGCTTGGCGAGATCGACCTCCTCCTGGGCGGTGAGCAGTCGGACCTTCCCGATGTCCTTGAGGAACAGCTGCAGGGAATCGGTGGTCATGTCCGGCTTCAGATCGAGGGCGGTCGCCTTGCGCCGCTTGCCTCGCTTGTCCGGGTCGGTCTCGGGGGCGGCCGCGGCCTGGGCCGGATCGACGTCCTCGACCAGCTCGACTCCCTGGCGCTCCAGGTACGCATAGAGCTCCTCGATATCCGACTCGTCGAGGTCGACCTCGGACACCGCGGTGGCGATCTCGCCGTAAGAGATCACTCCGTCCTGCTGGCCCTTCACGACGAGGCCCTTCACCTCGTCAAGCTCTTGAATCTCCGCAACTAGCATTCGTTCGCTCTCGTCTTCCTTCACTACGGTTTCGGGGTGTGATCGGCTGTCTTTCTTCTATATCGGGCCACCGTCGTTGATTCGGGAGTCAGCGCGTCCCGCACTGTCCCCGCGAATCCCGATATTGCGGCAAGAATGCGGATCGTGGGCTGGTCAAGCTGCCTGGCGCGCAAATCCCTTCCCGCAGCAAGGGCTCAAACGTCTGTTCGGATGGTAATCACTATATTTTCTGAAGTCAAGCGGCTGGCGCTCTCGCACGCGGAAAACCGGCGTCAGTGCAGGGATTCCCCCGCACGCGGAGACCGGCCGGCGCGCCGGATCCCGCCCTACAACACTTGTCGGCGCCGAGAGTTACGGTACGCGGCCCCCATCGGCGCAGGCGTCCGTGCATGGCGGTGGAATACGCGTTGATGCGAGAGCAAGACCAGACCGGTAGCGCCCCCGACCACGATCAGGGAGACATCTTCGGCAAGCTGCCGAACGAGCGGCCGGGGGTGCGCAGCCCCCGCCGCGGCGCCGCCAAGGACGCGCGCAAGCGAGCGTCGAGGTCCGAGGGCAGGTCGCGGCCGCGCGCGACCACGTCCGCCGCAGGTCCGCGAAAGCCACCGCCCCGGCCGGTGCCGCCGCCCAGGGCGCCGGCGGCGAGGCTGGGCGGCCGGCCCGGCGTCGAGGACGTCGCATGGGCCGGGATCACCGTTGCCGCGGAAGCCGCGACGCTCGGGGTGCGGCTGCTCGGGCGTGCCGTCGAGGCGGTCCGCAAGCCCAGCGGGCCGCGGTGAGGCCAACGGGCCGCGATCCCGCCCTGGCCCCGTTGACCGCGGTCGCGGCCCCGGCCCCAGGCGAGTCGCGAAGGGCCCGCGCGGGGCGATGGCTGCGGGCCTTTTGGCGCCGGGCCTACCAGGAGAACGTCACCGGCCTGGCGGGCATGGTCGCCTACAACCTCGTTCTGGCGCTGTTTCCGTTCGCGTTGCTGGCGCTCTTCATCCTCGGTCGCATCATCCAGAGCCCCGATGTCGAACAGAGCGTCCGCAACGACCTCCAGCACCTGTTTCCCGCGGTCGACCTGGGGACGCTGAACCGGGCCCTTGACCGGATCCGCACGCACTCCACGACGATCGGGGTCGCGGCCGCGATCGGCGCGTTGTGGGTGGGCACCTCGTTCTGGGGCGCGATGGACACCGCCTTCTGCCGCATCTATCACGTTCAGTGCCGCGGCTGGCTGGAGCAGAAGCGCTGGGCCCTCCTGATGCTGCTCGTGGTCACCGGGTTCCTCGCCGCCAGCGTCGTCGTCCCGACGCTCGAGGGGGCGCTCGTTCAGGGCGCCGCGAACCTTCCCTTCGGCCTCTCGCGCATTCACGGGATCGTCAACGTCCTGCTCCTCGGCGCCGCGCTGCTCGGGACGTTCCTGCTCTGCTGCGTGATCTATTACTTCGTCCCCAAGGGGCACGTGCCCTGGCAAGGGGTGTGGCCGGGGGCGCTCTTCGTCACGATCACGACCGGAATCGCGAACGCGGTCTACCCCTTCTACCTCGCCCACGTCTCGAGCGTCGGCGCCGTGGGCGGCACGGTCGGCTTCATCCTCATCGCCCTGGTCTGGTTCTACCTCGTGAGCCTCGCGCTGATGGCCGGCGCGGTGATCAACGCGCTGCGCTATGAGGTGCGCGACACCGGCTCGCTGCCGCTGCCGGGGGCGGGTGGGTGAGTCCGGCCGCCTCGCGGACGCGAGGTTCCTGGGCTGGGTAGGGGCGGGCCCGGCGCTATCGCAACGGGGCGGTCGCGTCCGTTGTCGTGTTTGTTGGCCTCAGGCGAACTAACCCCACAATGGATGCCGCTCCGCCTCCCTACCCAGCCCGTCGCGCCGGAGAACCGTGCCGCGGGCGACCCCTACCCGTACCGCCCGCCCGTGACCTCGCGCAGCTTCGGGCGATCGTGGCGGGCCTGCACCGTGCGCACCGTCCCGGAGCGGGAGCGCATCACGAGCGATTCCGTGGTCGCGTGGCCGTCGCTGAGATACCGGACCCCCTGGAGGAGGTCCCCGTCCGTCACCCCCGTGGCGGCGAAGAAGACGTCCTTGCCCGCCACCAGGCGATCGACGTCGAGGATCTCATCGAGGTCGTAGCCGGCCTCGATGGCCGCGCGCCGCTCGGAATCGTCGCGGGGCCACAGCCTGCCCAGGAGCTGGCCCCCCAGGCACTTGATCGCCGCTGCGGAGAGCACCCCCTCGGGCGTCCCGCCGATCCCCCAGAGCAGATCCACTCCCGTTCCCTGCGAGACCGCGAACAGCGCCGCCGACACGTCGCCATCCGTGATGAACCGGATGCGGGCGCCGACCTCGCGGATCTCGGCGACCGCCTCCTCGTGACGGGACCGGTCGAGCATGATGATCGTGACGTCTCCCGGCTCGCCGCGCTTGCGCTCCGCCACCTTGCGGATCACGTCCGAGAGCGGCTCGTCCAGCGACAGCACGTCCGCGATCTCCGGACCCCCGGCGATCTTCTCCATGTAGACGCAGGGCCCGGGATCGAACATCGTCCCGCGCTCGGAGAGGGCGATCACCGCCAGCGCCGAGGGCATCCCCCGGGCCGTGAGGCGCGTGCCCTCGAGCGGGTCGACCGCGATGTCGACCTCAGGTGGGCTGCCGTCGCCGATTCGTTCGCCGTTGTAGAGCATGGGGGCCTCGTCCTTCTCGCCCTCACCGATCACGACCAGCCCGTCCATCGGGACCGTGTCGAGCATCAGCCGCATCGCGTCGACCGCCGCTTGGTCGGCGTCCTCCTTCGCTCCGCGTCCGACCCAGCGGGCGGCGGCGAGCGCCGCCGCCTCGGTCACCCGCACCAGTTCCAGCGCCAGGTTGCGGTCCGGCCGCGTGGCGTCGCGAACGTCGTGCGAGATGACGCCTGAGGCCTCTCCCTCCACGAGGCCCTTTGTACCGGATTTCTGAGCGCGAACCCAGTCCCGCCAACGCGGGAACGGGCCCGATCCCCTATACGGTGCCGGGCGCCTTTCGTTCTCGCCTTTGCCCTGCTCGCGAGCGGAAGAAGGCGGTGCCGGCGATCGCGATCGAGCACAGCAGGGCGATCCAATAGCCGTAGTCGAGGCTGATCCCGATCTCGGCGTTCCCGCTGCCGGGCTTGTCGATGATCCCGTTGTAGCCGATCAGGACCAGCATCACGAACCCCACGACCATCGTCATCTCCCCCGGTGCCCAGGAGAGCTTGTGCCCCCGCACGATGATCCAGGCGAGGATCGCTGGGGATAGCGCGCCGAGGAGAAGCAGCCAGCGGAGCACCGGAAAGGTCTGGAACCCGGTGCAGCTGTAGTCGTTCGTGCCGCAGATGAACGTGCTGCTGTCGTAGCTCGAGCTCGACGGATCCCGGCTGACCGTGTGGGCGAGGGAGTACCAGGGGAGAAAGAGGATGCTCACGATCAGCAGGATCGAGGCGGTGCCCCCCACCAGGACCCGGTTGCGGTCCAGACGCGAGAAGTCCATCGCGGCGAGCTTAACCGAGGTCGTGCCCGCCGGCGAGGGTTAACCAATAGGGTCAGCGCCGTGAGCCGCTGGGGCTTGACGGTGCCGTTGGCGAGCCTGCCGCTGCGCGAGCACCGGGAGCTCGTGCGCTGCGCCGAGGCCGCCGGTTACACCGATCTGTGGAGCGGCGAGACCCAGGGAGCCGACGGCTTCACCCCCCTCGCCCTCTGCGCGGCCTGGACCGAGACCGTCCGCCTCGGCACCGGGGTCGTCGGCGTATTCACGCGCGGGCCGGCGCTCCTTGCCCAGCAGGCCGCGGCGCTCGCCGACGCCTCCGGCGGGCGCTTCGTGCTCGGCATCGGGGCGTCATCCGATCGCATCGTCGAGGGCTGGAACCGGATGCCGTTTCAGAGGCCGCTTACGAAGGTCGCCCAGACCCTGGACTTCCTCGACGCTGCGCTCGCCGGCGAGCGAACCTCAACCGGATTCAAGCTGGAGCAGCCGCCCCCGGCCCCGGTGCCGGTCGTGCTGGCGGCCCTGCGCGGCAGGATGCTGCGCCTCGCCGTCGAGCGGGCCGCCGGCGCGTTCACGAACTTCCTGCCGCTCGCCGCGCTGCCGAGGATCACGGCCGAGCTCGACCGTGCCCCGGAGGGATTCGAGCTCCTCTGCCGATTCTTCTGCCTGCCGGGCGAGCGGGAGCGGGTCGAGCCCCTCGCCCGCTTCATGTTCGCCTCGTACATCACCGTGCCCGTCTACGAGGCGTTCTTTCGCTGGCTGGGCTTCGGCGAACGCATCGACGCGATGGTTGCGGCCTGGAGGGCGAGGGATCGCGAGGCGGCGGTGGCGGCGGCGCCCTGGGACGTGATCGAGGACACGTTCGTGTTCGGCGATCCGCAGCAGATGAAGGAGCGCCTCGAGGCCTTCGTCGCCGGCGGCATCACGCTGCCGGTCCTGACGCCGATCACGACGCCCGATCGCCTCGGCGAGATGATGGAGGCGCTCGCGCCTTAGAGGCTAGATGATTGATTCCACGGCCTCGCGTACACGGGGCGCACGGGAGCGAGCCGGGCCGGGGAAGCAGGGCGAAGCCAATACCCGGGGGTGTTGGCAAGCCCGATGACCCCGAACCGGCGACGGTATCCGTGCGTCATCCATGTGCGTGAAGTCGTGGAATCACTCATCTAGGCCCGCTCAGGCTCGCCGTGCGAGGCTGAGCGCGAAGAGCCGCTCCGGGTCCGTCCACCAGGCGATCATGTCGAGACCGGACTCCGCGTAGATCCCGGCGAGCCCGGCGCGCGCGAACTTGGTCGAGATCTCGGTCCGCATCTCCTCCCCGGCATAGAAGGAGACGCTCATGCCGAGCGACGAGATGTCGACCACCTGCTCGCTGAGCGAGCGCAGGCGAATGTCGATCCACAGGTTGTCGGGATCCCAGAAGGCGACGTGCTCGAAGGCGTCGAGGTCGAAGTCGGCGCCGAGCTCGCGGTTGAGCACGGACAGCACGTTCTTGTTGAACTCGGCGGTGACCCCGGCAGAGTCGTTGTAGGCGGCCTCTAGGCGCCCGCGGTCCTTGACCAGGTCCGTGCCCAGCAGGAAGTGATCGTCATCGCCGAGCAGGTTCGCGATCCGAGCGAGGAAGCTCGCGCGCTGCGCCGGCTCGAAGTTCCCGACGGTCCCGCCGAGCAGCGCGATCACCCGCGGGCCGCCCAGGGGGATGCGCTCCAGATCGCGCTCGAAGTCACAGACGAGCCCGTGGACGGCGATCCCGTACTCGGAGGCGATCGCGCCCGCCGTCTCCCGGGTGATCTGCTCCGAGATGTCCACCGGGGCGTATGCCCGGAGGCAGCCGGCGTCGCGCATCGCGTCGAGCAGCACGCGCGTCTTGCTCGCGGAGCCCGAGCCGAGCTCGATCAAGGTTGCCGGATCCCCCGCTGCCGCGCACATCTCGGCGGCGTGATCCGTGAGGATGTCCCGCTCGGCGCGAGTGGGGTAGTACTCCGGCAGCTCCGTGATTCGCTCGAAGAGCTCGGATCCGCGGCGGTCGTAGAAGTAGCGCGGGGAGAGCTCCTTGAAGGGCTTTGTCAGGCCGGCCCGCACGTCGGCCGCCATCCCGGACAGGGGCCCACCAGGGGGGAGGTGAACGTCGATCGTGATCTGCTGAGTGGCGGCCCAGTCCACTTGCTATCTCACGAGTCCCGGCGCGCCGGCATTCGTTTCACCGTACGGCCGCCGACCGCTCTCGGTTCAACGCGTCGCTGCGCATCACGCGTCGCGCGCGCAGCGAACGCCGGCGAAGATCTGGCGCCGCTGCGGCAGGTCCCAGTTACGAAACGTGGTGCGGATCACGTTGCGCCGCGTCGCCCACGCCCCACCCCGCAGAACCTTGTACGCGTCGCCGAAGAAGGCCTCGGAGTACTCGGGGTACGGGAAGGCGCGGAACCCCGGATAGGCGACGAAGCTCGATGACGTCCACTCCCACACGTCGCCCAGCATCTGCACGGCGCCGCATTCCGATGCGGCGTCGTCGTACGCCCCGATTGGCGCGCAGCCGAAGGCGAGCTGGTCGAGGTTCGCGCGCTCACGATCGCTCCCGGACGCCGCGGCCTCCCACTCCAGCTCCGTTGGCAGGCGCTTCCCCGCCCAGCGGGCGAACCCGTCCGCCTCATGCCAGGAGATCTGAATCACGGGCTCATCGGGGTCGAGCTGCTCCGCGCGTCCCATCGCCGTGCGGATCCACGAGCCCGCGCCGTCCGGTGTCCAATACATCGGCGGCTCGGAATCGGTGTCCGCGACGTACTCGGCGTAGGCGCCGTTGGTGACCGGGGCGCGATCGATCAGAAACGGCTCGAGCGTCTCCGTGTGGCGAGGCCGCTCGTTGTCGTAGGCGAAGCCCTCGGGCCCGGCGCCCACCTCGACCTCGCCACCCTCCACGAGCACCATCTCGGGTCCGGTGGAGTCGCCACTCGGTTGGGGAGGGTCGACGCGCTCTACGGGCTCGTAGCCGCCGACCATCTGGAGCAGCTGAAGCATGGTCTCGTTGTGCTGGTGCTCGTGGGCGATGAGCATCTCGTAGACGAAGCCATCGGCGAGGAGCGGGTCATCGTCCCGGCTGAGATCTACCGTCTCCAGAACTTCGAGCGTCCTATTTCGCACGTCATCGAGGTAGGACCGGAGCTCGTTCCCTCGCAGAATCGGCAGCGCTCCCCGAATCGAGCGCGGATTCTCGATCGCGTCGTAGAGGCGCCCCAGCGCCCCCCGCAGCGGGTCGCGTCCGCCGACTCGCTGCACCAGCCAGAGCTCCTCGAAGTTGGCGATATGGCCCAGGTCCCAGGCGAGCGGGCTGAGGATCGGCGAGTAGACCCGGTTGAGCTGCTCGTCCGAGAGCGGCTCGATGAGCTGAAGGGTGCGGCGGCGCGCCTCCTCCAAGCGCTGGGCGATCTGCTCCTCGGTGACGGACTGGACGGGAGCCGGAATGTCCGAAGGCTACCGAGGTCTGTGTTGTCGACCCGTGAAATCCCGGCGCGCGGCGGGCGGCGGTAGCCGCGGATAGGCTGCCGCGTCGATGCGGATCGAGGGAGCCAGCGCGGTCGTCGCCGGCGGGGCGTCAGGGCTCGGCGCCGCGACCGCGAGCGCGCTTCACCGCGCCGGCGCGAGCGTCGTCATCGCGGACCTGAACGCGGAGAGGGGAAACGCCCTCGCCGCGGAGCTCGGTGACCGGGCGAGGTTCGTCGAGGCGAACGTGACGGAGCCCGAGCCGGTCCAGGCGGCGATCGAGGCGGCGGCGGGCGCCGAGGGCGGGCTGCGGATCTCGGTGTGCTGCGCTGGGATCGGCTGGGCGCAGCGCACCGCGGGCAAGCAGGGTCCCCACGACCTCGAGATCTTCCACAACGTGGTCACGGTGAACCTGGTGGGCACGTTCAACGTGCTGCGGCTGGCCGCGGCGGCGATGATCGAAAACGAGCCCGACGAGGGCGGCGAGCGGGGCGTCTGCGTGAACACCGCATCGATCGCGGCCTTCGACGGCCAGATCGGCCAGGTCGCCTACTCCGCCTCGAAGGGAGGCATCGTCGGCCTGACCCTGCCAGCCGCGCGCGACCTCGCGAGCCGCGGCGTGCGGGTGGTGACGATCGCCCCCGGAACCTTCGACACGCCGCTCCTGGCCGCGCTCCCCGAGGGGGCGCGAGCGCAACTCGGCGCCCAGATCCCCTTCCCGAATCGCCTCGGCGATCCTGACGAGTTCGCCGCCCTCGCCTGTCACATCGTCGAGAACCCGATGCTGAACGGCGAGACCATCCGCCTCGACGGCGCCCTGCGAATGCCGCCGCGGTAGGCGAAACGGCGCCGAGGGGCGGATTCCGTCCACGATGTCGTCGAAATTCGGCCCTCGCGATCCGGTACCTGATCGGTACGACGATCCCGACCTCAGGTCCCCTGGTCCTCGGGGTCGCGGTAGACCGGTTTTCGCCAGGGAGGTACGATCGCGAAGTGGGTGCGGCGGGCGGCCGCCAACAGGGTCTCGATCGGGATCAGTTCCAAGCGGGAGGCGGGGGTCCAGCGGGGCCGCGGCGGCGGGTCGGTGAGACGCCTCGGAAAGCGCGCTCGCGGGCGGCGGCCACGGGCGACAGCGTAGACGTCCGCCGCGGCGCTGCCGCCCGCGCGCTCCAGTCGTCGCAGGGATAGTCGGCGGTTCTCGTGGACGTGGCCGGCGTGGCTGCCGCCGGAGACGTAGAGGCGGCCCGTGGCGCGGCCCCACGCCGAACGGTGGACGATCCCCGCGTCCGAGGGCCAGCTGGCGACGCCCGCGTCGTAGTTGTAGCCCTGGTGGGAGGTGGCGCGGGAATCCGTTCCCTCGGGGCCGATCCGCACCTGAACCCCCTCCCAGTCGTCCTCGTGGAAGCCCACGTCGCCCGGGAGGGCCCGGAGGGTGGCGGAGTCCTGCCAGTAGAGCCAGTACTGGATGTAGAGGTTCCCCGCCCGGGCCCCGGAGCAGTCGAAGCCGTCGCTGGTCTCGTCGGCGCGAGAGGCGACGGTCCGGCAGTCAACGGCGTGGACGAAGGCGACCGTGGGCTCGCCGGTATCGGAGCTCCACACCGGGCCCGAGTCGGGGCCGTTTCCGCACCGCTTCCACCTGCAGGTGCGAAAGTCGACGGGCAGCGAGGTCATCCCGGCCTCGTAGACGATCTCGGGGGCATTGGCGGTCACCTTCGCAGCGAGCTCGGAGCCGTACGCCGCCACCAACCGCGAGGCGGGCGCCGAGCACGACTCGCCGAGGTCGGCCGCGCACAGGAGCCGGCCGGCCACGGCGTGAGCGAGGCTCGCAGCCGGCAGCCGGTGATCGGCGGCCGCGAGGGCCGCGACGAGGAGCATCGAGACGAGCGCGACGAGGCCGCTCCACTCGATCGTCGCCTGGCCGTCGTCTGCTCGGATCGTGCCGGTCGCCGCCACGCCGCGACGCTAGGGCCGCGGGGCGCGCCGGTTGCGCGCAGCCAGGGCAGATTCCGGTCCGCAAGTGAGCCGAAATCGGTCGGCTAGACCCTGTCCTCAAATCGGCTGACCTCCGATCGGTGGAGGGCGTGCCTATTGAGCGGTTCAGCGGGAGCAGGTGTCCGCAAATTGCGCTAAACCGGTGCGCAAGCGTGCCGATACAGCTTGCGTAAGCCTGCGCAGCGCCTTCTTCGGCCTCCTCGGACTGCTCCTCACCGGCGCCGCGAGCCTGTGGCTCCTGTGGCCTCCGCCGGCGAACGGACCTGGGCAAACACCGGCGCCGGGCAGCTCACCGCGTGGCTCGGCTACATCGGCGCCGGCGGCGCGGTCATCGCCGGCCTCGCGGCGCTCGCGATCTCGCTAGCGGCTCGAGAGCGCGGGCCGGTGCTGGCTTTCGCGCTTGCCGGGTTGCTCGCCGCCGCCCTCTTCCTGATCTACGCCGCCCGCGGCGGTCTGGCTTAGGCCCTCAGCCCACCACCGGCAGCGTCCGCTCCTCCGAGAGCTCGTCCAGGGTCTCCTGCATCTCGCCGGTGACCTCGTCGTAGACGACGTCGAGCTCGGGATCAGGGCCGAATCGAGACTCCACCTCGATCGGGGGCATGACCCGAATCGTGACCTTGGAGGGCAGCGGGAGGCGGCCGGGGAAGTCGAGCAGGTTGGGCCCGAGTG
>JBKPIV010000057.1:0-5427 GCA_046730395.1 Actinomycetota bacterium | reverse complement strand
GTTGAAGGTGCCGTCGTTCTCCGTCGCCGGCCCCAGCAGGATCTCCTCCAGCGTCCCGTCCTGGTTGGTCGCGACCCGTGCGCCGCGCGGGAGCGACGGGTGGAAGGTCGCCATCCCCCAGTGGTAGCCGCGGCCCGGTGCCTCCTTGGCGCGAGCGAGCGGCGAGCCGATCATCACGGCGTCGGCGCCCACGGCGATCGCCTTGGAGACGTCGCCGCCCGTCCGCATTCCGCCGTCCGCGATCACGTTGCAGTAGTTGCCCGTCTCCATCATGTGCTGGCCGCGCGCCGCCGCCACGTCCGCGATCGCGGTCGCCTGCGGCACGCCGATCCCGAGCACGCCGCGGGTCGTGCAGGCGGCGCCGGGGCCGACGCCGACCAGCACGCCGACGGCCCCGGTGCGCATCAGGTGCAGCCCGGTGTTGTAGGAGGCGCAGCCGCCGACGACGCAGGGCACGTCGAGCGAGGCGATGAACTCCTTCAGGTTGAGCGGCTCCGTCTGGGTGGATACGTGCTCCGCGGAGATCACGGTTCCCTGGATGACGAGGATGTCGAGTCCCGCCTCGAGGGCGGTCTCGTAATACTGCGTCACCCTCTGCGGCGTCAGGGACCCGCACGCCACCGCACCGTCTGCCTTGATCTCCTCGACGCGCTTCGCAATCAGCTCGGCCTTCACCGGCTCGGCGTAGATCTCCTGCATGATCCGCGTGGCCACCTCGTTGGGGGCGGCCGCGATCTCATCGAGCTTGGAGTCCGCGTCCTCGTAGCGGGACCAGATCCCCTCGAGGTTGAGGACGCCGAGGCCGCCGAGCTTGCCGATCAGGCCGGCGGTCCTGGGGCTGACCACCCCGTCCATCGCCGAGGCCAGCAGGGGCAGCTCGAAGCGATAGGGGCCGAGCGTCCAGGTGATGTCGATGTCATCCGGATCGCGGGTCCGCCGTGAGGGGACGATCGCGATGTCATCGAAGCCGTATGCCCTGCGGCCCTTCTTGCCGCGGCCGATCTCTACTTCCATTGCCCCACCCTACGTTCGTTCGCGGACGAAAAAACTCCGCGTCGCGGGGTGGCAAATGCGGTCAGAGCGGCGTTTCGGAGGTCACACACCAACGCCCCGCCAAGGATAACAGCGGTAAACCGCGCCCCCGAAAAGGGACACTCCTCGGTCCCCGGAAGCTGCGTGGATCTAGACCGCGGCGCGCGTCTCGAGCTCGCGCGAGTCTACCCCGGCGAGCAGCCGCTCGATCTCGGCCGGGTCGATGCTGCCGGCGCCGAAGTGCTGGGTCGACTCGGCGCCGCAGGCAACCGCGAAGCGCAGGCACTCCTCCGGCGGGCGCCCGTCGTAGCGGGCCGCGACGAAGCCGGCCAGGAAGGCGTCGCCCGAGCCGACCGTCGCCACCGGCTCGACCTCGGGGGCGGTCACCTCGTAGGCATGTCGCCCCTCGTCGGCATCGAGCATGGACGCGACGCAGCCCTCGGGCCGGGTGATCACCGCGTCGGTCGCGCCGAGCTCGACCAGGCTGCTCACGCCGTTCAGCAGGTCCTCGCGATCGTTGAACTCGTGCCCGACGGCGCCCTCGGCCTCGCTCCGGTTCGGCGTCACGGCGGCCGGCTCGGCGCGGATCGAGGCGATCAGCGGCTCCCCCTCGGTGTCGACGATCGTCTCGACGCCCAGTGTCTTGAGCTCCTCCACCATCCGAGCCGAGAAGGAGGCGGGGACCGACGGGGGAAGGCTCCCGGCGATGACACAGAGGCGCGCGCCGCGGGCCAGGTAGAGGAGCTTCTCGAGGAAGCGCTCGAGCTCCTCGGCGCTCACCTCCGGGCCCCTCTCGTTGATCTCGGTCTGCTCGCCCGAGGTCGGGTCGATCACGGCGAGGTTGGTGCGGGACTCGCCGGCGATCCAGGTGAAGTCCGTGAGGATCGACTCCTCGGCGAGGCGCTCCATCAGGCGGGCACCGGTCGGCCCACCCGCCAGGCCCGTCGCGATCACGGGTCGATCCAGCAGCTTGAGCGCACGTGCCACGTTGACGCCCTTGCCGCCGGCGACGGTGCTCGCCTCGACCGCGCGGTGGCGATGTCCCTGCCGGAAGCTCGGCACGGCGACGGTCCGGTCGATCGCGGCGTTCAGCGTGACGGTGAGGATCATCAGGTGCCCCCCTCTCGCTCGATCCTCCTGCGCCTCCTGCGCATTCTCTCCTCGTGCATCCTGCGCCTCTCCTCCGGGGTCCGCTGTCGTGGGACCTGCCGCCGGTCTTGCGGAGGCCCCGAGGCGGCCGTCTCCGGCTTGCTCGCCCCGCGCCTTCGTACCGTCAGCAGCAGTCCTAGGAGTATCACGATCGCGCCCAACGCAATGAGTACGAATGGATTCTGGGCCGTCGACTTCACCTTGTCGAGCGTCGTCGCCGCCGCGACACCGTGTGCAGCGATAAGCGGGCTCGACGCGGCCGGCCTGCCGTCGACGCTGACCGTGACGTGCCCGAGCACCTGGCCCTGCCGGACCGCCCCGCTGATCTGATCTGGGGCCGTGACGTGAGTGGTGACGCGCTGAGGCTGGCGGATGTCGATCGGTAGCGCACGCCTGGCGATCAGCGAGAGATGCTCGCTTCGGTAGTCGAGCTTGGGGTCTGCCAGCTGCTGACCCTGGCGAACCGGCTGGACCATGCGGAAGAGGGAGAAGCCGTAGTTGAGGAGCTTGAGGGTGTCCGCGTCGCGGGCGTACTCGCTGGGCGCGCCGAGGACCGCGGAGATCAGCGTCGTCGAGTTCTGCGTTCCGGATCCGACCAGGACGTACCCGGCGCCGAGGGTGTGGCCGGTCTTCACCCCGTTGATCCAGGGAACCTGGTTGAGCAGCGTGTCCCGGCTTGTTACCTGCCGCGGGTGGTCGCCGCTGTGGAGCACCGCGCTGGGCGCGTCAACGATATGAGCGAAGAGCGGGTTGCGCAGCAGGATCGAGGCGAGGGTGACCAGGTCGCGGGCACTGGAATAGTTGTCCGGGTCGTCGAGCCCGATCGGGTTGGCGTAGCTCGTGTCGGTCAGGCCCAGTCGCCGGGCGGCGTGGTTCATCGCGGTGACGAACGCCGGGATCGACCCCGAGACGCCGACTGCCAGGGTCTCGGCCGCATCGCTCGCGCTCGGCAGCAAAAGCCCGTAGAGCAGGTCGCGGACCCGCAGCCGCTCACCGGGTCTGAGGCCGAGCTCGATCTCCGCCGAAGCGCTCGGCTGATACGCGGGGGCAGCCACCATCTGGTTCGGTCGCAGGCGGTGGAGGGCCAGATACGCCGTCATCAGCTTGGTCGCGCTGGCGATCGGCAGGCGCTTGTTCGGGGCCTTGCTCGCCAGGACGGATCCGTCCCGGGGATCGATCAGAATCCAGGCGCTGGCTTCGAGCTTCGGTGGGCCCGCCGCCGCCGTGCCGGCGAGGGGGCCGGTGAGCATGGTCGCCAGCGCGAGCGCGATCAGCGCGCGCACGCGCGACCTTCCCAGCCTGCCTTCGGATCGCAACACCGTCAGCGCAACGCTATTCGCTGACCCTCGAGGAGGGCTTGCGGGTCGAGATCGGGGTTGAGCTGAATCAGGGTTTCGATGCTGATGCCTGTCTCCTCGGAGATCTTGCCCAGGGTGTCGCCGAAGCGGACGATCCAGACGCCGCGGCTCACCGCGGAGCGGCCCCTCTCGCTGGGGCCGTTGGCCTTCGACTGCGCTCCGCCGTTGTCTCCCCCGCCGGATCCGCCACCCGAGGTCGCGACCACCGCGACCACCAGGATGAAGGCCGCGACCAGGGCCAACACGGCGAACGCGCGGACCACTTGGTTCGGCTTGTAATCCGGCATCCGCGGGCCGCGATGGTACCCCGGACCCACCCCAACGTCAGTCACGAGCACCGCGGACGAATCAGAGGCCCCACACGGCCGCACGGAGCTGATCCGCCGCTGCGGCCGGATCCTCCGCTCCCGCGATGCTGCGGGAGGCGGCGACCAGGACCGAGGCCGGCCTGCCGGCCGCGAGCGCCGGGCCGAGGTCCTCCGGCCTGCCGCCCTGCGCCCCGATCCCCGGGATCAGGAAGATCGAGTCGGGCATCAGCTCGCGCAGCCGCCCCAGATGCTGCGGAGCGGTCGCGCCGACCACGGCTCCCAGGCCCGACAGACCCGAGTCCCCGGCGAGCCGCTCCGCCCGCTCGGCGACCAGCGCGGCGAGCTCCTCGTGCATCGGTCCGCGGCCCAGCTGCGCGTCCTGCAGCCGTGCGGCGCCTGGGTTCGAGGTGCGCACGAGCAGGAAGATCCCCGCGGCTGCGTCTCCGGCCGCCTCTACCAGCACGTCGATCGCGTCCTCTCCCAGCAGCGGGTTGGCGGTGAAGGCGTCGGCGCCCAGACCGCGCACCGGGCCCCACGGGGTCTCGGTCTCGCCGACGAGCGCCTGGCCATAGGCCCTGGCAGTGACCGGGACGTCGCCGCGCTTGCCATCGGCGATCACCAGCAGGCCCGCGCGCTTGGCGGCGGAGCAGACCTCGGTGAGCGCCCCCCATCCGGGGGCGCCGAGCCGCTCGAAGCAGGCGAGCTGCGGCTTCGCCGCCACGCAGGCCGGGCCGGCGACCTCGATCAGCCTGCGGCACTGCTCGAAGACGGCCGCGGCGGCGCGCTCGGCCGCGTCCGCGAAGTCGGCGTCTGGGGCCGACTCCGCAGGCAGCGAGGCCGGGTCCGGGTCCAGGCCCAGGCACACCTGGCTGCGGCGCTTCTCGCCGAGCGCCGCGAGCCGGTCAGCGAACGCCGTGCTAGCCGCCCTTGACCTTCTTCTTCAGCCCTGAGCCCGCCGAGAAGCGGGGGACCTTGCCGCCGGGGATGAAGATCCTCTCTCCGGTCCGCGGGTTGACGCCCTGTCGCGGGCCCCGCTCGGCGACCGCGAACTTGCCGAACCCGGTGAAGTTCACCTCGCCTCCCCCATGGAGGACGTCGGTGATCGCGTCGAGGACCGCATCGACGGCCTGGCCCGCCTCCTTCTTGTTGCCGATTCTGCTGTCGCGCGAGAGAACGTCGAGGAACTCAGCCTTGGTCACGTCTTCTCCTCCTCGGGATTGGAGTTCGCGCCGAGCCTAACAGCGGCCCTAGAGGCCAAATCCGGGGCTTTGTGACGTCACCTCACAAGAGGCCGCAAATCAACGCAGATTGCGCTTTTTTTCAGGATCCGCCGATCGCCATCTCGCCGACCAACATCGGGGCGGTGTACACGGACCCGCCGAATGGGACCCAGCGCGTCTCCGAGCCGACGGCCCGCACCGCGGCCAGGGTGCCGAGGAGCTCGCCGGCGATGGTGAACTCGCGCAGCGGCTCGGCGAGCTCGCCGTCGCGGATCGCGCGTCCGGACGCCCCAACCGAGTAGCGCCCCGTGACCGGGTTGACCCCCGAGTGGAGCCCGGCGACCGCCGTGACGTAGACGG
>JBKPIV010000056.1:0-4991 GCA_046730395.1 Actinomycetota bacterium | reverse complement strand
CCCCTCATGCGGGCCGCGTGGCAGTACTCGCGTACCTTCTCGGGGTCCCGGTGAGCGCTCAGGACCCGGACCTCGTAGCGGATGCCGTGGTCGTGGAGCGCCTCGCCCGCCGGCTGCATCTTCGGCTTGTCGCTGGCCGATCCCATGATGATCCCCACGAGAGGAGCGTCAACGTCGATCTCCTCGAAGGCGGCCTCGACCTCCGGCATCGGCTCGAGCGTCGCGGTCTCGGCCTCCGCACGGCCCGGCTCCCCAATCTCCATTGATCCTCTCCTTAGTGGTTATTCGGACGCGTTGGTGCCCGCCATCGAGCTCTGTCCTGCCGCGACCCGATCGACCGCGCGGGCCGCGATGTCCGTGCGCATCTGCATGCCGTCGAAGGAGATGAGGCGAGCGGCCTCATACGCCCGGTCGCGTGCCGCCTCGGGGGTGGCGGCCAGCGCGGTCACGTTCACGACCCGACCGCCCGAGGTGACGACGCTGCCGTCGGACAGCGCGGTCCCGGCATGCGTGATCTCGACGCGATCCATCGATGCTGCCTCCGCGAGGCCGGAGATCGCGTCGCCCACGGACGAGGAGGCTGGGTATCCAGCCGAGGCGAGCACGACGGTGACCGCCCAATCCTCGGCGAACTCGGCGACGGTCCCCGCAAGGCCACCCGGCTGGCGCGCGCCGATGCACAGGTCGATGAGATCGGAGCGGAGCCGTGGCAGCACCGCCTGACTCTCGGGATCGCCGAAGCGGCAGTTGAACTCGAGCACCCGCGGGCCGGAGGCGGTGATCATCAGGCCGGCGTAGAGGACGCCGCGATACGGCGTGCCGCGCCGACGGAGGAGATCGACGGTCGGCCGGTGAACGAGGTCGGCGAGCTCCTCGGCCGCCGCGGCGTCGAACCCCGGAACCGGGGAATAGCTGCCCATGCCGCCGGTGTTCGGGCCACGATCGCCGTCGTGGATCCGCTTGTAGTCCTGGGCCGGTGCCAGGGGCACGACGTTGTCGCCGTCGCACAGGGCCAGCAGCGAGAGCTCCTCACCCTCGAGATGCTCCTCGAGCACGACCGACGTCTCCCCGAAGCGCCGCTCGACGAAGAAGACGTCGACCGCATCGCGGGCCTCGGCCTCGCTCTCGGCGATGATCACGCCCTTTCCTGCCGCGAGGCCGTCGGCCTTCAGCACCGCGGGGTAGGAGGCGCACGAGAGATGCTCGCGAGCCTCGTCGCGCGAGCGAAGGACCGCATGAGCGGCCGTCGGCACCCCGGCGGCCGCCATCAGCTCCTTGGCGTGGACCTTCGAGCCCTCGACCTTCGCCGCCGCGGCGCTGGGACCGAAGGCCGGGATGTCGCTCGCCTCGAGCCCTTCGACGAGGCCGGCAACAAGCGGCGCCTCCGGGCCAACCACGACGAGGTCGACCGCCTCCGCGGCGGCGGCAGACACGATCCCGACGACGTCGTCGGCACGCACTTCAAGGCAGCGGGCGTCCGCGGCGATGCCCGCGTTCCCGGGGGCGCACAGGAGCTCGGGCGAGTGCCGGGAACGCCCCAGTGCGCGCACGATCGCGTGCTCGCGGCCGCCCCCTCCTACCACGAGGACCCTCATGGCGGTCCGGCCGAGGTTGCTAGAGCGACTTCGTGAACTCCTCGGCGGGAATCGCGGACATCGTCTCGTTCGTCGTCGTGCCGCGGGAGCCGAGCTCCACCGAGACCTTCGCCATCGTCGTCTCGTCCGGCGCCTCGACCACGCTCACAAAGTCATACTCGCCCAGCGTCGCCCACTGGTTCAGCACCTTGACCCCGAGCTGCTCGACCTCCTTGTTGACCTCGTGAACGCGCCCCGGGTTGTCCTTGATCGTCTTCACGCCGTTCGGGGTCAACCGCGTCAGCATGATGAATACGGGCATCTCGTTCTCCTCCTGGTTCCGTTGGCCGCAGCCTATCTCGTCCGATCGCCTCGGCGGCGGAGGTGGACGGTTGCGGCCTCGTTTACGCTGGATCTCTCGGGTAAGGGATGACGACGGAGGGATCAGGTGAGGAACCTCTTCAAACGGCACCGGCCTGTTTCGGAGGCTGAGGGCCCCTCGCTGAAGAAGCTGGAGCCCGTCCAGCTGAAGCCGTGGCTGCTCCCGCTCGTGGTCCTCGCCGTCGCCGTGCCGATCGTCGCCGCCTTCATGTTCGGGGGACCGGCGGCGGGGCTCGCCGTCGGCGCGCTCGCGGCCGCGGTCATCCTCGTCCTCGCCGCTCGCGCCCGCTACGACGAGCCGATCGAGGTCGGCGCCTCCCCGGGCGACCGGTACCTGCTGCTTGTCGTTCTCGCGGCCGCACTCGAGAGCCCCGGGCTGGCCGGGGCCGTCGCCGAGATCGCCAAGGCGGGCGCGAGCGCAACCGGGGGCGACGCCGCGCAATCTGCGGACATCCTGCTGCTGGCCCCCGCGTTCAACAGGAAGGTCGCCCACTGGCTCTCAGACGTGGGGCCGGCGCGGTTCGAGGCGCAGCGACGGCTCGCGCTGTCGCTGGGGACGCTGGCCGCGGCGAACGTGGAGGCGCGGGGCCGAGTCGGGGACTCCGACGCCGTCCAGGCGGTGGAGGACACGCTGCGGACGTTCCCGGCCCAGGAGGTCGTATTCATCGCCGGGCCCGATCGGACGGGCGACGTCGAGGAGGTGCGCCGGCGGCTCGACAGGCCGGTCAGGCAGCTTCCGCGACCGTCGCCCGCTCCGGCAGCCTCTCGAAGCTGAGCTCGCCGGCGGCCGCGTCCACGAGGACGACGTCGCCCTCCGGGAACTCGCCCTCGAGGAGCCGAAGCGCCAGCTTGTCGATCAGCTGCTTCTGGATCACTCGCTTCAGTGGGCGGGCGCCATAGGTGGGGTCGTAGCCGAGGTTGCCGAGCAGCGTGCGCGCCTCGTCGGTGAGCTCGATCTCGATCCCCCTCTCCCGAACGCGGCCGGCGAGCTGCTCCACCTGCAGCTCGACGATCCGACCGAGGTCCGCGCGGCTCAGGCGATGGAAGATCACCGTGTCGTCGACGCGGTTCAGGAACTCGGGCTTGAAGGTCGTGGCGAGGATCTCCTCGATTCGCTCGCGAATCCGCTCGTCGACCGCCTCCCCGGCGATTTCCTGGCTGCCGACGTTCGAGGTCATGATCAGGATCGAGTTGGTGAAGTCGACGGTGTGGCCCTGCCCATCGGTGAGGCGGCCGTCGTCCATGATCTGAAGCAGCACGTTGAAGACGTCCGGGTGGGCCTTCTCGATCTCGTCGAGGAGCACGACCGCGTAGGGACGGCGGCGAACGGCCTCGGTGAGCTGCCCGCCCTCCTCGTAGCCGACGTACCCGGGCGGCGCCCCGATCAGGCGGGCAACGGTGTGCTTCTCCATGTACTCGGACATGTCGAGGCGCACGATCGCCTGCGCGGAGTCGAACATGAACTCGGCGAGGGCGCGCGCGAGCTCCGTCTTGCCGACTCCCGTTGGACCGAGGAAGAGGAAGACCCCGATCGGCCGGTTCGGATCGGCGAGGCCGGCGCGGGAGCGGCGCAGCGCGTTGGCCACCGCCTCGATCGCCTCATCCTGACCGACGACCCGTTCGTGCAGACGCTCCTCCATGTGGATCAGCTTCTCGACCTCGCCCTCCATGAGGCGCGACACCGGAATGCCGGTCCACTTGGAGACCACCTCGGCGACGTCCTCGGCGGTCACCTCCTCGGTGAGCATCGAGCCGCCGTCGCGGTGGAGCTCCGCCAGCCGCGCCTGCTGGTCGGCGACCGTCTTCTCGAGCTCGGGGATCTCCGCGTATCGAAGCTTGGCCGCTCGCTCGAGGTCGGCGTCCCGCTCGGCCCGCTCGGCCTCCCGGTTCGCCTCGTCGAGCCGCTCCTTCGCCGCCTTGATCGCGTCGATCGCTCCCTTCTCGTTCTGCCACCGCGCCTTCATCTCGGACGAGCGCTCGCGAAGCTCGGCGAGCTCGGCCTCGATCGCTTTCCGGCGCGCCACCGACGCCTCGTCCCGCTCCTTTTTCAGCGCCTCGCGCTCGATCTCGAGTTGGGTGATGCGCCGCTCCACCTCGTCGATCTCGGTGGGCATCGAGTCGATCTCGATCTTCAGGCGGGATGCCGACTCGTCGATCAGGTCGATGGCCTTGTCGGGAAGGAACCGGTCGGCGATGTAGCGGGCGGAGAGGGTCGCCGCGGCGACGATCGCCGCGTCGGAGATCCGGACGCCGTGGTGCACCTCGTAGCGCTCCTTGAGCCCGCGCAGGATCGCAATCGTGTCCCCCACGTCCGGCTCGTTCACCATTACCGGCTGAAAGCGGCGCTCGAGGGCCGCGTCCTTCTCGATGTGCTTGCGGTACTCGTCGAGGGTGGTGGCGCCCACCGCGCGCAGCTCACCCCGCGCCAGCATCGGCTTGAGCAGGTTCGCGGCATCGACGGCGCCCTCCGCCGCGCCCGCGCCGACGATGGTGTGGAGCTCGTCCATGAACAGGACGATCTGGCCCTCCGCCGACTGGATCTCCTTCAGCACCGCCTTGAGGCGCTCCTCGAACTCGCCCCTGTACTTGGAGCCGGCGAGGAGCGCGCCGATGTCGAGGGCGATCACTCGCCGATCGCGCAGGCTGTCCGGGACGTCCCCGTCGACGATCCGCTGCGCGAGGCCCTCCACGATCGCGGTCTTCCCAACGCCCGGATCGCCGATCAGGACGGGGTTGTTCTTCGTCCGCCGGGAGAGGACCTGGATCACGCGGCGGATCTCCTCGTCGCGGCCGATGACCGGGTCGAGCTTGCCGCGCTCGGCTTCCGCGGTCAGGTCCCGGCCGAACTTCTCGAGCGCCTGCGCGGTGTCCTCCGGATTGGGGCTGGTCACCGGATTGGGCCGCACCTCCGAGATCGCGCGCGACAGCGCCTCGCGGCTCGGCAGCAGGTCGGCGAGACCGGAGGAGCGGTCGGTGAGCGCGAGCAGGATGTGCTCGGTCGAGATGTAGGAATCCCCCATGCCTGCGGACTCCCGC
>JBKPIV010000055.1:0-7409 GCA_046730395.1 Actinomycetota bacterium | reverse complement strand
CTCTTATGGGCGTGCGGTTTGCCGACCTGCAGCAGCACCGGCGAGTTCACGGGCCCGGCGTCGAACAGGAGCCCAGCGAGCTTTACGCCCTTCACGTCGGCGATGTTCATCGCGATCACGCCGTTGTCGGGCACGAGCGTCGGGAAGCCGAGACCGAGCACGACGGTGTCGGCGCGCTTGACGTCGATGGCCCGGTCGAGGTGGTAGACGCCGGGTGTGAAGATCAGGTTCTGGCCGCGGGCAAGGGCGTTGTTGATGGCCTTCGCGGGGTCGGTCGGTTTCGCGATGAAGAACTCCCCGATCGGGATCGAGGAACCGGCTGCAGGCCCGCTCGCCCACGTCGTGCCGCTCGAGTTGCGGCGTAGCGCCGGGACAAAGACGTTGTAGTCCTGGGACGAGTCGACGTACAGGAACGGCCTCTCCCTGGTCAAGGGGCTGCTGTCCAGGGTGGTGTACGGCGGCGGGTTGTACGGCGTGGTCGAGAACGACTGCGGCGGCGCGCCGACGACACCGGAGAAGACCTGGTTCCAGACACCGTTCGACCAGCCACCGATGCTGCTGTCCCGCACTAGGAACTGCTGCTGCGATCCGTTGATGATGAACCCCGTCTGGGAGTCGGCGATGAAACCGCCGCTCGCATACTGCGGACCAGCGGTGCAGTAGTCCATCAGCGTGAGGTTGCCGCCGGTGATGTTCACCCGACGCATCGGGGCCGCCTGCGAGACGGCCCAGAAGTCGCCCGAGGCCCGGCAGCCGGACAGCCCCGCGACGTTGATCGTCAGGTTCGACAGCGAGCGCCAGAAGTTGACGAGTGCGATGCAATTGCTGGGGGTAAGGCACCGGTTGTAGACGTCGACGTGTCCGTTGATCGTCACGTCGGTGGGCGACGCGCCCAAGCCGGCGACCTCGGTGTAGTAGCCGACCCGGAAGACGAGCGGGTTGGCAACACTGCCGTAGGTGCCGGGCTCGAACAGCAGCGCGTAACGCTGCGAGCCCATCTCGTTGTCGACCTGCTGGCTCGCGATCGAATCGACAGTTGCCTGAATCTGACTCGTCGGCATGCTGGGGTCGAAGATCAGCACGTTCGGGCCGAAGTCCGGCTCGGACGACGCCGCGCGCGCGGCGCCCGCTCTGCTCGAGTCGGTGAGCACCCGCGCTTGTGACGCCTCCGTGACAGCGCTGGCCGCACTGACAAAGAGCAGGACTCCGACAAGCGCGGCCCCCGCCACGAGCCCGAGCAGAACAGGCATCCTGCCCAGCGAATACCTCATCTCAGCCTCCTCCTGTTCGTCCCCTGGAGAGCAGACATCTGCCCCTGTGTCGGCAGCCACAGTACGCCTCCGCGGCAACTCCTGTCCCATGATCGGCTCGTCCCAGATGGCACTTGCTCGAGCCGACGTTCCCGGCGGGAATCCCGAGGCTCGCTGTAGCCTCTCGATCGACAGTCGCCTTGCACTCGAGCGAAGGGAAATCCCATGAGCCAGGACGAAAAGACCTACGAAGGGCAGTGCTTCTGCGGTGCCGTCACGATTGTCGTCACGGGCGATCCGGTCGGCGCCGGCTACTGCCATTGCGCCAACTGTCGAAGCTGGTCCGCCGGCCCGGTCAACGCATTCACGCTCTGGAAACCCGAGTCGGTCGAGGTGACCCGGGGAGAAGACCAAATCGGCGAGTACCACAAGACCGAGCGGAGCTATCGCCAGTGGTGCAAGGTGTGCGGCGGCCATCTGCTGACGCGGCACCCGGAGTGGGGCTTGGTCGATGTCTACGCGGCGACGATCCCTACGTTTCCGTTCACGCCCGAGGTGCACGTCAACTACGAGTCGACCGTGCTGCCGATGAAAGATGGTCTCCCCAAGGTCAAGGACTTCCCAACAGAGTTGGGCGGCTCCGGCGAGACGATCGCCGAATAGCGACTGGCGTCCGGACCGTGCTGCGTGGAATCTCTGAGACCCTCCGTCAGTACTTGGTCGGCGCAATCCCCGGTGCAACGGTCAAGCTCGGCACGGCCGTTGACCTCCAGGCGGGCTCACCCGATAAGACGCTCCTGCTCGTCCTCTACGGAATGGAGCAAGTCGGCGGCGTGCGCACCGCACCGGCTCGCCTGGCTACGGGGACACAGGAGCCGGTCGCGTTGAACCTCCACTACCTGATCACGTCTTTCGCGCCGGATGCGAGCGATTCGGAGGAGAGCCTTTCACAGGTGCTCGAGGCGTTCCATAACCACCCAGTCTTCACCGAGAACGAACTGCACGCCTCGATCTCCACCCGCATTGGCCGCCTCACAATCCAGCTCAGGTCGACCTCGCTGGAGGACCTGCGGAATCTCTGGACCGCGTTCGGAACTGCAATGCAGCTGTCGCTGTACTACGAGGTGAACGCACAGCCTTCGCCCTGATCAAGCGTGACGATCGTTGTCGACTGGGCCGTGCGGATCGAACTGCTCCCCGTGCGGCTCGGGTTTGGCGCCGATCCTAGGAGGAACCGTCTAGCGACATGGGAGTCGCTCGATTCGGAGCACGCTTGTGAAGCTGAGCGTCAACATCACGGACTATTCGTGGTCAGACGCAGGGGTTGTTGGCGGACTCGCCGATCTGTCATCGGCTATCGACGAGACAGGATTGGACACACTCTGGGTGACCGACCACTTGCTTCAGGCTGGTCCCTGGAGCACGTTCGAGGCCGAGATGCTCGAGGCCTATACGACACTCGGGTATCTCGCCGCGCGCACGGAACGGGTCAGGCTCGGCGCGATGGTGAGTCCGGTGACATATCGGGCGCCGAGCCTTCTAATCAAACAGGTGACGACGCTCGACGTGGTCTCCGACGGTCGAGCTTGGTTCGGGATAGGTGCCGGCTATCAGGAAGAAGAGGCACGAGCCCTGGGATTGTCGTTGCCGCCGATCGGACAGCGATTCGAGGCTCTGGAGGAGACGCTAATGCTGGCCAAGCAGATGTGGCGCGGCGAAACAACGCCGTTCGTCGGACGCCACTACCGGCTCGAGCGACCGATCTCGAGTCCGCTGCCGACAACGCGTCCCCATCCGCCGATCCTGATCGGCGGAACGGGCGAACGGAAGACCCTGCGTCTCGTCGCCGAGCACGCCGATGCATGCAACCTGTTCGACATCCCCGACGGCGGCGTCACGATTCGGCGGAAGCTCGAGGTTCTTGCCGACCACTGCCAGCGTGTTGGCCGCCCCTTCGGCGAGATCGAGAAGACAGTGAGCACGCGGCTCAACCGAGATGAATCGAGCGAATCTTTCACTGACCGCCTGCTCGCCCTGGCAGAGCTCGGCATTGAACACGCGGTCGTCATTACAGATCACGCCTTGGTCGACGCGGACCTGACAACCCTTGCACGTACCGCCGCGGCGATCGGCCCGAAGCGACAAGGAGGAGAGGAAGGATGACGGAGCACGCGACGGGAACACATGAGGAGTGGCTTGCGGCCCGGCTCGAGCTGCTCGAGGCCGAGAAGGAGCTGACCCGGCGCAGCGACGAGCTGGCCCGGCAGCGCCAGCAGCTTCCCTGGGTGCCGGTCGAGAAGGACTACCGCTTCGAGACGGATGAAGGCAGTGCCTCGCTGGCGGACCTGTTCAGAGGGCGCTCGCAGCTCCTGATCTACCACTTCATGTTCGGGCCCGAGTACACGGCCGGCTGTCCGGTCTGCTCGACGATCGCGGACGGCTTCAACGGCTTCGTCGTCCACCTCGAACATCACGACGTCGCGATGATGGCTGTGTCGCGCGCTGCCATCGCCGCCATCCAGGCCTACAAGCGCCGGATGGGGTGGAGTTTTCCGTGGGCGTCCTCGCTCGGCAGCGACTTCAACTTCGACTTCGACGTCTCGTTCACCGAGGAGCAACAGCGGAAGGGAGTCGTCGATTACAACTTCCGCTCGATGGACGTGACGCCGGTCCTCGAAGCCGCCGGCGAGGGTCCTGTCGCCGAGGTCGCGGCCATGACCGGAACCGACGTGGCGACGTACACGCGAGAGGCGCCGGGGATGAGCGCCTTCGCGCTCGAGAACGGCGTCGTCTACCACACGTACTCCGCCTACGCCCGAGGAGTGGACGGGCTCTTGGGGGATGTACCAGTGGCTGGATCGCGCACCGAAGGGACGCAACGAGACAGGGCCTTGGTTCCGCCGCCGCGACGAGTACGAAAAGAACTAGACGCGCGCCTCACTCTCGCTCCGCCCCCGTGACCCCGGTCAGGCCGGAACGCGTAACGCTGTCCTGCCGTTCTGGGGGGCGATCCGCCCTGCGCTCGCGAGCAGGCGCGCGACGATGACGCCGAAGACGAAGCCGCCGACATGGGCGAAGAAGGCGACGCCGCCGCCATTCGAGTTGGCGCCGAAGATGCCAAAGTTCGCCTCGATGAGCTGGTAGAGGAACCACGCACCGAGGAAGAACCAGGCCGACAGCTGCACCGGGAAGACGACGACGAGTCCGCGCACGGTCGAATGGGGGTAGAGGACGAAGTAGGCTCCGAGCACAGCGGCGATCGCGCCGCTGGCGCCCAGGTTGGGCACGCGCGCCTCGGCTGCGGTACCAAAGAGGAGCGTCATCAGCGTCTGAGCCATCGTCGCAGCAAACCCGCCTGCGAAGTAGAACGCGAGGTAACGGAGCGGGCCGAAGGCGTCCTCGACGTTCTTGCCGAACACGGCCAGGAAGAGCATGTTGCCCAAGATGTGGTCCCAGCTCCCGTGCAGGAACATCGCGGTGATCCAGCTGACCCCCCAGGATTCGGGCCCATGACACGAGTTGTTGACCGTGCAGGGATAGAAGGAAGCATGGAACACCGCCGATCGCAGGTGCGGGAGCTCATAGAACAGCCAGACCGCGAAGTTGGCAACGATCAGCGAGACGTTGACAATGGGGAAGCGTCGAGCTGGAACTCCATCGGAGAGGGGAAGCACACGGGGAGTCTTTCAGTTGGCCGGCGGCAGCGAGGAAACATCCGGAGAATTGCCGATACTTCCCTTTGGGATGAGCCGATTCGAGCGGGCGTGCCACTGATTCCGATTTCGGCCGTCTTCGACGTCAGCATCACGGTGCTGTCCTGACGTCGTCGGCAGGCGTCCGGGACGAGCCGGCGCGATCAGCCGACCGCTCCTGGCGCGTCGCGCTGCTGACTGAAACCGAGCCGGGGCGCCGGAATAGACGAACGATCGACTCCGTCTTCCTGGTCTGGGCAGCGATCGTGATCGGGCTGTCGGCCGCGATTGCATCGTCGGACCCAGGACACGACCGTGATGTCGCAGAGGCGCTGACGACGGTGTTCGGGTGGGCCGGTGCACTGTGGCGGACTGCGTTCTTCGGTCTGCTCGGGCTCGCGGTCGTGATCCTCGTCGACGTTGTGCTGCGCCGACGCTGGGACCTTGCGCGCGATCTGCTCGTCGCGGCGGTCGCCATTGTCGGAGTGGCCATCCTTCTGGGTCAGGCCGTCGAGTCCGATTGGTCTCCAATCAAGGTGCACCTGTTGTCCCGCTGGGGTTACCCCGAGCTGAGGCTTGCCGGCGCGACTGCGGTGATCGTCGTCGTCGGCCCCGAGCTCGTCCGCACGGTTCGCGTGGTCGCCACCTGGCTCGTTCCGTTTGCAGGTTTGGGCGCCGTTGTGCTCGGCGCGGCGCTCCCGTCCGGGGGGCTCGCGGGGCTCGCACTCGGTCTGGGCGCGGGTGCGCTCGCGCGGCTGATCTTCGGCTCCGCGGCGGGCGTGCCACCGACGGCGCAGGTACGCGACGCACTGGTGTCGCTCGGGGTCGAGGTCAGCGACCTGCGGCCGTCGGCGCAGCAGCACGTCGGCGCCGCGGAATATCTCGGCCACGACACCGAGGGACACCCCCTGAGGGTGAGGGTGCTGGGTCGAGATGCGCAGGACACGCAACGCCTCGCCCGGCAGTGGCGCCTTCTTTCTTACAGGGATCCCCCGCGAAGCGCCCCCGCGGGTCGACTGGAGCAGGTCGAGCACCAGGCGCTGGCCACCCTCATGGCGGCACAGGCCGGCGTTCGGGTTCCCGAAGTCGTGATCGCAGCCCTCGGTCCCGACGGGGGCGCGCTCGTGGTCACACGCCAGCCGGACGTCGACCCGCTCGAGCTTTCGGGGCCCGATGAGGTGAGCGACGGGACGGTCGAGGAGCTGTGGCAGCAGGCCGGCCGGCTGCATTCCGCGGGCATCTCGCACGGCAGGCTCAATGCGAGCAACGTGCTCGTCGTCGACGACGGCCCGATGCTGGTCGACCTTTCGACCGCAACGCTCGGCGCCCCGCAGTCGGCCCTCGACATGGACGTGGCCGAGCTTCTCGTCGCCTGCACCATCCTCGTAGGCCCTGACCGTGCGCTGGGCGAAGTCGTCGAGGCCGGCTGGGGCGATGCGGTCGGCCGGGCCCTGCCGTACCTGCAACGGGCTGCGCTCACGCCCCATCTCCGGGACCTCGCGCGCTCGCACGAGATCGGTCTCAAGGATCTTCGGACGAAAGCGGCCGAAGCCACCGGTCAGGAAGTCCCGGAGGTCATCTCGCTGCGGCGGATGCGTCCCCGGGACCTCGTCCTCACGGCAATGCTGGGTGTGGCCGCCTACCTGCTGATCACACAGCTCGCGAAGATCGGATTCGGGACGATCGCCGACGAACTACGCCACGCCGAGGTTGCCTGGATCGTCGTCGGGATCATCACCGCCCAGCTCACCTTCGTCGCCGGGGGAGTGTCGTTCCGCGGCGCCGTGCCCACGCCGCTCCCGCTACTTCCCTGCGTCGTGCTGCAGTCTGCGATCAAGTTCATCAACCTCACCGTGCCGAGCTCGGCCGGGCGCATCGGCATCAACGTCCGATTCCTGCAGCGGATTGGTGCTCCGACTCCCCAGGCCTTCGCCGCCGGCGCGGTCGACGACGTCTCGGAGAAAATCGTCGAGATCGGGCTCGTCCTGCTGACGCTCCCGTTCGTCCACATCGCCGTCAAAGCCGGCGACCTGAAGGGCGGCGTGCCGTCCGGGCGTCTGATCGCGACGGTGCTCATCCTCCTCGTTCTGATCGTCCTCGCCTTGCTCTTCGTCCCGTCCATCCGAGCCAAGGTTCTGCCCTCGATCCGCAGCGCGTTCTCCGGTCTCTGGGCCGTGGCTCGCGACCGGCGCAAGCGACTCGAGTTGTTCGGCGGACAGCTGGGCGTCGAGGCTTTCTACGCGCTCACCCTCGGGGCCGCATGTCTGGCCTACGGGGCTCATCTCACCTTCGCCCAGCTCCTGCTCGTCAACACCGCCGCGTCTGCGTTCTCGAGCCTCATACCTTCGCCGGGCGGAGTCGGGACCGCAGAGGCGAGCCTGACCGCCGGTCTCGTCGCGATGGGAGTCGACAACTCGACCGCGTTCGCGATTGCGTTCACCCACCGCCTATGCACCTACTACCTGCC
>JBKPIV010000054.1:0-10353 GCA_046730395.1 Actinomycetota bacterium | reverse complement strand
CCTCCTTGTCCCGCGCCCGCGCGATCTCGCGCCGAAGCGCAAAGGGCGTGCGTGCCTCGGCGGCCACCAGGTCGATGCCGCCGAGCACTCCGAGCAACTCGCCCCTGGGAGACAGGACGCCAACGTGGCGGACGTCGTTGTCGAGCATCGCCAGCATCACGTCGGCGCCGGCAGCGTCCGGACCGACGGTGGTTAGGGGTCCCGACACGACCTCGCCCACTGGCGCGTCTACTGACATCCCCTCGGCCACAACCCGGGAGCGCAGGTCACCATCCGTGACGATTCCCAGCTCTCCGTTCTCCGCCCGTACGATCATCGAGTTGACGTTCTCGTCCGACATCAGCCGGGCCACCTCGCGAAGGGGGCGATCCGCCGCGCAGGTCACCGGCTCGCGACGTATCAGGGCCCTGGCCGGCTGCTGTGTCATTTCGGCGCTGGCGACGTCGGCCTCGGCGGCCGCGCCCCCCGGCTCGCGACGCTGCAGCAACGACCCCGTCAGATCCGACAGGCTCGATCGCCGCGCCAGCAGCGGGGTCACATCGGAAGCCGCCATCGAATAGCAGAGGCTGTCCTCCTGGGCGCGCGCCTCGAACCCGGACGGCAGACCCGACAGCATCGAGGGGTGTCCAAACAGCTCCCCCTCCCCGACCACGTCGAGGACCCGGCTGCCATCGACCAGCTCGATCGCCCCTCGTCGCACCACCAGCACCCTGCCCTGAGACCGCTCGCCCTGCTTGAAGATGGTGGCCCCCGCCTCGAAGACCTCCACCTCCACCCGCTCGACAAGCCGCTCCAAGGCCTCCTCGTCGAGTCCGCTGAACGGGTCGTGGGTTCTCAGGAACTCCGCGATGTCGTGCATGCGGCCTACCTCACGGTCAGGACCGTCATCCAGAACCTAAAGGCCATCGACTGCACATGCAAGCTCGCACACTCGAGTGGCTGACCGTTTCTGTTCGGCCGGGAGATAGGTATCGAGTAGACCAGAAGCGACGTCCTCGCCTCTGGTCGCGGCTTCACGATGCCCTCGCCGCTTCACTTCTCCGAGGGCCCTCGCTAGATCAACGGTGCTCGCGCTTGGTACCACGGCACGGCTGGTTCTACGGCGCCCGTTCTCCGGTCCTCTGCCCGCGGATGCCGAAAGCCCGCTTCCAGAGCGGGTTTCCGATAGTCGGGGCGGCCGGATTTGAACCGGCGACCTTTCTGCCCCCAGCCGGCAGGCAATTCCGTTCCCAAGCGAGGAGGTTGCTCAGGCAGTGGCATCGCACTCGACCCTGAACAACCGCCAATCGCCGGGAACGCCCTCCAGCTCGTGGAAGCCTCGGTCCTCGAACTCGATTCCTGAGCCCGCAACGAGGTCCTTGACGGTGCTAGACACTATGACCTCACGGCCCTGCGCGTTCGCCGCAACACGCGCGCCGGTGTGCACGGCGATCCCCGCGATCTTCCCGTCCGCAACCTCGCACTCACCCGTGTGCAAGCCCGCGCGGACATCGATACCCAGCTCTCCCAGTCGGTCGATGACGGCGCAGGCACAGCGGATCGCCCGCGCAGGCCCGTCGAAGGCAGCGAAGAACCCGTCCCCGACAGCATCGATCTCCCGCCCGCGAAACCGAGCGAGCTCCCGCCGGACGATCGAGTGATGATGCTCCAGTAGTTCGCGCCATCCGCGGTCGCCGAGCCCGAGCGCCTTCCCCGTCGCATTGACGATGTCGGTGAACAGTACGGTTGCGAGCATCCGGTCCGGCTCGGCCTCGTGCCACCCTCCGGACTCCCACACGTCCGTCAGGAAGCGCTTCGTCTCGACGCCAACGCGATCCCCTTCGTCTGCTCCACCGAGGGTGAGGTGCCCGACGCCTGGTAGTTCGACGAAGCGGGCTCCCGGAATCCGGCTGGCCAGATAGCGGGCAGCCTCCGGCGGCACGAGCTCGTCGTCCGCGCCGTGGAGGACCAGCGTCGGCACCCGCACAACAGGCAGCACGTGCCTGATGTCGATTTCCTTGTTCATCCGGAGGAGCGCCTCGAGCATTCCGGGGCTGGCGCCGTAGCGGAGGTAATCGACGAACGCCTCCAACTCCTCGTCGTCGAAGCGTCCGAGCGACCGCGTCGCCTCCAGCGCCTGGTCCCGCGGACCGTACACCCGCAGTTCGCGCTCGATCTCGCGCTCGTACTCATCTTCGGTGCGCCCCCATGGATAGTCCGGCGCCCACAGCGTTCGGGCGAGAGCACTGCGCAGGACGAGCGCGGCGGTCCGCTCTGGGTAGGTTGCTGCAAACAGGACGCTCATCGATGCGCCCTCTGAGAGGCCGAAGAGCGCGGCTCGGCTGGAGCCGACAGCATCCATCACCGCCCGGACATCGTCCATGCGTGTTTCGAGCGTCGGCGCCCCGCTGACGGGGTCGGACATTCCAGTGCCACGCTTGTCGAACTTGATCAGCCGCGAGAACGAGGCCATCTCTGCGAGCACCCGCCCGAAGCTCGGCAGCCCCCAGGCGAGTTCCAAGTGCGTGACGTACCCAGGCACGAAAACGAGATCGAACGCGCCGTCGCCTACGACCTGGTAGGCGATGTTGACGTTGCGGCTGCGGGCATACCTCGTCTCGGGGGCGAGGTCCACGCGGCTATTCTCGCGGCTTCTGCACCACAGGGCTGGGCTTAAGCTGAAGCTGCTCGAGTATCAGGGCCCAAGTGAGCCCCGAAGCGGGTTTCCGATAGTCGGGGCGGCCGGATTTGAACCGGCGACCTTTCGGCCCCCAGCCGACATGCAACTGGCGTCGATGTGTCCGTGAGGTCTCAGATCGTCCAGTCCCTCCACAGCCGTGGACGATCTGGACTCATCGGACCTAGCAGTCGGTACCAAACTGGTACCACGAGCGCGTCGCGGGTTCATATCGCGGGCGCGATATGTCTCTCGCCACGACGCACGGATCGTCGAGCGGGTAGGCCCGGCGATGTGATTCCGGAAGCGGCCATCGAGCTAAGCGGCGCCCTGGGTGCCGCTACCTCAGCCTTCGAGCCTGCCCCAGCTCTGGATGAGTGTGAAGGTCGTGCCCCACCTGCCCGGCTCGGCCAGCTCGGACTCGGTGTCGCGGCGCAGCGAGGCAAGCTCGTCCTCGCTCACCTTCTCGAGCAGCCGCGACTCGAGCGCGAGGCTGAACTGAAGCGGCAGACGCAGATAGGGATGGCCCGGCTTGAGCGCGATCACGTGCGCGTCGAGCTCGGGCTCCTCGATGCCGATGGCACCCAGCAATTCAGGGAGCCCGCGGCCCGCCTCACCGCCGAGGGCGGCAAAGATCTCGGAGATCAATCGGATCAGTCGCTCGGCCGCGGGGGCGGGAGGATTGAAGTGCCATGAGCCCAGGTCCCACTCCTCAAGAGCCAGCCAGCCACCGGGTTTGACCAACCGCCGGTATGAGGCGACCTGCTCGGGGCCGCGTCCGAGCGGAGCGATCTGGTAGCGGGCGTGGAGGAGATCGAAGGATCGCGGCTCCAGCTGCTCTCGAACAGGTCGTCGACGACGAGCTCCACGTTCGAGATTCCCCCGGCGTCCAGAAATGAGAGAGCGGCATCGAGCAGGCCCTCGTCTATGTCGGTGCCGAGGACCCGGCCCGTATGTCTCTCCTTACGACGCACGGATTGTCGAGCGGGTCCACCTACCGACGCCTTCGGAGCAGCCCCCTAGCTGAGCGGCGAAGGCTCCTCGGAGCAACAGTCACCGGATAAGGATCCAGGCTCAGCGGCGGGAACGCTCCCGGACCTTGGTGCGTCCCTTCGTGAGGAGGTTGAAGCCGCCGGTCATCAGCCGGTCACCGAGGGAGCCCTCGGGAGGGATCATCCCGATCTGCCGCCCGAACGTCAGCTGGTCGTAGTAGATGTTGTTGCCGGCGATCCGCCCGTCCTCGATGTCGAGGAGATCCATGCCATGCAGGTCGATCCGCCTGCCCGTTGGCTCGATTCCCATGTACGGGGCCCCCGAGAACGTGCCGGTGAGGTGCCAGCGGACCGTGGCCCGCTCGCGTCCGGGCCGACCGGCGATCGCGACGTCCTCGACCTCCATCCGCAGGTCGGGCACCGCGTCGAAGAGCCCGCGGAACCACGCGACCACCTCCTCGCGGGTGTTCATCTGAAGGCCCTGCGCGAAGACTCGGTAATGGGGGCCGTCGACCCAGGTGCTCACCGGATCGGCAAAGAACGCCTCCGGGTCGTTGAAGCGCGCGAACACCGAGCGCACCCATTCCTCATCGATGATCTTCGTCGCGGTGTCGGTCTCGGCCATGCGGCTCTCCTTATCCGTCGCCTACGGGCGGCGATCGTACCCCCCTGCCAGCGCCGCCAGCCGGTCGTGGCGAGCCGGGCTTGCGGGCGCAGGCGGGGACCGCTCAGACGTACAAGACAGCCGCGCTCGCTGCCCCTACGATCAAGGCGATGAACATCACCACCCACATCGTCGTCCGAGACGCCGCCGAGGCCGCCGGCTGGTACGCGAGCGCGTTCGGCGCGCGGGAGCTGAGCCGCATCCCACTGCCGGATGGCAGGGTGATGACCGTCCAGCTCGCCTTTGGCGACTCGGTTGTCCACGTGGGAAGCGAATTTCGCGACATGGGCATCGTCTCGCCGCTCACGATCGGCGGCACCGCCACCGTTCTCCAGATCAACACCGACGACGCGGACGGCCTCTGGAGCCGTGCGCTCAGCGCCGGGGCCGAGGCCCGCCATGAGCTCGCTGACTCGTTCTGGGGTGAGCGCCACGGGCAGCTCGGCGACCCGTTCGGGCACCGCTGGAACATCGCTCAACGGCTCCGCGACGTCCCTCACGCCGAGATCGTCGCCGCCGCAGCCGAGGCGTTCGGCGGCGGCTGAAGCCCCGGTCCGCTCGCTTGCGCATTCCAGAAGCGACGTCGTCGCCTCTGGTCGCGGCTTCGCGACCCCGCTCCCCGGGCAGAGGCGGGGAGCGACCCGATGTGCCTAGCGGCCTGTTGTTCGGGCCCGCACCTTCATCCCCGGCGCCAGGCGAACGCTCGCTGCCTCGTCGGACAAGTAGCGCTTCCTGCCTCACGAGAGGCGACAGCGGGCCGCTGCCAGACTTGTCTGGTGGCCGATCGGCCCCAGCGAAACCCAACCCGCGGCCGCGGGGCGCGCACGCTACGCCTCGGGCGCGTCGCCGCGGGCGGAGCGGTTCGCTGGGCGAGCGATCGCGTCGACGGGCGCGGCAGCGATGAGGACAGGCGACGCCGTCGCGGTGATCGCCTCGTAGCGACGATCGACTCGCTGGTCGATCAGCTCGGGACGATGCGCGGGGCCGCGATGAAGGCGGGCCAGGTCCTCTCGACGGTCGAGTTCCCCGGCCTTGACGAGGAGCAGTCTGCGCATCTGCAGGCGCGCCTGGCCTCGCTTCGCGACAACGTCCCCGCGGTCGGCTGGAAGCAGATGCGGAAGGTCATCTTCAGCGAGTGGGGAGAGGAGCCCGAGCGCGTCCTCGGCTCGATCGACCCCGAGCCGGCCGCGGCGGCAAGCATCGGACAGGTCTACCGCGGGCAGACCACCGACGGGGTCGAGATCGCGGTGAAGGTCCAGTACCCCGGGATCGGCGAAGCGGTCGAGTCGGATATGCGAAACGTGCGCCTGCTGGCGCCGCTCCTGCGCCGGCTGATGCCGGGCCTCGACGTAAAGCCGGTGCTCGTGGAGCTCAGCGAGCGCATCTCCGCGGAGTGCGACTACGAGCTCGAGGCATCCAGCCACCGCCGCCTCGCCCGGTTCTGGCGCGGCCATCCGTTCATCACCGTCCCGGCCGTCGACACCCACCTCAGCCGCCGCCGCGTGCTGGTGAGCGAGTGGGTGGACGGCATCGATTTCGCCGCGGTCGGCCGTCAACTCGATCCGGTCCGCGACCGCTATGCAGAGATCATCTACCGCTTCTACTACGGCGTCGCGCGGGAGCTCGACCTGGCGCTCGGCGATCCCCACCCAGGCAACTATTTGCTCTGCGACGACGGGCGAGTCGCGTTCCTCGACTTCGGCATGGTGCGCGAGCTCCCGCGCGGCTATCTAGCCCGGGAGGCGGTGATCTTGGCCGCGATCCGCGGTCACGACCAGAGCGCGCTCGTCGAAGCGATGCGGATGCTCGGCTACCTGCGGGGGAATGCTGACTGGAACGGCACCTTGCTGCTCGACCACATGCGGGCCATGTCGTGGTGGCTCCAAGCAGACGAGCCGCTCCGCTTGGCGCCGGAGGACGTCTGGCGCGGTGGCGCGGTCTTGCGTGAGCAGCGCAATGCCGAGCTCATGCAGCAGATGCGCCGCATGAACCTGCCGCCGGAAGCGCTCCTCCTGCGGCGCATGGAGGGCTTGCTCTTCCAGGTCGCCACGTCGCTTCGCGCCGAGGCCAACTGGGGCGCGCTGCTGGGCGAGCTCATCGAGGGCGGTGAGCCCCTCGGCCGACTCGGCAGGGAGCACGCCGCCTGGCGCGCCGAGCGGGGCCTACGACCAACGACCCATGGGCGCGGGCGGTGATTAGGTAACGAGCGTACCGAGGGTTTCGGCCACCGCTACTTCCGCCTCCGATCCCGGCGGAGCAAGGACCGCGGCGACGCGGATATATCTCCGACGCCACGTGAGGGCTTCCCGTGGATTCGAAGATGTTCGGGAGTACCCGAATACCACGAGAAGCTCGAAGATCGAAGAAAGCCTCCGAAACGTGCTTGCGAGGAGGCACGGATCGTTTGATCGTTCGCGCCTGGCGGCGGTGGCGATCCGGTCGCTGCTCGTAGGGTGAGGTCGAGCGCCTGCAAACCCGGGATCGCGACATACTCGGCTAATGCCCGTCCCGCTGATCGAATTTCCCGCGGACGACCCCGATCGCGCTCGCCGTTTCTGGCGCGGCGTGCTGGGCGCCGAGCTCTTGCCGAGACCCAGCGAAGCCGGCTCCGGGTGGGAGATCGAGGTTGACGGCCTTCGCCTCGGGGTCCATGAGCGCGGGCCGGGTCCCGGCGACACCGCCTCCCTCCCCTACTTCACGGTCGACGACCTGGCAGATGCGCTTGAGCGCGTTCGCGAGTTCGGCGGCTCGGTCATCCATCCCGGCGAGCGGTGGGCCGTCTGCCGCGATTCCGAGGGCAGCCCATTCGCACTGGCTGCTGCACCCCAGGATGCGCGGTAGCACGAGCTGCTCGCCAGCGTCCAGGGCTATACCGGCTCGACAGGAATAAGCCTCTCTTCAGGTTCTCGCACCCCGAGATCAATCTTGAGTTCGGTGCGAAGTTCAGAGAGGGCCGTCCAGATCTCCGGCGGTGCCGCATCTTGCTTCGCGAGCGCCGCCCTCGCCTTGCGGAAGTGTTCCAGTCCCTTGCCCGACAGGAGGAGACCAGCGCCGTCCTTGTAGTACCAAGCCGTCAACTTGCCCGCGAGCGCCTCGCGCTCGCCGAGCGCAAGCTCCTTTGGCCTCTGCTCTGGGCCGTACTCGGTCAGTGGCAAGATCGCGGCGTAGATCTTCAGGCGACTTTCGAAGAGCATCGACGCCCGGCTGATCGCGGCTTGGGCTCTGGCGACCCGCAGCGTCCCATAGGCGCCAATCGCCGACCCGGCAAGGGCCCCAAGAGCCGCCACCACGGCTGCTGCGAGCTCGCTCATGGACCTGTCGTATAGCGAACCGACCGGCGGACCTGTCCGGTCAAGAAGACGCAGGATCGTCCGTCCTTCGGCATCCGATGGTGGCGCGATTTGTCTCTCGCTACGACGCCCGGATCGTCGAGCGAGTGCGTGTCAGCCCGAGGCCCGTAACGACCGAAGGATTACGGTGGAGGCGCACGGCGCGGGCGCTTTGCGTGGCGCCGCAGTCGCCGCCCCCTCCGCTTGCCGCCCCGCGGGAGGGGATCGGGGAAGCACGTGATTCCGACGATCGAGTCGCGTAGCAGCCCGGCGACGGGCACATCGCGCCGGTGGGAGGCGCCACCGCGTTTGTCTTCCAAGCGCTGGCCTCCTCTGTGATCACCTGGCATCGATCGGATTCTCCTCTCCTTGACAGGCTCCGTCAGCCCGGCGCTTGACTGGCGGCCCAGTCGAGCGCGTAGTCGGCGTCGGGCGGAACCGGACCCGCCGAATTTCTCGCTAGTCGGGGCGGCCGGATTTGAACCGGCGACCTTTCGGCCCCCAGCCCCAGCGACCCTTATGTAGTTCGTTTTGGCTTGTTCAAGCGGTTTGAGGCCCGCTGAGTTGTCCTCAGTTTCGCTCAAATTGGACCCCGAATTGGACCCCGTCGGCTCGGCGGCTGAGAAGGCGGCGTTGACCATCGCGACCTCTTGCGCCGACGGCGCGTAGTGAGCGTAGATCTGGGTGGTCTTGGCGTCGGCGTGCCCGAGGAACTCCTGGATGGCGCGAAGCGGCTGCCCCGAGGCTGCCAGGTGCGTCGCGAAGGTGTGCCGCAGATCGTGGAAACGGACGGGTCGCACCCCAGCCGCGCGGCAGGCGGCTGTGAAGCGCCTGCTCACCTTCGAGCCGTCGAGAGGGTTGCCGGTCTGCGGGTGGGCGAAGACGAGATCGTTGTCGCCGTTGAAGGCTGTGCGCTGCGACCAGCGGTCGAGCTCCCGTGCGAGGCGGTCGGCCATCGGCACCGAGCGCCGGGTGGAGAGGTCGGACTTGCCGTCCGCCGAGTGCTCGCCGAGGACGTAGGCGTTGCGCACCCGCAACCGCTGGGCGCGCCAGTCGACATCCCGCCAGCGCAGCCCGAGAAGCTCCGATCGGCGCAAGCCGCTCATCGCCGCTGTCATCACCAGGACCCGCAGGACCGGCCCGAGCACATCCGGTGCGATGGGCGGCGCCGGACCGGGCCGCCCGCGGCGCGACGGCGCCGGTGAGCGCTCGACGACGTCGTCTGGAATCGCCCGCAGCACGGCCTCGAGCTCCGTCATCGTCAGAAACCGGAGATCGGGATTGGCGCCTCCGGCGCGCCGGCGCTTCGGCCGCGCGGCCCGGCGCACGGGGTTGTCATGCGCCCACCCTCGCTCGATCGCGTGCTCGAACACGCCATGCAGGAACACGAGCACGTTTCGAACGCTCTTCTGTTTCAGACCGTCGGCGAGCATCTCGGACGCCACTGCCTCGACGTCAGCGGTGGCCACCTTGTCGAGCGGCTGGCCGCCAAGGCGAGGCTCGATGTGGACCTGCTGCATCGAGCTGCACCCGGTGAGATACGACTTGCGGGCTCCCTCGAGCGCTAGCTTGCGGCGCAGCGAGTCGGCTGCCTCGGTGACGGTGACCCTCTCGTCGGTCACGACGCGAGGGCGGCGCTCCTCTTCCTGCTGGAGGCGTCGGAATCGGCGCTCCGCTTCGCTTCGCGTGAGGCCATCCCGCGACCCGGGAAGGCGAACGCTGCCTAACCTCCGGTTGAGCTTACGGCCGTCGGACGTCCGCCAGCGACCGTAATAGGCGCCGTGCTTCGTGTAGAGCTGGCCGGTCCCATAGCTGCGTCGCTTCGCACTCATCACGGCGATTATCACAACGCGTGCCGACGCCCCGCGGACGTTCAATCAGCCGCCGACCACGCGGCGTGAGCCCATTCCGCCTCGCGCTCGCTGGCCGTCCTTGTCGCCCTGCTCGATCTCCTCGATCCACGCCTCGATCGCCTGTAGCCGGTAACGACGGTACCGGCCGAGGGTGACCGTAGGGATGCGCCCCATGCGGGATTGCTCGTAGACCCAGGATGTTGTGACTCCCAGCAGGTCCGCGACTTCGCGCGCCGTCATCAGGCTCCGTTTTGTCTTTTCGCTGTCAGTCCCCATTTACCAGAGCTCACACTGGCCTTCTATAAGGCACGTCGGAGCCGGCCCGAAAACGTCGCATCCATGAAGGAGCGGGCCTGTCAAGTCGCCGACTTAGGGTGCGCGGGCGCGAATCGCGCTCAACGCTCGATCGCAAGCTCGAGGATCTGATCGCGCTCGGCGTCTCGCTCGATCTCGCGTTCGGCGAACCGAACCCGCAGCCTCTCGAGCTCTCGCCTCGCCGCGCGCCACTCAGCGCGGTCGCTCGCAGGCTCCAACTCCTCGCCTAGCGCCCGCTCGCGATCGGTGACTCCGAGGCGCTGGCGGCGCCGTTCGATGCGATCGACGGCCCGCTCCCATTCGAGCCGCTCCGAGAGGACCTCCGGCCGCGCTCCGAGGGCGTCGGTGATGTAGCGGGGCTCGAGCCTGATGGCCGCCTCCATGCGAAGCCGGCGGCGCTCGGACAGCACGCGCTCGATCGCCGCCGCGCGCCCGGGGTCGGGGCGCTGTGCGGTGCCGACCCCGGCGCGGATCTCCTCCGCCTGGGAGCGAAGCTCGGCCGCACGCGATGCGGCCTGCCGGGCGATCGCCGCGAGCCGCGCCC
>JBKPIV010000053.1:0-8100 GCA_046730395.1 Actinomycetota bacterium | reverse complement strand
TCGGCATCCTCACCCGTTGCCGGAACACGTTCGACGGTAGTCTCGGCTACTTCGGCTGCGGCCTGATCGACGGCCCGGAGATTCACATCAAGGGGCGTGTCGGCTGGTCGTCCTGCGAGAACCTGATGTCGGGTGTCGTGACGATCGAGTCCAACGCCGGGTCGCTGACCGGGGCGGCAATCCGAGGCGGCGACCTGATCGTCAAGGGCCAGGTGGGAGCCCGCACGGGAATCGACCAGAAGGGCGGCACGATTCTGGTGCTCGGGCGCGCCGGCTCGATGACCGGCTTCATGATGCAACGCGGCCGGCAGATCTTCTGCGGCAACGTCGGTCCTGGCCTCGGCGACTCGATGTACGACGGCACCATCTACGTCGCGGGGAAGGTCAAGTCGCTGGGAATCGACTGCGTGCCCGGCGAGTGGACCGACGCCGACACGGAGCTGATCGAGCGCAAGTTCCGCATCTACGGGCTCGGCAGCCCACCTGAGTTCCAGAAGTTCGTCTGCGGCAAGAAGCTCTACAACTACGACAACCTCGAGCCGTCCGAACGGAAGCTCGTCCTCTGATGGCCGACGAGACGGCGCCGAGCGAACGCAACGTCCTCGGACGGTCGAAGATCTTCACGCCGGAGGTCATCAACGACAGCCACATCAAGGCCGAGCTCGGCCGCTACCGCATGCGCGGCTTCTCCATGTTCAAGGACATGCCGCACTGGGACGACCTGATGTTCCTCCCCGGAACGCTGACGCGCTTCGTGATCGAGGGCTACCGGGAGAAGTGCGAGACGAAGACGGTGCTCGGCGCGCGGTTCGCGAAGAAGCCGATCGAGCTCGACATCCCGATCTACATCACCGGCATGAGCTTCGGCGCGCTGTCGCTCGAGGCGAAGATGGCGCTGGCGAAGGGCGCGTCGATGGCCGGTAGCGCGACCTGCTCCGGCGAGGGCGGAATGATCCCGCCGGAGCGCGATCTCTCCACCAAGTGGTACTACCAGTGCATCCAGAGCAGGTACGGGTTCAACCCGCACCACCTGATGCTCGCCGACGCCTGTGAGTTCTTCATCGGCCAGGGCTGCAAGGTCGGCCTCGGCGGCCACCTGATGGGCCAGAAGGTGACGGAGCAGGTCGCGGAGATGCGCTCGCTCCCGCCGGGGATCGACCAGCGCTCGCCCGCGCGGCATCCCGACTGGCTCGGCCCGGACGACCTGTCGCTGAAGGTGCAGGAGATCCGCGAGGCGACCGATTACCAGATCCCGATCCAGCTGAAGCTCGGCGCGGCGCGCGTCTACGACGACGTGCGCATGGCCGCGAAGTGCGGGCCGGACATCATCTACCTCGACGGCGCCGAGGGAGGCACGGGCGCGGGGCCGCACATCGCGACGGAGGAGACAGGCATCCCGCTGCTGGCGGCGATTCCCGAGGCACGGCGCGCGCTCGAGAACGTCGGCCTGGAGGACGAGATCGACCTCGTCGTCGCCGGCGGCATCCGCAACGGCGGCGACGTCGCGAAGTGCCTCGCGCTCGGTGCGAAGGCGGTCGCGATCGGTCATTCGGCGCTGATGGCGCTGAACTGCAACAAGGAGATTCCGGGCGTCACCGACTACGAGGGGACGATCGGCGTGCCGGCGGGCCAGTGCTACCACTGCCACACGGGCCGGTGCCCGGTCGGGATCACGACGCAGGATCCCGAGCTGCGCAAGCGGCTCGTCGTCGAGGAGGCCGCCGAGCGCGTCTACAACTTCCTGCACACGCTGACACTCGAGGTGCAGATGCTCGCGCGCGCGTGCGGGAAGACGAACGTCCACTCGCTCGAGCCCGAGGACCTCTGCGCGCTGACGGTCGAGGCCGCCGCGATGGCGAAGGTGCCGCTCGCAGGGACCGATTGGATCCCCGGCGTCAGCGAGGAACGTACGCTCGCGGAGATGAAGCGGCTGCTCGAGAAGCACCTCGAGTATCCCGTCGACTACCTGCCCTCGGACATGCAGGAACCGGTGCCGGATTGAGCGTCCACGAGCCCGAGAAGAAGGTCGCGCTCGACGCCGAGTACCTGTCGGGGCACCGCTTCCCGTACCAGGAGGACATCGCGCTCGTCGAAGACGTCGACCTCGAGGCGGCGACACCCGGCCCCGACCTCAACTGGCTCGAGGACGTCGAGCTGCTGCAAGAGGACGGCGTCCCGGCCGTCTTCGACCGATACTCGAACTCGTTCCTGAAGATCTACTTCGACATCCCCGCAGGACGCGAGAACGAGCTCGCGCGCAAAGTGCTGATCAAGCACCTGCAGTCGGGGAACTCGTACGGGATCGAGCTCAAGAGGGCACACGCGAAGTTCCCGCAGCCGGAGCTCGGGCCGTGGGTCGAGGGCTCGGAGATGGTCGGCACGAACTGGCACCCGCCGAAGCTCGAGGGCTGGGAACCGCCCGACCACTGACATGAGCGTGCCGACCGCCTCGCGCTACGTCGTCGTCGGCGCCGGGATCCACGGGCTCTCGACCGCGTACCACCTAGCCAGGGAGCTGCGCGGGCGCGGCACCGGCTCCGGCGCCGACGTCGTCGTGCTCGAGAAGACGGAGCCCGGTGCGGGCGCGTCGGGGATCGCGTGCGGCGTGGTCCGCAACAACTACTTCCAGCCGGCGATGAGCGAGCTCATGCAGGCGTGCGTCGAGGTCTGGGAGTCCGATCCCGCGGCGTACCACTACCACCCGGTCGGGTACATCGCGCTGGGCGCGGCCGTGCAGGAGCCGGATCTCACGGCCACGCACGAGCGGCAGCAGCAGATCGGCTACCGCTCGGAGCTGATCGTCGGCTCCGCGCAGGTCGACGCGCACATGAAGTCGCTCTTCCCCGACTGGCGCGCGCAAGGTGTGACCGTCTGCCTGCACGAGCACCAGGGCGGGTTCGCGTTCAACAAGGAGTCCGTCCTCGGCCTGCTCGGAAAGTGCGAGTCGGAGGACGTCTCGGTCCTGACGGGCGTCAAGGTGGAGCAGCTCGAGCTCGGCACCGACGGCGTTGCGACAGCCGTGCGCACGAACCAGGGTCGGATCGAGATCGGCGAGCAGCTCGTCCTGGCGCCCGGACCGTGGGCGAAGCAGTTCTGGCGGATGCTCGGACTGCCGATGACGATCGACATCCGCACGCCGAGCGGCGACGTCGCGCGCGACCAGCCGATGTGGAGGTACTGGAACCTGCAGGAAGGCGAGATCGCGGTGGATCCCATGACGTTCGCGACGGCAGACGGGAACGCACCGCCGGTGATCCACCTCGATACGGACGCTCCGCTGCGCACCGACGACGGCGACCTGATCACGGACGAGCTCTGGGGGATCTACTTCAAGCGGGACCGGCACGGCATCCAGGGCGGTGCTTCACCGCTAGTCGTCGACGGGGACGTCGAGCTCGACCCGTATCCGCAGACGACGAACGTCGACCCCGGCTTCGCGGACATGTGGTGCGCGGGCCTCTCCCATTCGATGAGCCGCTTCGAGGGCTGCCGGGCGAGCTACCGCGAGGCGCGCTCGGGCGGCGTCGGCGCCTTCACCGCAGATAACTTCCCGGTCTTCGACTACGTGAAGCCAAACGTCTACGCGATCCTCGACTCGAACCACGGGTACAAGATGATCGGCGTCGGCCGCGAGGTCGCCAAGGTGCTCCTCGGCGAGCACTCGAGCCTGCTCTATCCGTTCCGGTTCGAGCGATTCGCCAGCGGGGACCTGCACCCGGTGTCGTCCTCGCCCTATCCCTGGTCGTAATGAGCGCAAGGACGCAGTACGATCCTCGCGGCGTGGCAACTCCGGCGGTAGCTGGCCGCGAAAGCCGGATCCTGTACGAGATCATCTCGACGGTCGGGTCTTCGCTCGAGCTCGAGGAGGTTCTGCGGGCGGTCGTCCGCATGCTGTCGGACGCGAGCACCGCGCACGCCTGCTTCGTGTACCTCGTCAGCGATGACGGCCAGCGCCTGGAGCTGAAGGCGGCGAGCGCGCCGTATGCGGACTTCGTCGGCCAGATCTCCCTCGAGAAGGGTGAGGGGCTCGCCTGGTGGGTGGCGGAGCGGAAGGAGCCGGCGTTCATCCGCGAGAAAGCGCTCGAGGACCCGCGGGTCAAGTACGTCCCCGAGCTCGAGGAGGAGAAGTTCCAGTCGCTCGTCTCGGTTCCGATTCTCGGACGGGCGCGCGACGTGATCGGCGCGATCACGTTGCACACCGAAGCGCCGCGCGAGTTCACCGACGACGAGGTCGAGCTGCTCGTCTCGAGCGCATCGCTCGTCGCCGGCGCGATCGAGAACGCCCGACTGTACGAAGAGATGCGCAGGCGCGTCGGCGAGCTCGAGCATCTCACCGAGCTCGCGGAGGCGATCGCGCGCGCAGAGACGCTTGCCGAGCTCTTGCCGAGCGTCGCGTCGCGCGCGCGTGAGCTCCTTCGTGCCGCGTCGTGCCAGATCTACCTGCTCGACCAACCGAGCGAGCAGCTCCGCCTGCAGATCTCCGCCCCTCCGGATCCGGACGTGCCTGACACGCTCGCACTGAGCGCCGTCGGCCCCGAGCTCTCCCGGAGGCGAAAGGTCCCGCGGGTTGCGGTTCCGCTCGTCGCAAACGACGAGCTCCTCGGTCTCCTGCAGGGCCGCGCGACCGCGGAGGTCGAGCTTGCGCGCGCCGTCGCGAACCTGACGGCGGTGGCGATCAAGAAGATCGAGCTGATCGAGCGGCTGAGCGAGCGGAACCTGATCAAGGACTTCTTCCAGCTGCTCGCGTCCGGTCGAGGGCTCGACGGAATCGAAGGACGCGCAACCCGGTTGGGCTGCGACCTGGACACGCCCCATCTCGTCCTCGCGGCTTCGCGCGCGGACGAGCAGCTCGACAAGGCTCTGCGTGCCGCGCTCACGGGATCGCTCTTCGACCGGCGGGACGACTCGGTCCGAGCCCTCCTGCGGGTACCGGCCGCCGGCGAAGAGAGAGTCCACGAGACGGTGCGCGCCCTCCAGAAGGAGCTCGGCGGTGGGATCGCGATCGGCCTCTCCAGCGTCTGCAAGGGCCCGGCGAGCTTCGCGGCCGGGTTCGAAGAGGCACGACATGCGCTGCTCGGCGCAACGCTGCTCCATTCCGCCCCGAGGGTCACGACCTACGAGGAGCTCGGGCCCTACAAGTACCTGCTGCGCATGTCGCTCGACGGTGTCCGCGACAGGCACCGCGACGCCGTCACCAAGCTTGCCGAGTACGACCGCGAGCGCTCCGCCTCGCTCCTCCGAACCCTCGAAGAGTTCCTCCGGCGACGCGGCAACATCAGCGCGACCGCCGACGCCCTGTATGTCCACCCGAACACGCTCCGCCAGCGGCTCCGCCGGATCATGGAGCTGACGGGCCTCGACCTGCGGAAGGACGACTGGTTGATGGTCGAGATCGCCGTGAAGCTCGTCCAGCTCCAGCACGCCGCCGAGACGGCCGCACTCCACACATCCGGGTCCGCCGGGCTGTAGGAATCCGCCATCGGCAGAGGGCCGGGCGGGAGCTATGTTCACCCGGACCGACGAAAAGGAGGCCGCAGATGGCGACGGTCGCCGCGCCCAGCATCGACGAGATCCGACGCATCTCCGAGGACCGGGGCATCGAGTTCTACTTCGCGCAGTTCGTCGACATGTATGCGCGGCCGAGCGCGAAGCTCGTCCCGGCCGCCAACCTCGAAGACCTTGTGAACGACGGCGCCGGCTTCGCCGGTTTCGCCGCCGGCGAGATCGGCCAGCTTCCGAGCGATCCGGACATCGCGGCGATCCCCGACCTCCGCAGCTTCACGCCGGTCCCCTGGGAGCCGTCCCTGGGGCGCTTCGCCTGCGACGTCTACGTCGAGGGCGAGGAGTGGGCGTACGACCCACGGACGATCCTGCGCCGACAGCTCGAGAAGGCGAAGACCGCGGGCTACGAGTTCATGATGGGCCTCGAGCTCGAGTACTTCCTCCTCCGCCAGGACGAGAACGGCGCGATCAGCGTCGCCGACACGCTCGACGACCTCGAGAAGCCCTGCTACGACCTGCGCGGCCTCACGCGCAACTACGAGTTCCTCCGGCGCGTTTCGAACTACGTCAACGAGCTCGGCTGGGGGAACTACGCGAACGACCACGAGGACGCGAACGGCCAGTTCGAGCAGAACTTCACGTACACCGACGCGCTTGCGAGCTGCGACCGCGCGATCTTCTTCCGCTACATGATTCACACGCTCGCGCAGCAGGACGGGCTGCTCGCGACGTTCATGCCAAAGCCGTTCACGCACCTCACCGGCAACGGCTGCCACTTCCACATGTCGCTGTGGGACGGCGACACGAACCTCTTCCTCGACGAGGACGACCCGCGCGGCCTCGGGCTCTCCGAGCTCGCGTACCACTTCATCGGCGGCCTGAAGAAGCACGCACGCGCCACGAGCGCGGTCACCGCGCCCACCGTCAACTCGTACAAGCGCCTGAAGCAGGGCTCGACGACGAGCGGCGCGACGTGGTCGCCGGTCTGGATCTCGTACGGCTACAACAACCGCACGCAGATGCTCCGGATCCCCGGTCCGGGCCGCGTCGAGGACCGCACGATCGACGGCTCGTGCAACCCGTATCTCGCCGCGACGGCCGTGCTCGCCGCAGGGCTCGACGGCATCCTGAACAAGCTCGACTCGGGCGAACCGAACACCGACAACCTCTACTCGATCTCCTACGACGACCTCCGTGGGCGCGGCCTCGAGACGCTGCCGATGAACCTCCTCGAAGCCGTCGGCGAGCTCGAGCGTGACGACGTCCTGCGCGAGGCGCTCGGCCGCGGTCGCGACGAGGACTACGTCGACTACTACATCCGCGTGAAGCGGGACGAGTGGAACCGGTACCACGAGCAGGTGACGCCCTGGGAGATCAAGGAGTACCTGACCCGCTTCTGAGCAGGTGGAGGAAACCTCCATATGCGGACGTCGAAAAATGGCTACAACGCGCTTGCGACGGGCCTAAAGCGGCGGGCAGAGTGTAGGAAATCTCCATAAGGAGGACCGTAGGACCGTGTGTGGAATCGTCGGGCTCTTCTGCAAGTCGGCCGAGCTGGAGCCGCAGCTCGGCGCGCATCTGGGCGCGATGCTGGCGCAGATGGACGACCGCGGGCCCGACAGTGCGGGCGTCGCGGTCTACCGCAACCCGGCACCGAACGGCTCGTGCAAGGTGACGCTGTACTCGGCGGATCCCACCACGTCGTGGGAGTCCGTCCGCGCAGAGCTCGGCGCGCGGTTCGGCGGCGCCGAGATGGGAGACATCCGAGCCAAGCATTGCGTCCTCACCGTCGACGCCGAGGCGTCCGACGCGGAAGAGTGGATCAGGCGCGAGCTGCCGGACCTGCGGGTGATGAGCGCGGGGCGCGTGATCGAGATCTACAAGGAGGTCGGCCGGCCGAAGGGGTTCGTCGACGACTTCCGCATCGCCGAGCTCACCGGCACGCACGGGCTCGGCCACACGCGGATGGCGACGGAAAGCCGCGTGACGACGGAGGGCTCGCACCCCTTCTCGACCGGGCTCGACCTCTGCCTCGTCCACAACGGCTCGCTCTCGAACCACAACCGCCTGCGTGAGCAGCTGCGCCGCGAGGGGATCGTCTTCCAGACGGAGAACGACACGGAGGTCGCGGCCGCGTACCTCTCGTGGCGCCTGCGCGAGGGCGCGTCGCTCGAAGAGGCGCTCGCCGGCTGCCTCGAGGACCTCGACGGCTTCTACACGTTCCTCGTCGGCACGGCCGACGGATTCGCGGTGCTGCGCGACCCGATTGCGTGCAAGCCCGCCGTGATGGCCGAGACGGACGAGTGGGTGGCGATGGCCTCCGAGTGGCGCGCGATCGCCGTGCTTCCGGGTGCTTCGACCGCGCGCATGTGGGAGCCGGAGCCGCAGGTGGTGTACGCCTGGGAGAAGGCGCTCGCGTGACGGCCGTCAAGGCCGCCGAGACATCCGGCACGGAAGTCGTCGATCTTGCCTCCACGACTCTCCGCGAGCTCAACCAGCGCCTCCACGACCTCATGGACGGCCGGCCCGGCCCGCGGCGCTGGCGCGTGCTCAACCCGAACGGCGCCCACGCCGTGGCCTGCGGCATCGACGCCGAGA
>JBKPIV010000052.1:0-5126 GCA_046730395.1 Actinomycetota bacterium | reverse complement strand
GCTCGGTCCCGACGGGGTGCGAAAGGGCCTCTTTGACCCCAACTTCTTCCCGCACCACGGCGGCGGCCTGGGCGAGGTCCTCTACTGGGCGACGACCACGCTCTTCCAGCGCCTCGGGGCGCAGATCATCGCCGTGCTGCTGCTGATCTCGGGCCTGCTCTTGATCACCGGCCGTTCGGTCTCGGACATGGTCTGGGCGGGGCGCCGCGGCTTTGACCGCGCCAAGCGCGGCACGCTCGGATTCGCGACCGCGGTCAAGGAGAGCCGGATTCGCACTGACCCGGACCTGATCGACACGACGCCCGTCGAAACCGAGCCCAACTTCGGGCCGCCCGAGCCGGTGGAGGGCGGCAGCGACGATTACCAGGTCCTAGTTGGAGGCGGCGATGACGAGCAGGAGACCGAGCGGATCGCCAACTTCGACGAGGCCGTGCGGGTCGCCGACGAGTCGGACACCGACGAGATCGCGGTCTACGAGGGTGAAAGAGAGGGCGAGGTAGACGGGGAGCCCGCGGAGCCCGGGAAGCCCGAGACCGGGTCGCAGCCGGTGGTCGACCTCACCCCGATGGGCGAGAAGCGCGGAGGCGTCACCGAGTCCGAGGAGATCGACTACGAGGTGCCGATCGCAGAGGAGGTGCTCGAGCGCGGCAAGCCGGACAAGGGGCCGGACACCAGGGATCACGAGGCGATCGGCCGGACGCTGCTCGAGACGCTCGGGCACTTCGGGGTGGAGGCGCGAATCGTGGGCACGGTCACCGGGCCCCACGTGAGCCGCTACGAGCTCAAGCTCGCGCCCGGGACCAAGGTCTCCAAGATCACCCAGCTGAAGGACGACCTAGCCTACGCCCTCGCCTCGACCGACATCCGCATCCTGGCGCCGATACCGGGCAAGCAGGCGGTCGGAGTCGAGGTCCCGAACCAGCGGCGCCGTCTGGTCCGGCTCGGCGACATCTACGCCGGGCGCCCGCAAGGCTCCTCGCCACTGGTCGCCTGGCTCGGCAAGGACATCTCCGGCAGCGCCGTCTGGACCGATCTGCAGAAGATGCCGCACGCCCTGATCGCGGGGACGACCGGGTCGGGGAAGTCGGGCAGCGTCAACGCGATCCTCAGCTCGATCCTCTTGCACGCCTCCCCGAACGAGGTCCGACTGGTCCTCGTCGACCCGAAGCGCGTCGAACTCAACCACTACGAGAGGATCCCGCACTTGCTAACGCCGGTCGTGACCTCGCCGCGGCTGGCCGCCAACGTGCTCAACAACCTGATCGCCGAGATGGAGAGCCGCTACGGCGTGATGGAGGGGGCGCGGGCCAGAAACCTGGCCGAGCTCAACAGGATCCGCGAGCGCGAGGGCGACGCGCCCCTGCCGCACATCCTCTGCGTGATCGACGAGCTCGCCGACCTGATGATGGTCGCGCCGGCCGAGGTCGAGGACGCGATCATCCGCCTGGCGCAGAAGTCGCGGGCGGTCGGCATCCACCTGCTGCTGGCGACGCAGCGCCCCTCGACCGACATCATCACCGGGACGATCAAGGTCAACATTCCCTCGCGGATCGCCTTCGCCGTCTCCTCACAGGTCGATTCCCGGGTGATCCTCGACCAGGGCGGCGCCGAGACGCTGCTCGGCCAGGGAGACATGCTCTTCCGGCCGGCGGGCACCTCCAAGATGCAGCGGATCCAGGGCGCCTTCATCACCGAGGCGGAGATCGCCAAGATCACTGAGCACTGGTCGGAGCAGGGCGAGCCGGACTTCGCGGACGAGCTGCTCGAGGCGGCCCAGCCTCCTGCGGACGAGGGCGGCGGCGACGAGGACTTCGATCCGGACTCGGACGACCTGCTCGATCAGGCCGCCCAGCTGGTCGTGGAGAGCGGGACGGCGTCCGTCTCGATGATCCAGCGCCGGTTGCGTGTCGGCTACACGCGGGCCGGCCGCCTGATCGACATGCTCGAGCGCCGCGGGATCATCTCCGGCTACGAGGGCTCGAAGCCGCGCCAGGTGCTTGTCTCGCTGGCCGATCTGCCGCGGGTGCTGGGCGGCGGCCCCGGAGCGCCCCGTGGCGGCACGGATTCGGGGCCGCTCGAGTCGGTCGCTCCGGCGGACGACGACTACTAGGCGCTACTGCTTCTCCTTGTCCTTGCCCTTTCCGCCCTTAAGGCGGTCGTCGCCCTTACCGCCGACCAGCAGGTCCTTGCCCGCCTGGCCGAACAACCGGTCGTTGCCGGCGCCGCCGTACAGCTTGTCCTTGCCATTACCGCCACACAGCCGATCCTTTCCGCCGCGACCGAGCACCTTGTCGTTGCCGCCGTTGGCGACGATCACGTCGGCGCGCTTCGTGCCCTTCAGCGTCTCGGCGGCGTCGGAGCCGACGATGGTCGCCTGCTTGCCCCCGCAGGTGTACACGGCGACCCACTCCGGCCCGCGGTCGCTGCCTGTGTTCGCGGGCGTGAGGTTGATCGGGTTGGAGCCGTCGGCACCCATCACGAAGATGTCGAGGTCGCCGCCGTCGCGCCTGCTGGCGAAGACGATCTTGCTCGCGTCCGGCGAGAACCTCGGCGCCTGGTCGGTGACGGTGTTGTTCGTCAGGTTGGCCGCGCCCGAGCCGTCGGTGTTCATGACGAAGACGTCCGGGTCGGTGCCGTCGCGCTCGTCGCCCAGGATGAGTCGTGTCCCGGTCGGGGAGAAGTCGGGCGCGGCGGCGTTGTTCGTGACGTTGGCTGTCAAGTTGACGGCGCCAGAGCCGTCGGCGTTCATCAGCCAAGCGTCGAACTCCGAGGTTCCGGGTTCCCGATCGCTCGAGAACGCGAGCCTGGTGCCGTCCGGGGACCAATGCGGCCCGTACTCGTCATCGGTCGGGGTGTTCGTCAGGTTGACGGCGTTGGAGCCGTCCGCGCTCATCACGAAGACCTCCTGCTGCCCGCCGTTCGGATTCGGCTGCCAGCTGAAGGCGATCCGCTTCCCATCCGGCGAGAAGGCAGGTGAGTAGTAACCCTGCGCCGGGTTGTTCGTCAGGTTGGTGGCGCCCGAGCCATCCGCATTCATCACGAAGATCTGTCGGTTCCCGCTCATCGACTCGGTCACGAATGCGATGCGCGTGCCGTCGGGCGAGAAGCTGGGAGCGAAATCGTCGTCCGGGCGGCCGGGGGTGAGGTTGACCGGATTCGAGCCGTCGGCGTTCATCACGAAGATGTCGTCGTCGCCGCCGTCGCGATCGCTGACGAAGGCGATCTTGCCGTTCTGCGCCAGCGGGAAGGCAGCCTCGCTGTGCTCGGCGCCGGTGGTCAGCAGGATTGCGAGCGTGAACGCCACGATGCCCCCCGCCACGGCAAGTGCAACGCGCGGCTCGAACGCCTTCCGGATCAACTCCTGCGGCATAGCCCTCTCCCTCGTCTGTCGCCTGAACCCTTTCGCGAAACCTACTGGAGAATGCGGACATGAGCGTCCGCGCGGGAATCCTCGTCACCGGCACCGAGGTGCTGAGCGGCTACGTCGTGGACCGCAACGGCCCGTGGATCTCGGAACGGCTCGCGGATCTGGGCGTCGAGGTCGAGGAGATCATGGTGGTCGGCGACCGCCGCGAGGACCTCGAGGGCGCCCTCAGCCACATGCGACACCAGGGCCTCGACCTGATCGTGACCAGCGGCGGGCTCGGCCCGACCGCCGACGACCTGACGGCCGAGGTGGTCGGAAGCTTCGCGGGCCGAGAGCTCGTGCTCGACGCCGAGATGGAAGAGAAGATCGCCCAGATCATCGCCCGCTATGCGCGGCGGCTGCGCTTCGATCCGGAGGCCGTGCGGGAGGCCAACCGGAAGCAGGCGTTGGTGCCGGAGGGTGCCACCGCGATCGATCCGGCGGGAACGGCGCCGGGGCTGGTCGTCCCGGCCGACGGCCAGGTGGTGATCGTCCTGCCGGGTCCGCCGCGCGAGCTGCAGGAGATGTGGCCTCGGGCGCTCGCGGCCGCGCCCGCAAAGGAGGTCCTCGACCGGGCCGAGCCGTTCCGGACCATGTCGATCCGGATGTTCGGCATCCCGGAGTCCGAGCTCGCCAAGGCGCTGCGGGAGATCGAGGAGGAGGGGGTCGCGCTCGATCGGCTGGAGGTGACGACCTGCCTGAGGGGCGGCGAGCTGGTCACCGACGTTCGTCACCGCGAGGGAGCCGAGGAGCCGGCCGAGGCGCTTCGTGCCGGCTTGGCGGAGCGGCTCGGCCGGTTCACCTACACGGAGTCGGGCGAGTCGATCGAGCAGGTGGTCTTCCGCCTGCTCGGAGACCGCATTATCGGAGTGGGGGAGTCCTGCACCGGCGGGCTGCTGGCAGGGCGGCTCACGCTTGAGCCTGGGTCGTCGAAATGGTTCGCCGGCGGCGTCGTCGCCTACTCCAACGAGGCGAAGGCCGAGCTGCTCGGAGTCGACCCGAGGCAGATCGAGCGGCACGGAGCCGTCTCGCCCGAGGTCGCGGAGGCGATGGCCGATGGGGCGCTCGAGCGCTTCGGCGCCGACGTCGGCTGCGGCGTCACCGGCGTCGCCGGGCCCGATGGCGGCACGGAGGAGAAGCCCGTGGGCTATGTCTGTTTCTGCGTCAAGACGTCAACTGGAGGGAAGCTCGCCCGCGACCCGGTGCTGCCCGGCAACCGCACCGACGTGCGCGAGCGCTCGGTCGTCGTCGCGCTGCATCTGATCCGGTACCTGCTCGAGGGGCGCGAGCCGCCCCGGTGACCGCACCGCGGCCATACGAGATCCAGGTCGGCGACGAGACCGTCGCGGATCTGCGAGATCGACTGAGCCGGACCCGCTGGCCGGAGCAGCCGGCCGGACACGGCTGGGACCTGGGGACCGAGCTCGCCTACGTGCGCCGGCTCTGTGATCACTGGCGAGAGGGCTATGACTTCTCGCGTCTGGAGCGGCTGAACGGTCTGGGGAGCTCGCGCTGGGAGGGTCTGCACTTCCTGCGCGTCGCGCCCGAGTCGGAGGGAGAACCGTTGCCGGTCGTCCTCCTGCATGGGTGGCCGAGCGGCCCGATCGAGTACGAGCGGGCGGCGGGGCTGATCGCGGCGGCCGGCCGGACGGCGATCGTCCCATCCCTCCCGGGGTTCGCCTGGTCAGAGGATCCCGGCGAACCGCTCGACGTCGCGGCG
>JBKPIV010000051.1:0-6698 GCA_046730395.1 Actinomycetota bacterium | reverse complement strand
GGTCAGGGATGGTCACGACTGGTCAGCTTCGGCATGCTCGTGTGTCACCGGTGCGTCATCGTGATCTGGCTTGGGCTACCAGACCTGACCGGTTTTGAAGGTCTGCCCATGAGGCGTGTTTGGCTACGGAAGCGGAGTTTCGGCCCCGGTTCCGTCCACCTACGTCCAGGGAAATTCGCTGAGGTCGGTACCAATTCCGGTACGAAGTTCGCCGCTCTGCTTGGCCGTGCCGACATATACGCCCGCGCCGTGGATCGCGCTCGGCACGGCAGGCTCCGACGGTCCGGCAGTGGGCACCTGGGCGAGCGGACAAGCGGACGCGGCAGCGAAGATCGCCGCCAGCAGCACGCGGTCAAGACGGATGAGACGTTTTATGTCGCTTACCGCCAGTCGGTGTTTGCCTTAGCTTTTCGGTTGGTACGGTCGTACGGGTTCGTGTGCGTGTGGCTTCTCTTCGTCGTGGATCAATGGAGGCTCGGCTGGTGGCCTGCGGCGAGCTGCCCGAGGAACGTGTGGGCACGGTTGGCGCCGAGCGGGTGCATGAAGGGCAGTGCACGGACGTCGCGGTAGGCGCGGGCGAGTGGGCTGCCGTTCAGGTAGCCGGCGCCGCCGGAAAGGGCGAGCGCGCGGTCGACGATGCGTACCGCCGCCTCGCCCATGAAGACCTTGGCGCTCTGGGCCTCCGCAAAGAGACGGGTCAGCTCCTCAGCGGTCCCTCTCGAGGTCGGGTTGCGTTCGTGGTGCTCGTCGATCAGCGCCGCGGCGCGCGATAACACTCCGCGGCAGGCGGAGAGATCGACGAAGCTGCCCGCAGCGAGCATCTGCGCGTGCGGGTCGAGTCCGTCGCGACGGGCGAGCGCGCCGGCGACGCTCGTGTGCGCGCTCTCAGCGATTCCCAGCGCAGCGGCGGCGTGGAAGAGTCCGGCGGCGAGATTCCTCTCCATGTACTCGACCGCATCCCCGATCGGGAAGCCGCCCCGAAGCGCCGAGAGCGGAAGCCGCACAGCCTCGAAAGACACCGAGTGGCTGCCGGAGGCACGCATGCCGAGCGCGTCCCAGTCGTCATGGACGACCACGCCCGGGGTACGGCGCGGCACCATCGCGTAGCCGTACCGCTCCCGTCCGCCGTCGTCGATGTAGGTGACCGCGGTGTAGAGGACGTCGGCGGCAGGCGCCATCGTGCAGAACACCTTTCGCCCGGAGACGATCCAGCCCGACTCGGTTCGCTTCGCCGTCGTCCGTGGACGCGTGAGGTCCTGGTTCGGCTCGCTGCCGGCCGAAGCGAACACGGTGCCGTCTCGCGCGATCTCCTCGAGCGTCTCCCCGAACGCTCGAACGCGTCGCTCGTCGCCCGCTGCAGTCGCGATCTGCCAACGGCGCGCGACGTTGAGGACGAAGACGAGGTGCATGTTCACGCCCAGCGTCAGCGCCGCGTCGCCGCGAGCGAGCCGGCTCGAGGCGACGGCCAGGTCGTGCACGGTGGTGACGCCGAGACCGCCCAGTTTCTCGGGGACCGGTGCGGCGAAGTACCCGCTTTGCTTGACGGCGGCGAAGCTGTCGAAGGGGAAGCTGCGGTCGCGGTCGTGGTCGGCGGCACGCGGAGCGATCTCGTTCGCGAGTGTCTCGGCGAGCGCGACCAGGCGCCCGCCGCGGTCGGTTCTGGCTGTCAGCACGAGAGACATGTGAGCGTCCTTTCAGTCGGTAGGCGTCCCCCCGCGCGGTCGCCGAGCGTGCGGTAGGCGCGGCTGTGGTAGAGGAGCGGCGTCCCGCTGCCTGACGCCTGTGCCGCGTGAACACGGCCGAACAGGATCGTGTGGTCGGCGACCTCGACGGCGTCGGAGAGCTCGCAGTCGAGGTGGGCAAGCGCGCCGGCGACGACCGGGCTGGCGTTGCTCCCGTCGCTCGGGTCGACGAACGGCTCGAGGAACTTGGCCGTGCCCGGCTCCGAGCCGAGGCGGGCGAGGGCGAGTTGCTCCTCTGCGAGGATGCTGACGCCGAAGCTCCGGGTCGCAGTGATCGCGAGCGTGCTCCTCGTCGCCGAGCCGAGCGAGACGAGGATCGTCGGCGGTTCAGTGGAGACGGAGGCGAAAGCGGTGACGGTCATGCCCCAGGGCCTGTCATCGACCCAGCTGGTGACGAGCACGACGCCGCTTGCGAGCGTGCTCATGGCATCGGCGAAGTCCGAGATCGGCACGGCCTCTCTCCTCGGATCGGTGATGAGTTTGAGAGCAGGTGGCATGGGTGTCTCCCTCTGTGTCAAGCGGTTGGCAGCCTCCTTCCTGCTCGGAGGCCGCCAACCGCTGTGCGGACGGGGTCACGCAGTCGCCACGTCCACCGTGACGGGGACGCCGTTCGTGACCATGTCGAAGACGGCCGAGCGCTGCTGTGCGCGGGCGACGACCTCTCGCAGCTTCTCTTCCGGCGCGTCGCCCGCGACGCGGAAGGAGACGCGGATTCGCTCGAAGCCGTTGCGGTACTCGTCCGAGAGGCCGAGCGCACCCTGCACGTCCATGTCGCCCTCGAGCGTCGACTCCACCTCGGTCAGGCGGACGCCGCGGGCGGCGGCCACGTAGACGAGCGAGGTGGTCAGGCAGGCGGCGAGCGCGTGCAGCAGGTACTCGGCCGGGTTCGGCCCGGTGTCGGTGCCGAGCAGGATCGCCGGCTCGCCGGCGTCGATGACGAACTCCTCTGCCCGCGAGGTGTCCTCCTGGTTCGCGGCGTAGAAGTCGCGGATCCGGGTCTGGTTGTGGGCGCCGTCGATCCACCGGTTCCGCGCCCGGAACCGGAACCTCGCGAGCGAGGGGTCGGTCTTGATCGCGTCGAGTGTGCCGAACAGCTGCTCGGTATCGACGCCGTTGCGGATCGCCTCCGCAGTCGTACTCATTTGATCTCCTCCTTCTCGTCGGCCGGCTCCGTGCCGGCTGGTCGCAAGGGAGGAGACACGCGCCCGGTTGCTAGCCGGTTGAGACGCCGGTAAAGCGGCGGTAACTGCGGCGAAGGCACATCGGCGTCGGCCTTACCGCGACCTCCCTCCATGCCAACCCGTCGTTGACCGGCCACCTGTCTCCTGAGGACAACCACGAGACCGGAGGTGCGCGATGACCGAGTCGACGAAGAGCAACGCGGGCGGCAGATACGGGGTGGTGAGCGTCACTCTCTTCCTATGCCTGTTCGCGGGCCAGGCGGCATTGATCGCGATGTCGCCGGTCCTGGCGGCGGCGGCGAGCGACCTGCACGTCTCGACGGCAGCCGCAGGTCAGTTGCGGACAATCACCGGCCTTGCTGCAGGCACCACGGCACTGGTGCTCGGCGCGGTCGCGGGACGCCCCGGGCTTGGTCGTCAGCTGCTGGCGGCTTCGGCGTTCCTCGCAGTCGCCTCGATCGCGAGCGCGGCGGCTCCGACTTTCGCACTGCTGGCCCTCGCCCAGCTGCCGGTCGGCGTCGCCGTCGCCGTGCTAACGACCGCGGGGACGCTCGCCGCTGCGGAATGGGTAACGCCGGAGCTGCGGACGTGCGCCCTGTCCTGGGCGCTCGTTGGCCAGCCCGCCGCCTGGATCGTCGGCATGCCCCTGGTCGGAGCCCTCGGCGAGCGCAGTTGGCGCTACGGATGGCTGGCGCTGCCGCTTGCCGCCGCCGTGGCGGCCGGGATCCTCGTCGCCTCGCGGGCGGGGCAGCCGCCTGCCCGCTTGCGACCTGCGCGCCCGCATGGCCCTCCGCGACCGCACGCTCGCGCGCTGGCTGGTGTCCGAGCTGCTCGCGAACGCCGCCTGGGCGGGAACGCTCGTCTACGCGGGTGCGCTCTTCGCCGAGTCGTACGGGACGTCCACCACGCTGACGGGCTGCCTGCTCGCCGTCGCGGCAGCCGCGTACGTCGCCGGCAACCTGATCTGCCGTCGCCTGGTGTCAATGAACCGCAGCGAATACTCGTCCTGCTCGCAGTCCTGCTTGCGGTCACGGACGGCCTCTTCGGCGCGGCGCGCACGGGCATCGCGACCAGCACGGCCCTCTTCGCGAGCGCGGCCTTCGTCGCGGACGGACGCACCCTCGTCGCGAGCGGGATCGACATTGCGACAGCGCCTGAGATACGGCCGGCCGCGACAGGCCTCCGGGCGGTGGCGATGCAGTTCGGCTACTTCGCCAGCTCGATCGCAGGCGGTGCGGCGCTCTCTGTCGGCGGTTACAGCGCCCTCGGCGTCACCATGGGCGCACTCCTCCTCAGCGCTACTGCGACGCTCGCCCGCCGTCCGACTTCGCCAGGCGCGTCCGCCGAGCGCGACTCCGCGCATGCCCGCCCGCGTGCGCTGCTACCGGCTCTTTACCGGACACGCCGGTGACCAGGAACCGGCACACGGTCCACTCAGGCCAATCCGAAACTTCCATCAGCAAAGGAGCACGAAATGAGCCAGTACGCCTTCCTAATGCACATGCGCATGCGCTACGCGAGCGTCAATTCGCCCAAGAACGCGCGGCGTACACAACAGCTTGGTCTGGCTGGAGGCGAGGCCCGCGAGGCGCGTACGCGCCCAGACGGTTCGATGAACTCGCCGTCTCCCGGCGACCCGCCGAGGCAGAAGCACCTCGAGCGACCGCGTCGCCTCCACAGCCAACGCCCACCCAGGACGAGGCGCACCGGGACGCTACGAATCTCGACGAGCGATCGTCACGCGGAGGAGGCTCGGCGCGGGGAATGGACTGCGACGCCGCCGGGCCGGCTCGGCCGACGCCTCCTCGCTGACATCGAGCTCTATCTCGAGTTCTTCGCAATCGCACGCGCGGACTGACAAACGATTAGTCCGGGAGCAGGCTCCCGGGCTTCGCCGCGCACTCGCCCGGAACCATTCGACCTCGGAAGGGTGGTAGCGTCAGACACACTGCGAGATGGAATACCGGCTGCTCGGCCCGCTTGAGGTTCTCCGTGATCACGTGCCGGTGCGGATCGCGGCGGGGAAGCAGCGGGCGCTGCTCGCGATTCTGCTCCTGAACGCGAACCGCACGGTCTCGCGCGAACAGCTGATTGATTCGCTCTGGGGCGAGGACGTGCCGGACTCGGCGCGGAAGATGGTGCAGATCCAGGTCTCGCAACTGCGGAAGGCGCTACCGGAGCCGCGACTGCACACACGCCAGCCGGGCTACCTGCTCGAGGTGCGTGAAGAGGAACTCGATCTCGCTCGTTTTGAGCGTGCGGTCGCCGACGGTCGCCGTGCGCTCGCGCAGGGCGATCCGGAGAACGCGACCGAGCGGCTGGGTGACGCGCTCGCGCTCTGGCGCGGGCCCGCGCTGGCCGAGTGCTCGGAGCCGTTCGCCAGGCACGAGGGCGCGCGTCTCGAGGAGCTTCGCCTGGCCGCGGTCGAATTGCGGATCGAGGCCGAGCTCGCGGTTGGGCATCAACAGGACGTCGTCGGCGAGCTCGAGACGCTGATCGCCCAGCAGCCGCTGCGCGAGCGTCTTCGCTCCCAGCACATGCTCGCGCTCTACCGCTCGGGGCGGCACGCCGAGGCGCTCGCCAGCTACCAGACATTCCGGCGCACGCTCTCCGAGGAGCTCGGGATCGAGCCGTCCGCTTCGCTGCGCGAGCTCGAGCGACAGATGCTGCAGCAAGACCCCTCGCTCGAGATCGCCCCCCTGCTTGACGCGACCGCCGTCCGCAGAGCGCCGACGGTGCGGGAGTCGACCGCCCCTCACATCACAGTATCCCCGCCGGGTCGTGAGCGCGAGCTGGCGCATCTCGGTCGCCTGCTCGAGGAGGCAGTCGGGGGCGAGCGGCGGCTCGTGTTCGTAACCGGCCAGGCGGGGATCGGCAAGACGACGATCATCGAGAGCTTCGTCTCGCAGCTGGGCAGCGCAGGTCATGCCGCTGTCGCACATGGGCAGTGCGTGGAGCACCGCGGCCCGGGCGAGCCCTACTTACCCGTCCTCGAAGCCCTGGCACGACTATGCCGCCAGGAACGGGGACGAGACATCGTCCCGCTTCTCGCTCGCCAGGCACCGATGTGGCTCGCTCAGATGCCGTGGCTCCTCCCCGACGGCGAACTCGAGGCGATCCGCCGCCGCATCGCCGGAGCGACGCGCGAGCGGATGCTCCGCGAGCTCATTGAAGGCTTGGACGCGATCGCCGCCGCGCTCCCGCTCGTGCTCGTGCTCGAGGACCTGCACTGGAGTGACCCGTCGACGATCGATCTCCTCGAGGCGCTCGCGCGGCGCCGCGAACAGGCGCGGCTGCTCGTGCTTGGCACCTATCGACCCGACGAAGCAGCCGCCCACCAGCATCCGGTCCACCAGCTCGAGCAGCAGCTCCGAGTGCGCGGTCTCTGCGCCGAGATCGCCGTCGGCGCGCTCAGCGAGGAGGCGCTCGAGGAGTACCTGGCGATGCGCTTCCGGGCTCAGCCGCCCCAGGCGCTCGCGAGGGTGCTCCGCGAGCGCACCGGAGGCAATCCGCTCTTCGTGAAGACACTGCTCGACTCGTGGTTCGAGCGGGGACTGCTCGAACACGGCGGCAGCGTCTCGGATCGCCAGCTCGCGGTGCTCGCCGCCGACATGCCCGAGACCGTCCGCCAGCTGATCGAGCAGATGCTCGACGACGTGGACGACGACGACAGCGAGCTGCTCGTCGCGGCCAGCGTGGCCGGGACACGATTTGCCGCTGCGGCGGTCGCCGCGGCATGCGCGCGCGCCGAGGAGGACGTCGAGCAGCGATGCGA
>JBKPIV010000050.1:0-6795 GCA_046730395.1 Actinomycetota bacterium | reverse complement strand
CTCGGTAACAGCCCAGCGCCATGACGGGGCAGCGAGCTTGGTCGTGAAGGACGACGGCCCCGGCATCGGCGCCCACGAGCTGGCGCGGGTCTTCGATCGCTTCTACACGGGCGATCGAGTGAGCGGCTCCGGCCTCGGCCTGGCCATTGCCCGCGAGCTCGCGCTGCGCATGCACGGCGAGCTCGACCTCACCTCCAGGCAGGGGCGGACCGAGTTCACCCTGCGCCTGCCGCCGGCGGCAGGCGAAGGAGCCGCGGGTTGATCCGGGGTTGCGCCTTGCTCGCCGTCGCCCTCGCCGCGACGGCGCTCGGGCTCGCGGGGTGCGGCGGCGGCGCCTCGGACTCAGGGTCGGTGACCACCGTCGGCGCCACGGCGCCGCCGCACCAGAATGCCGTCGCCGCCCCGAACGGGGACTCCTTCAACCCCGAGGCGGTCTACGACGAGACGGCTCCCGGGGTGGTGACGATCCGGTCGATCTTCTCCGGCGGCGGCCTTCCCAGCTTGCTCGGGGGGAACGGCGGCTCGGCCGCGCAGGGCTCCGGCTTCGTGATCTCCGACGGCGGCGAGATCGCCACCAACGCTCATGTGGTCACGGACGCGGCGAGCGGCGGCGGCCGCAGCGGGCCGATCCATCCGGCCAAGGAGGTCTACGTCCAGTTCGCCGACCGAAACCAGGTCCCGACCGACATCGTTGGCTTCGACCCGAACGCCGACGTCGCGTTGCTGAAGGTGGACCCCGCCGGGCTCAACCTCCATCCGCTGCAGCTTGCGACCAACGAGCAGATCCGGGTGGGACAGCCGGTGGCGGCGATCGGCAGTCCGTTCGGCGAGGACCGCTCGCTTTCGATCGGGGTCGTCTCCGCGACCGACCGCTCGATCGAATCGCTCACCCGGTTCCAGATCGAGGGCGCGATCCAGACGGACGCGTCGATCAACCCCGGCAACTCGGGCGGGCCGCTCCTCGACGCGGACGGGCACGTGATCGGCATCGATCAGCAGATCAACACGACCTCGGGCGGCAACGAGGGAGTGGGATTCGCGGTGCCGATCGGCCTCGCCGCCAGGTCACTAGACCAGCTGCGCTCCAACGGCTCCGTCAAGTACGCGTACATCGGCGTTACGACGCAGTCGCTCTATCCCCAGCTGGCGCACCAGCTTCACATCCCCTCCGCCACGGGCGCCCTGGTCGCGAAGGTGATCCCGGGCGGCCCGGCCGCCCAGGCCGGCCTCAGGGGCTCCGACCAGAAGGTCCGCTTCCAGGGCCAGCAGGTCGACGCGGGCGGCGACGTGATCGTGTCCGTGGACGGGCACAAGATCGTCCGCGAGAACGACCTGCCCGAGATCATCGCCCGTTACAACCCGGGCGATACGGTCACCCTCCAGATCCTCCGCGGCGGACAGACCCAGAACATCGACGTGAAGCTGGGCGAGCGCCCCTCGGCCGGCGGCTAGAGCCAGCGATGGCGGGCTCGCCCAGAACCCTGGCGTTGGAGCTCGCCAGGGCCCTCCGCGCGGAGGTCGCGCCCGAGCTCGGAGGACACGCCGGGCGGGCGCACGCCGGCGCGGGCGCCGGCGGGGACGTCACCTTCGCCATCGACGAGCGCGCCGAGGCGTTCACGGAGGGCTACCTGGCCGAGCGCGCGCCGGAGCTCGCGCTCTACTCGGAGGATCGCGGGCTCGTCGTGCCTCGTGAAGAAGCGGAGTGGGTGCTCGTCGTCGACCCGATCGACGGCACGCGCCCGGCTATGGCCGGCCTCGAGGCGGCCTGCGTGTCCGTCGCGGCCGCGCGCCTGGGAGACGGCGATCCACGCATGGCCGACGTCCAGACGGGGTGCGTGATCGAGATCAAGAGCGGCAGGGAGTTCGTGGCCCAGCGGGGCTCGGGGCTTGAGCCGCGGCCCACCCTGTCGGAGAACCGCGAGCTCTCGCGCATGTTCTGGGCCTATGGCCTGCGCGGGCGGCCGGTGAGGGCGATCGCGGAGGTGCTCGGTGAGCTGATCGACGCCTCCTCGGTTGGGGGCGGCACATTCGACCTCGGCTCCGCGAGCTTCGACCTCACCCGGATCGCGACCGGCCAGCTCGACGCGTACATCGAGCCCGGGCCCCGGATCGTCGCCGACGTGCCGGGGATGCGGGAGGAGTTCGAGCGGGTCGGCGGTGGCGTCGTTCTCAACAATTCGCCCTACGACCTCGCCGCGGCCGCCCTGATCGCCGAGGAGGCGGGGGCGGTGATCAGCGACGCCTACGGGCAACCCCTGGCGGGGCGGCCGATACTGGGCTCCGGCCCCGGGTTCCAGTTCTCGTGCGTCGCCGCCGCGAATCGCGAGCTCCACGGGCGGATCGTGCGGGAGCTCGACGCCGGTATCGATCGCCTGCGGCAAAAAGTACTCTGACGCCGCGATGCTTCAGGACGTAGGGCTCGGCGACCGCTCCCTCGCCGACTACACGCACCTCGTGGGCCGCGGGCTCGTCGACGAGATCCGCGAGCTCGCCGAGCCGCTGGCCGGCAAGCGCGTCCTCCACGTGAGCGCAACCGCGTTCGGCGGCGGCGTCTCGGAGATCCTCTACACGCTGGTGCCGCTGATGCGCGACGTCGGGCTCGACGTGCACTGGCGCGTGATCCTCGGGCGGGAGGAGTTCTTCAACGTCACCAAGTTGATGCACAACTCGCTGCAGGGCGACCCGCAGGGGATCACCGAGCAGCAGTGGGAGGTGTTCGAGGCCTACAACGCAATGAACGCGCAGGGGCTGGACGACGATTGGGACGCGATCATCGTCCATGACCCGCAGCCGGCCGCGCTGCGGGCCAACGCCACCAACAGATCGCGGCTCTGGGTGTGGCGTTGCCACATCGATCTCTCGACGCCGAATGAGGAGACGCTGGGGCGGCTCCTCCCCCTGCTTCGCGAGTACGACGAGACCATCTATCACATGGAGAAGTACGTGCCCGCGGGCATGGACGGCCGCGTGCGGGTCATCCCGCCGGCGATCGATCCGCTGTCGCCGAAGAACATGGCGCTCTCCCCCGAGGACGCCGCGTTCGTGTGTCAACAGTTCGGGCTCGACGTCGAGCGGCCGCTGGTCTGCCAGGTCTCGCGGTTCGATCCGTGGAAGGACCCGATGGGGGTGATCGACTGCTTCCGGCTGGTTCGCGAGGAGGTGTCGGACGTCCAGCTCGCGCTCGTGGGCTCGATGGCCACCGACGACCCGGAGGGGTGGGAGTTCTTCCACCAGACGTTCAGCTACGCCGACGGCGACCCGGACATCAAGATCCTGAACAACCTCAACAATGTCGGCGCGATCGAGGTGAACGCGTTTCAGTCGCAGGCGGACGTGGTGGTGCAGAAGTCGCTTCGCGAGGGGTTCGGCCTCACGGTGACGGAGGCGATGTGGAAGGTGCGCCCGGTCGTCGCGGGTAACGTCGGAGGGATCCCGCTTCAGATCAAGGACGGCGAGACGGGCTTCCTGGTCGACTCGGTCGAGCAGGCCGCGGAGCGGTGCGTCCAGGTGCTGCGGGATCCGGGCCTGGGGCGGTTCCTGGGGCGGGCCGGCAAGGAGCGCGCCCGGGAGATGTTTCTGACGCCGCGGTTGCTACGCGATTGGCTGGCCCTGTTCTCCGACCACGACCTGTGAACCTTTAGCCATGGCGGAGAACCTTGTGATCGTCTCCAACCGCGGCCCCGCCGAGTTTCAGCGCGGCGAGGACGGCGGACGCGTCGTCAAGCGCGGCGGGGGCGGCCTGGTGACCGCGCTCAGCGGGCTGGTCGCGCACCGCGGGGCGCTATGGATCGCCTCCGCGATGACCGACGAGGACCTCGCGGTGAGCCGCGAGGCTGCCGGGTCCCCGGTGACGCTCGAGCTCGACGGCGTCAGCTACGACGTCCTGCTCGTGGAGAGCGACCCGGACGCCTACGACCGCTTCTACAACGTGATCGCCAACCCCATCCTCTGGTTCATCCAGCACTACCTGTGGGACCTCTCGAACGCTCCGGACATCCGGCGCGAGGAGGCGGACGCGTGGGACTACGGCTACAAGGAGGTCAACGCCGACATCGCCGAGGCCGTGCTGCGGGCGATCGAGGACGACCCCGAGCCCTGCGTGATGATGCACGACTACCACCTCTACACGTGCCCGGGCCTCGTTCGGGCGGCGCGTCCCGAGGTCTTCCTCCAGCACTTCGTCCACATTCCCTGGTCGCAGCCTGACAGCTGGCGGATCCTGCCCGGGCGGATGCGGGAGGAGATCTACAGGGGGCTGCTCGCCAACGACATCATCGGCTTTCACACCACCGCCTACTGCCGGAACTTCCTCCACTGCTGCCGCGAGTTGATGGAGCTCGAGGTCGACTATGAGCGCGGCGCGGTGATCCACTCGGATCGCGAGACCTGGGTGCGCGCCTACCCGCTCGGGATCGACGCCGGACGCCTGGATCGAGCCGCCGCCTCGCCCGAGGTGGCCGAGTACGAACGGGAGCTCCTGAGGCGCCGGCGCGACTACCTGATCCTGCGCGTCGACCGCGCGGACCTGTCCAAGAACGTCCTGCGAGGCTTCACGGCCTTCGACACCTTCCTCCAGCAGCACCCGGAGTTCCGCGAGAAGGTGACCTTCATCGCGCACCTGCAGCCGTCGCGGACGGACGTTCCGGAGTACGCCGAGTACCTCGAACGGATCGAGGCCCTCGCGGCGGTTGTCAACCACCGGCACGGAACCACGGACTGGATGCCGATCGACCTGCGGATCTACGAGAACTTCCCCGAGGCCGTCGCCCGCTACAAGCACTTCGACCTCTTGATCGTCAACTCGCTGTTCGACGGCATGAACCTGGTCGCGAAGGAGGCTCCCGCGGTGAATACGCGCGACGGCGCGGTGATGCTCTCCGAGAACACCGGCGCCCACGAGGAGCTCGGCGACTGCACGCTGTCCGTCAATCCCTTCGACATCCAGGAGCAGGCGGACACGATGTACCGGGCCCTCACCATGGACCCCGAGGAGCGGGCGCTGCGTGCCGGGCGCCTGCGCGAGATCGTCCGCGGGCGCGACCCCGGCGTCTGGATCGAGGAGCAGCTCGCCGACATCCGCGCGAAGCCGAGGGCGCACGCGCCCGCATAGCCGCCCGCAGGTCGAATTCCGTCCACATTGACGTCGAAATTCGACCGCGGGCGAATTTGTCGACGCCAACGTCTCCCTAGCTAGCCCACAACCGTCACGTGCCTCACCCGCGATCGGCCGGCGTCATACGGATAGCCCGCCTGCCTGGGGACGAGCGCCCGGAACGCGTACCTCCGCCGCCCGGTCGTGGCGTGGAAGCGGTAGCGGGCCCGGTAGACGCCGCGGTCGTTGGTCCGTCCCGAGCGCAGCTCGAGCCAGCGCCGGCCGGAGCGGGCCTGGATCCTGAGGCGGCGCTCGGCGTTCGCGGGGCCGGGCAGGCGTACTCGGAAGCGGGCCCGGTTGCCGTTTCGGATCGGATGCGAGGGAGACACCTCGAGGCGCGGATGGGCCCGGACCCTGAGGTCGAGGTACCGCTCGAGCGCGGCGGCGTCGTCGGGCCAATAGGCGACGCGGAGCTCGCGGCTGGGTCCCGCGGCGATCCGCGCCCTGAAGCGCCCTGCGTCGGTCGTGATGGGGGTGGCGATGACTCGCTCGGCGGCGGACTCGATTCGGGCGCGCGCCGCCACGCAGACGGTCGCCCCGGCGACGCCGGCGCCGCCGCTGTCCAGGAGGCGTCCGGTCACGGTTGCCCGACCGGGGGCGCGACGGAGCCGGGCGGCGAGCGTGGCGCCGCTTGCGATCGATGAGGTCGGGCAGAGGTTGTCCACCCTCACCCGGCGCTCCGCGCAGGCTCGGTTCGCCGCCGTCGTGTCGGCGTAGTCGGCCGCGCAGATCAGCACGCGGTTCGGACCCTGGCGAAACGGCGGCGCAGCGGTGGCGGCGATGAAGCTCGCACCCGCGTCGCTCGGACACGGCTGGAGGCGCAGCCCGATCCGGCCCGAGAGCCGACAGGCGACCGTGTGCGAGGTGACCGGGTGCCCGTTGACCTGGAGGAGGAACCGGCGCACCCCGCCGCCGACGTCGCTCGCGGACGGCTCGACCAGCTGAGCACCGCGCCTGCTGCCCCGGTCGAACAGGCCGCCGGCCACCTGAACCGTCGGTGCGACCCGGTCCGCGAGGCGGAGCGCGATCCGCTTCACGCGCACGCCGGCATTGCGGCCACGGCCGCAGCCCGAGGCTCGACGGCAGCGAAGTCGCGCGGCGAATTCCCCCGCGCCCGAGCCGTCCCACGCAAACCTCCTCAGCGTTCCGTCGGGGGTCGCGAAGGGAGCGAGCGCCCCACCGGGTGCCGCCGTGGCGAGCTCGGGCGCGTGGCCGCCGGCGGGGCTACCGACGGCGCTGACGTTGAGCCGCTCGATATCCGTCCCCGCCGGGGCCCGAACGGTCCACGCGCCCCACGCGCCGGCCGGGGTGGAGTCCGCCTCGTTGTCGATCGAGAGGCCCTCGCCTCCGCCGCCGCAGTCGGCCCCGGATCCGTAGTGGGGCGAGCTTCTGGTGAAGGCGGCGTCCGCATGCCAGGCCCCGAGGTCAGGGTTGCAGACGGCGGCGCCATAGCTTCCACCCCTAGCCGGCTCCGCCGCTGCGAGCGCGGCGAGCGTAAGCAGGGCGATGGCGGCGCCGAGTTTCGCAGTTCGCGGGCTGGTGCTGAGCATCGGGCGCTCCCTTCGGTCGGTGTCAGTGCTCGAAGCCGAACTCGGGCTTGCTCGCGGGCGGGGACTGAGCGGACGCCGGGGAAGGCGGCGCGG
>JBKPIV010000049.1:0-20473 GCA_046730395.1 Actinomycetota bacterium | reverse complement strand
GTCGATCGCGATGGGAGGCTCACGGTGAGCTACACCGAGACGAACGCCACCGCCAAGCAGCAGCTGTACAAGAAGCTCAGGTCGATGCTCGGACACCTGGGCATGCACTCGGAGCACCTGTTCACCAAACACGCATACATGAAGACCGACATCCCGGTGGCCGGCTGCGCGCACCAGGCAGGCACCTGCCGCTTCGGCACCGACCCCGCGAGCTCCGTGCTGGACGTGAACTGCAAGGCCCACGAGCTCGACAACCTCTACGTGGTCGACACCAGCATCTTCCCCAGCATCGGCGCCGTCAACCCGGCGCTGACCGCGATGGCGAACGCGCTGCGCGTGGGCGACCATCTGCTCGAGCGCATGGGCGCGCCCGCGATCCAGCGGGAGACCGCTGGTGACGGCTGAGGCCGACGGCGGGCGGCGACGCCGCGTCGTCGTTGTCGGCGGCGGCTTCGGGGGGCTGACCGTCGCGCGCGAGCTGCGGCGCGCCGATGTCGACGTGACGCTCGTCGACCGCACGAACCACCACCTGTTCCAGCCGCTGCTCTACCAGGTGGCTGCGGGCGGGCTGTCGCAGGGCGATTGCGCGTCGGCGATCCGTGGGCATCTGAGACGGCACCCGAATGCGAGCGTCCTGATGGCGGAGGTCACCGACCTCGACGTGGAGCGGCGTCGGGTGATCCCCGATCGGGCGGAGCCGCTCGACTACGACAGCCTGGTGGTCGCCTGCGGCGCCGAGACCTCCTACTTCGGCCACGACGAGTGGGCGGAGACCTCGTTCGGGCTGAAGACGCTTCGCGACGCTGTCGCCCTGCGCGAGCGCGTCGTCTCGGCCTTTGAGGAGGCCGAGCGGGCCACCGATTCGACCGTCCGGGACGAGCTGCTCACCTTCGTGGTCGTCGGCGGCGGGCCGACCGGGGTCGAGATCGCGGGCCAGCTCGGGATCCTCGCCCGCTCGACGCTGAAGCGGCAGTTCTCGCGGATCGACACCTCGAGGGCCCGCGTGATCCTGGTCGACGCCGGCGACCGTGTGGTGCCGGCGTTCAGCGAGAAGCTCTCGGCGAAGACCGCCCGCGGCCTGGCCGAGCTGGGCGTCACGGTTCGCGAGCATGCGATGGCGACCGCAATCGATTCGGGGGGGCTGACGATCAAGACCGGTGAGGGCGAGGAGCGCATCGCCTCCAGAACGGTCATCTGGGCGGCCGGCGTACACGCCGCCGGCCTGACCGAGGTCCTCGCGCGGGCCACCGGCGCCAGCACCGACCGGGGCGGGCGCATCGAGGTCGGCTCCGACTGCACGGTCCCCGGTCACCCAGAGATCTCGGCGATCGGCGACATGGCGTCGCACCCGGGGCCGGACGGCAAGCCGCTTCCGGGCCTGGCGACCACCGCCATTCAGCAGGCGCATCACGTGGCGCGGGCGATCAGGCAGGGCAAGCCCGGGCCCGATACCCCGTTCAAGTACCTCGACAAGGGAGCGCTCGCCGTGATCGGACGTGGGAAGGCGGTCTGCGAGATCAGGGGCCTGAAGCTCTCCGGCCGCCCGGCATTCGCGATGTACCTGGGGATCCACCTCACCTACCTCAGCGGCGTGAGTGGCCGGCGCCTACGGGTCTTCAACGCGTGGGTCGCGTCCCGGTTCGGCACCAGGGAGAGCTGGGTGCTCGAGGGTGAGCTCCCGGGGACCGAACAGGCGCCCGCCGACGCGGAGGCCCAGCCCTTGGAGCCTGCGCCTCGCTAGCCGAGCCCTGGACAACGCTCGCCGTCTCATCGCAGCTGCTGCCGGCGCGCAGCCAGATGGCGTTCACGCTCGGCTTCCACATCATCCTCGCGAGCCTCGGCGTCGCCTTCCCGGCGATGATGCTGATCGCCAACTACATCGGCCTTCGCCGAAACGACGCCGACGCCCTGGAGCTCGCGCAGCGCTGGTCGAAGGTGGCGGCAGTGACGATCGCCGTGGGTGCAGTGACCGGCACAGTGCTGTCGTTCGAGTTCGGTCTCCTGTGGCCGGCGTTCACGGGCCGCTTCGGGGAGGTGTTCGGGGTCGAGTTCGCGATCGAGGGCATCTTCTTCTTCCTCGAGGCGATTTTCATGGCGATCTACATCTTCGGCTGGAAGCGCCTCTCCGGGTGGGCCCACTTCTGGACGGGCGTTCCGGTGGTGATCTCCGGGCTCGGTGGCGCTTTCTCCGTCGTCGCCGTCAACTCCTGGATGAACCAGCCGGACGGCTTCACGATCGCATCGAACGGGCAGGTCACCGACATCGCCCCGCTCGACGCGATGTTCAACCGGGCCACGGCGTACGAGGTCCCCCACATGATCCTCGCCGCCTACCTCGTGACCGGTTTCCTGATCGCCTCCGTGTACGCGGTCGGGATGCTACGGGGGAGGCGCGACCGCCACCACAGGCTCGGCCTCCTGATCCCGCTGACCGTGGCCTCGATTGCGACGCCGATCCAGTTCGCGGTCGGCGACACCGCGGCCCGCGCGATCGCCGACGACCAGCCGGTCAAGTTCGCGGCGATGGAGTGCGTGCAGACGACGCACCGGGACGTCACCGAGTACCTCGGCGGCCGCTGCACCTCGGACGGCGTCAAGGGCGGGATCGGGATCCCCGGCTTCGACTCGTTCCTGGTCGGGTTCAGCACCAACACCAAGGTCACGGGGCTCGACTCGGTGCCCTCCAGCGACCGTCCGCCGGCGAACACGCTGCTCCACCTCGCCTTCGACGCGATGGTCGGCATCTGCTCGGTACTCATCCTGCTGGGGCTCTGGCTGGGTTGGGCCTGGTGGCGCCGGCGCGACACTCCGCGCTCGAAGTGGTTCCTGCGCGCCACGGCGGTGTCGGGCATTGCCTCCCTAATCGCCCTCGAATGTGGCTGGATTGTGACCGAGGTCGGCCGCCAGCCATGGGTCGTCTACAACGTCATGCGCACCAAGGACGCGGTCACCGGCGCCAGCGGCGTCTGGGTCACCTTCTCGGCCGTGCTCGTCCTCTACACCGGGCTGGCGGTCGCGACGCTCTTGGTCCTCCGGACGATGGCCCACCGCTGGCGAGCTGAGGCGATCGGCGAGGCCGAGGTCCCCTATGGGCCAAGCGAGCCGCCAGCCGTCACCACCGCGTCGACGGGGGGCTCGGCGTGAGCACCGCCGACGCCGTGGCCGCGGTCCTCTGGGTCGGCGCGACGCTGTACGCGGTCTTCGGCGGCGCCGACTTCGGCGCCGGGTTCTGGGCGCTGATCGCGGGCCGGGGTGAGCGCGGGGAGCCGGCCCGGGCGCTGGTGGACTGGGCGATCGGCCCCGTGTGGGAGGCCAACCACGTGTGGCTGATCTTCGTGCTGGTCGTGCTGTGGACGTCGTTCTCGGCGGCGTTTGCGTCGATCATGTCGACGCTGTTCATCCCACTCAGCCTCGCCGCGTTCGGGATCGTGCTTCGCGGCTCCGGATTCGCGTTCCACAAGATGGCCCACAGGCTCCGCAACCGGCAGCTCGCGGAGCGAGCGTTCGGCCTCTCCTCGCTGGTGACGCCCTTCTTCATGGGCACCGTGGTCGGCGCGATCGCGTCCGGGCGGGTGCCGGTCGGCAACGCGGCGGGAGATGCGGTCACGAGCTGGGTCAACGCACCCTCCCTGCTCACCGGCGCCCTGTTCGTCGCCACCGGGGCATATCTCTCGGCGGTCTTCCTGGTCAGCGATGCGCGCCGAGCGGGTGACGCGGATCTGGAGAGCTACTTCGCGAGGCGCGCCCTGATCGCCGCCCTCGCTGCGGGAGCGTTTGCGGTCGCCGGGATCCTCGTCTACCGCTCCGACGCCCCCTTCATCTATCACGGCCTGATCAACGAGGGTCTGCCGCTCGTGATCCTCTCCGGGGTGTCCGGGGCGGCGGTGCTGGCGATGCTCTGGCGCGGCGTCCGCCGGGGCCTGCGCCCGCTCGCGGTGGGCGCGGTCGTCGCGGTGATCTGGGGCTGGGGCGTCGCGCAGTATCCCTATCTCCTCCCCAAGGCGCTGACCATCAAGCACGGCGCCGCCTCGAGCGCGACCCTGACCGACGTGCTGATCGTCTTCGGCGTCGCCGTGGCGCTGGTGCTGCCGTCCCTGGGCCTGCTCTACACGCTCGCCCAGAAGAGCATGCTCGAGGGCGAGGCCGAGGCGCCGCCGCCGACCTCGCCGCCTGCGGGCTAACCCATTCGCCGGGATGCTTCACCTCAGGGTCTTTGGTCCCTCGCCCCGATTGAATGAGCTCGCCGAGGGGCTCGAGCGGCGCGATGGCGCGCGGAACATCGTGGTCGCCCGCGGGGTGCGCCCGGGGCACTCCCTGCTCACCGCCGAGGTCGGCCCTAGGTCGGCGGACGCGGTGCTCGAGTTCGTGGTGGATTTCGGGATACCGCCGGAGGATGTCGCGATCGCCCGGCTCGACGAGGTGGGACCCATCGCTCCGGGTCGCACGTCTCGGAGCCTGATCTGGGCCGACGTGCTCGGCCAGGCTCATCAGAACGCCCGACCGGTCGCGCGCTTTCTCGTCTTCATGATCATGGCTGGCGTGATCGCTGGTTTCGGCGTCGTGTACGACAACGGCATCCTGATCGTCGGAGCGATGGCGGTAAGCCCGGACATCCTGCCGATCGCCGCCGCCTGCGTCGGGCTCGCGGGCCGCCGCGGCCGCCTGACGCTTCGCGCGCTCGCGACCCTAGCCATCGGCCTCGGTGCCACTTGCGCAACCGCCATCGCGCTCGGCGCCGTTCTCGACCTGTTCAACCTCCTTCCCTCCGGATTCGTCGTCGGCCAGCCGGCGCTCTCCGGGCTGACGAAGGTCAACTCGGCAACCATCGGGGTGGCACTCGCGGCCGGCGTGGCGGGCATGCTGGCGCTCGAGACTCGCGCGAGCTCGGCGGTGGGCGTGGCGATCTCGATCACAACGATCCCGGCCGCCGCCTATCTCGGCGTCGCCGCGGGCGTCGGCGAGGCTCATAGGGTCCCGGGCGCCCTGGCGGTGCTCGGGGTAAACGTCGCGATGCTGTTGATGGCGGGGTCGGCGACACTCATCGTTCAACGCCGGCTTGCAGCACGCAGCGGGTGACGGCTGGCCTGGTGGTTAGGCCGGTATCCGAAGTCAAGGCTGGGCTCGCTCGCCTTCGTGGTGGTCACTGAGGCGTGCCTTGCGCTGCGCCTTCAAATCGGCGCCCCTGACCTTGGCCTCGCCGTAGGACGAACGCACCAGCTCCCGGCCGCCCGACCACCCAAAGGCCCATCCCACGAGCGCCGTTGCGAAGACGACGTCCCAGGCGGACGTGATGAGCTGCTGGGCAACCGAGTAGGCGGTCGCATCGCTCGCGCTGGTGGAGTCCTTCAGCGCGGCAGTATTCATCGCCTGGGTGACGCCTGCACCCCCCGGCGTGACCGAGACGCTGTTCGAGACCGAGTTCGAGGCGGTGACCGCGGCGACGTCGTGAAAGCTGACCGGGATGCTGTACGCGCCGAGAAAAACGGCCACGATCCCGAGTCGAGCGAGATAGCTGCCCAGCGCTGGGAGTGCGAGGCCGGTGAGGGCCCGCCGAGGCTGTCGCAGAATCGCTCCGCCGATGGCCAGTTGGGCGCGCAGCTTCGCGAGCCTCCTCCAGAAGATGCGCGCGAGGACGACGATCAGGACGATGGCCCCCGCGAGAATCAGCGCCAGCAGCCCCGCGTGGTCGGAGAGGAAGCCGAGCTTGATGGAGAACGAGCCGCTGACCGAGAGGAACAGGTAGAGGTAGACGGCGAGGTTGAGGACCGAGAAGGGGATCTTCTCCACGATCAGGCCCGAGAACACGGCCGCGAACGTCGCCCCCGCGATCACGGTGGAGAACATCACCAGCATCACGAGCGTGCCGAGGTTCGCAGGGAGGAAGTCGTTCAGTGCCACCGCGGCCGCGTATGAGGCCAGGACGACGCGGAAGGGCACGTGCGCTCGCGGGAAGGCGGCACGCAGGATCGCCAGCCAGACGAGCGCCGCGAGGGTGGTCTGCAGCGTCTCCAGCACCACCCCGCCGAATACCGCCCAGAGCGGCACCTCGGCCACCTTCTTGAAGAGCGAGCGGAGCCAGTCGAGGACGGGTGCCCCGAGAAGGCTCGAGATCAAGAACAGCGATGCCACGCCCGCCACCCATAGCGCGACGCGGATCAGCCGCCGCCCGATTGCGACAGTATCTGCAGACCCAGCTTCTCCGGTCGCTGCTTCCATACAGGCACCCAGAGGAGGGGTGCTCTGCTAGAGGCCTTTCGGCGTGGTCGCCCCGCCCTCCTCGACCGAGGGGACCACCTGGCCCTTGCGGACCAGTCCGGCTGCCTCGGCGCAGGCGACGGCCTCTGCCCGCGACGAGACGCCTAGTTTCCGATAAATCGCCTGCGCCTGCGTCTTCACCGTATTGGTGGAGACGAAGAGCTGCTCGCCGATCTCGCGAAAGCTGAGGTGGCTGGGAAGGAAATGCAGGAGCCGAAGCTCCGCCTTCGTCAGGGGCCAGCGCCCGTCCAGCCCGGCGACGGACTCCACCTCTCGCGTGGCCTCCTCCAGCCACACCTGCAGCACAACGGCATCGGAGGTCTTGCGCAGCAGGCGCTCGGCGGCCGCGATCTGGCCGCGAGCGGCAGACGCATCGTCGAGCAGCACCAGGGCTCTGGCCAGCACGATGCGCGTCTCGGTTTCGTACCAGGGGCTGAAATCTGTCAGCCGCTCGAGAAGCACAGCGGAACGTTTGCTGTGCCGAGTGGCCTCCTCCACGCCGCCGCGCCGGGCGCGCATGAGCGCCGAGACGGCGAAAACGAGCGCCGAGGTCGGGTAGTCGTTCAGGCCGAAGCGGTCGGCGTGGGCCGTCGCCTTCAATGTGAGAGCCGCCCCGGCGGCGCCGCGCTCATCCAACTCGAGCAGCGCAAGCTGAACGAGGGCCAGCGTGTGGATATTGGGGGCTGACGCAGCGGCTCGGTGGGAGGCTTCCTCGAGCGCCCAGCGCGCCTCGTCACGGTCCCCGGCCAAATGGTGAGCGACGCCCTCGAGGAGCCGGGACATGGAGTAAAACGGGTCTTCGTCGGGGATGAGTGCGGAGGCGCGCGCCGCGTCCTCGCCCATCTTGGCAATACCCTCCCTCGCCGCACCCCCGGCCCTGATGAGGCCGGCGGCTGCCTCGAGCCATCCGCGCTCTGCCTCGGGCGCACTCGCCAGCGCGCTCAGGGCGGTCGCCGTCCAGCGATCGCAGTTGGCGCCGTCCCCTCTCGTCGTGTGGTTCGCCGCCATCGTGAGACTCAGGTACGGCGAGGCCGCGATCTTGTCCTCAGTGAAGCGATTGAGCCAGGCACGCATGGTCGCCTCGCGGCCGTGGCTCTCGTAGTCCGCCGCCTTCGCCCAGATGAATCGTCCAGCCTGCTCGATGTCCCCCGCCGAGATGGCGTGGGGGATCGCGCGGTCGAGGACACCCTCTCCCGCGTACCACCGGCTCGCGCGAGCGTGCAGCTCGCCCTCCCTGTGCTCTCCGAGGCGGTGCAGCTCGGATGCGAGCATCTCTCGCATCAGGGCGTGGTAGCGGTACTGCTCGTCCTTGCGATCCAAGGGGACGAGCAGGAGATTCGATCGGGAGAGCCGTCGGAGCGTCTGGGCCGACCCCTCACACCCGAGCACCGCGTCGCACAGCGGTCCTGTCATCCGGTCCAGGACCGAGGTTGCGATGAGGAAGTCCACGTCATCCGAGCTCTGCCGCGCGAGGAACTCGTCGCGCAGGTAATCCGCGACCATCCTGTCGTCGCCAGCGAAGCGCTCGATCGCCTTAGTGGCGTCGTTCTCGCCGTTGATCGTGAGCGTGGCGAGGTATAAGGCGGCCGGCCAGCCCTCGGTGCGCTCGACCAGCCGCTTGACCGCGCCGGGGCCGAGTTCGAGTCCGGCGGCGCGAAGGAGCTCGGCTGCTTCCGAGCGCGTCATCACCAGGTCATGCGCATGAAGCTCTACGAGTCTCCTGTGAGCACGGAGGCGCCCCACGCCGATCGGGGGTTCGGTGTGGCTGACGAGCGCTAGCTGGGTACCAAGGGGCATCTGCTCCGCGAGCGTCGAGAGGACGCTCACCGAGGCCGGCTCATTCACCAGATGGACGTCATCGAGAACGAGCACGTACTCACGCTGGTGCTTGGCGAGAGCATCGATGAGTCGGGGAACCACCACGTTCGAGATGTTCGGCCGGGGCACGGAAAGCGCATCGAAGACAGCCTGGTCGATCGGATTGACTTCTCCCACCGCGCGGGCGATCGACTCGAGCAGGTGCGCTGGATCGTTGTGGCGATCGCTGAGCCCAACCCAGACGAACGGGCGCTCGTCAGCGGCATCCCACTGGCGGATCAAGGTGGTCTTGCCATATCCGGCGGGGGCGACGACGAGTGCGATCGACGTCTCCCCGGCTGCGAGCAAACGCGAGGTGAGTCGCTCGCGCGCAACCAGGCCACGATCTCGTCCGTTGCGCGCGTTGCGTTCAGCGCGTACCGACGCCACGCGATCCCAGGACGCGCTCTCCTTTGCCTCCTCAGCTCTCAAACCGAGACACTGAGTTCATAACTCGTTTCCGGTGCGTCGCCGGATCGCGACCATGCGCCGTTGAACTTGGACCCAGTCTAACTACCGGGCACTGCACGCCCTTGTGACGTTTTTGTGAACGCAGGCGTTCAATAGGGTGGGCGAGTGACCGCGGTCGACGTCGAGCTCGCGTTGGTCGCCCTGGCCGCGATGCTGTCGCCAACCACGCTCACCTTCTCGGTCTTCGCGCTCGTGCTCGGCGACCGGCCCCTTCGCACTGGCTTTTGGTTCTACCTCGGCGCGTTGGGCATCACGCTCGTCATCGGCGTAGTCGCGGCGTTCGTGCTCGGCAACGAGGCCGCTTCGCACAGCTCATCCCCGAAGACCTGGGTTGCGATCGTCGACGTCATCGCCGGCGTGCTCGTCCTCGGCTACGTCCTGCGGGCGCTGCGGCGCCCACCGAGACCCGAGCGTGTGGCCGGCGCGATGGAGCAGATGAAAAGGCTGGCCTCATCGCCCGCGATCGCGGTCGTGGCGCGGGCGCGACCCTCGCGAACCCCGGCGGGTTCATCCCCCTGGCTCTAAAGGAGATCTCGCAGCTTGATCCAAGCGCGGGTCAGTACGTCGTCGATTGGGTGCTCTTCTCCCTGGCGTCCGTGCTGCCGCTCGGCGTCGCCCTCCTGATGCTGGTGTTCGCCCGCGACCGCGCGATGAGCGTGCTCGAGGCGGCGCGGGGGTGGCTCGAGCGAAATGCCCGCACCGTCGCGGGGGTGATCCTCTTACTGCTGGCTGCGGCGTTGCTCAGAAACGGCATCAGCGGACTCGTCTGAATTGCCGATCGTCGCTTCCGCTCGGGCTTCGCGCCGCCCCCTGGTTAGGGTCGCATCGCATGGCCAGTACTCAAGGTGCGAGCGCTGCCCTGGATCCGACCTGTGGTGGACTCAGGAGGCGAGTATCTTCGCCTTCTGGGCCGCGAACTCCTCGTCGGTGAGGACTCCCTTGTCCCTCAGCTCCCCGAGCTCCTTCAGCTTTTGAATCGGATCGGCGCTAGGTGCAGGCGCCGCCTGTGGCGGGGCCTCGTAATAATCGCCCTGCAGGGTGTCCTGCTGAGCCCAACGGTCCGCCTGGCGGCGTGACACGCGGTTGCTGACGGCTGTTGCGGTTCCGGCCACGACGGCCGTGCGGGCAACCCCTCGAAGTAGTCCTGGCATCACTGACTCCTTTCTGAATCCGGGCTAGGTGGTCGCGGTCTCGGTCTCCTCGGTCGCTTCGAGTGCCGCGAGGACGGCTTGGACCGGGATCCGACCGCTGGCGACGAGCTGACCGCCCGAGCGCCGAACCGCCGATGCGAAGGGCGCCGCCCACCGATTCTCGAACACGAGCACCGCCGCCGAGGTGCCCGGCTCAAGCGCCGCCGCCGCTTCGGCGTGGTCCTCGTCCGAGAGAAGGGCCGAGGAAGCGCCCTCAAACACCTTCAGCTCCTCGACCTCTTTGCCCAGCTCGGAGATCTCCAAGCCGGCGACCGAACCGTCCTCGGCTTTCGTGATGAAGGCGAGATCGAGGATGCGAATGATCCCGCGTTCGACCAGGTCGACGAGGTGCGGTGCCGCCTCCCCGGTCGGCTGGCGACCCGGCCACTCGACCACGATGTAATCGATGGGGCCCATTTCCTCGAGCTCGTTCGTTCCCATAGCCGCTCCTTTCCCCAATCTCGTTGCCCGCAACGCTAGATCGTCCATCTCGGTGGCGCATCACCCTGTTCGCATGATGTTCGGGCAATCCCGAGTTTCACCCATTTCGGATTACGACACGGAGCCGAGCCGCCTGCGCGAGGCGGGCTTCGCGGTGGAGGACGCCGAGGAGCTCTGGGGGGAGCGTCGCGCCTCCGCCGTGATGCCAGGCGGCCAGCGGGTGGAGGTGATGGCCGCGGCGCCGCCGAGCAGTGGCCAGGCGACATCACCCGGTCGTTGAGCGGCGGCGTATGCTCGCGCGGTGACGAGCTTCCCCACCGTCCGCGTGGCCGCGATCCAGGCGACGCCCGTGATCCTCGACGCCGAGGCGACGGTCGACAAGACCTGTCGACTGCTCGCGGAGGCGGCCGAACGGGGTGTCGAGTTAGCGGTACTTCCCGAGACGTTCGTGCCGCTCTATCCCTCCAATGCCTGGGCGAACAACGCCCCCTCGTTCACGGGCTGGGACGAGCTCTGGGAGCGGCTGTGGGAGAACTCCGTCGACGTTCCCGGCCCCCTGACCGAGCGGCTTGCGAGGACGTGCGCCGAGCACAACCTCCACTGCGCGATCGGCGTCAACGAGCGTGAGTCTGAGCGCCCGGGCTCGCTCTACAACACGCTCCTGCTGATCGGCCCGGATGGACTGCTCGCCAAGCACCGGAAGCTGATGCCCACGATGCAAGAACGGGTTTTCCATGCCGTCGGCGCGGGAGATGACCTCGCCGTCGCCGAGACGCCGCTCGGGCGGATCGGCGGGCTGATCTGCTGGGAGAACCGCATGCCCCTGGCACGCTATGCCGTCTACCGAGGCGGGCCCCAGATCTGGCTGGCTCCAAACGCCGACGCCACGGACGGCTGGCTCGCGAGCATGCGCCACATCGCGATCGAGTCCGGCGCGTTCGTCGTCTCGATCGCTCAGTTCATCCCCGCTAGCGCCTTTCCCGAGGACTTTCCGGTGCCCCTTCCCGAGGGCGAGGAGGTGTTCTGCCGGGGCGGCGGGGCGATCATCGAGCCGGACGGGGGAGAGGTGATCGCCGGCCCGCTCTACGACGAGGAGGGGATCGTGGTCGCCGACTGCGATCTGCGGGTGTCCCTTCACGCGAAGCGCTGGTTCGACGTCGTCGGCCACTACAGCCGCGCGGACGTACTGCCGCGCCTGGTCGGCGGCGGTCTAGGGGCGACCGACGCCGCCCCCATCCCGGGTCGCGAACCAGCGGACGCGGGCGAACGCACCGGCGGCTGAGCGGCCCTCGGGCCGCCGCGCCCACGACTACGATCAGGAGCCGGTGCGCTACCCGGTCGAGAGCTTCACACCCGAGGAGGAGGGGCTCCTCCGCGGCCATTTCACGAACATCGATCGGCCGGTCTTCTGCCTCGTCAACCTGCCGGAGACGGTCAAGGGCGCGCTCTTCGCCCGCTACTCGCGCTACCCCGGGACGCTCCGCCGCCTGTTCCTGGAGGAGTTCGCCGCCGACGTCCCCGCGGGGGAGCGGCCGTTCGACGGCGTCGAGGGGGAGCGCGCCGCAAGGCTGTACGAGAACGTCTTCATGGGCTACGGCGACGACTCGATCGCCCAGGTCGGCGGCGCCCACGTGGCCTGCGAATGGGCCTCGAACGTCCTCACCAAGATCCTGCAGCGGGGGCGCCTCGCCGCCTATCTCGAGCAGTCCACGCGGTACATCCCCTACGACCGGCCGATGAGCACCGGAACGGGCGAGAGCTTCCGCTACTACAGCGACGAGGCGCTCGGTGGCCGGTACCGCGCCGCGATGGACGAGCTGTTTCGCATCTATTCGAGAGCGCTCGAGACGGTGCAGGCCTGGGCCGCCGAGCGGTGGCCGCGCGGCGACGAGCCGGAGGCCGCCTGGCGGCGCTCGATCCGCGCGAAGGCGCTCGACCTGCTGCGCGGCCTGCTTCCGGCCGCAACGCTGAGCCACGTCGGCATCTTCGCCTCGGGCCAGGCGTACGAGCAGCTGCTCCTCCGGCTCGCCGCCTCGCCGCTTCCGGAGGCGCGCGAGTACGGGAAGATGATCCACCGGGAGCTCGGCAAGGTGATCCCGAGCTTTGTCGCCCGCGTGGGGCGCGCCGACCGCGGCGGCGCGTGGGTCGAGTACCTCGAGGAGTGCCGACGGGCGACCGAGCGGGCGGTGTCGCGGCTGGGGCTCGACCGCGCGGCGGCGAGCGACACGCCGTCGGTGGAGCTCGTCCACGTGGACGGGGGCGAGGACGAGCTGCTCGCGGCCTCGCTCTTCGAGTCCTCGTCCGTTTCCGAGGCGGACATTCGGAGCCGCCTCGACTCGCTCGACCCGCTCGAGCGCGCCGAGCTGATCGGTGAGCTGGCCGGAGAGCGAGCCAATCGCCGCCACCGCCCGGGGCGCGGCTGGGAGGCCGTTCGGTACCGGTTCGAGATCGTCTCCGACTACGGGGGCTTCCGCGACCTGCAGCGCCACCGGCTGCTCACCTGCCAGTGGCAGCGGCTCGGCCCCCACCTGGGCGCGGGCATCCCGGAGGAGGCGCGGGCGGCCGGCGTGGGGTCCGAGTACGAGCGCGCGCTCGAGCTCTCGCGGGCGGAATACGAGCGGCTCGAGGGGGAGGGGCTACGGGAGGCGGCGCCCTACGCGCTCTGCCTCGGGTACCGCATCCGCTACGTGCTCGACCTCAACGCCCGCGAGGCCATGCACCTGATCGAGCTCAGGTCCGGTCGCGAGGGCCACCCCACCTATCGCGCGGTCGCGCAGGCGATGTATGAGCGAATCGCCGACGTGCACCCTGCGATCGCGGCCGCCATGACCCACGTCGACTCCTCGCGCGAGCCGCGCCTCGAGCGCATCCTGAGCGAGATCCGCACGCATCGACGGCGCCTGGCGGCCGCCCGCGACTGAACCTCCGCGGCGCCTCGGGCGGATGCCCCGTGCTCGGCCCGCCCCCCTCAGCCGGCGGTCACCGGCTCTCCGGCCTCGACGGCCACCCGGATCAGGGCGCTCATGAACGCCGGCAGGTCCGGCGGGCGGCGAGACGACACCAGGTTTCCGTCGACGACGACCTCGGAGTCCTCCCACTCGGCGCCGGCGTTTCTCACGTCGTCGGCGATCGCGGGGACGGAGGTCGCCCGCCGCCCCGCCAGGATCCCCGCCGAGATCGGCACCCAACCCGCGTGGCAGATGAAGGCAATCGGCTTGCCCTGTTCCTGCATGCCGCGGACGAGCGCCTTCACGCCGTCGTCGGCTCGCAGCTTGTCGGGGCCGAAGCCGCCCGCGATCACCAGGATGTCCAGATCGTCCGCGACGAGGTCCGCCGCGGCTTGGTCGGTCGTCAGCTCGACCCCCTGCTTGCCCTTCACCACCTGGTCGCCCTCGAGCCCGATCAGCTCCACGACGGCGCCGGCCTCCTGGAGCCGGTAGTAGGGGTAGATCGCCTCGGCGTCCTCGAACAGCGGTCCGATCATGACCGCCGCCCGCAGCCCGGAGAGCGGGGCGTCCTCGGGGTGGGTCATCTGGAGCTCCTCTCGTGTCGTCGGCTGGGCGTAGTGACCATCAGTCCTCGCAGATGTCGGCTACCCGTGCATCCGCCGTGCGCACCAGGTCGCGAGGATCAACGAGCACCGAATGGCGGTGATCGCCGCCGCTACAAAGGATGCGCTCGTGGTCCATCAACCGCATGTCCAGCGCCTCCGGCGCTGGCAGCATCGGCCCGAGCGGAGGCACGGCGCCCACGTCAAACGCGGGGAAGTCCGCCTCCATCTCCGCCTCGCTCGCCAGCCTGAGCTGGCTGGTCGCCTCGAGGGCGCTCCGTGCCTTGCGCAGGTCGAGGCGCCGCGACGCCGGGATCACGGCCAAGCGGTAGTCCTCACCCTGACGGAGCACCATCGTCTTCGCGGCGTGGTCCGGCGGGATGCCGGACGCTTTGGCCTCCTGCGTGGCGCTGAACGTCTTCTCGTGGTCAACGACCTCATGAGCCACGCCTCGCTCCTCCAGGTATCGGTGCACGAGGTCGATTCCGCGCGCTTCGCTTTCGGTGGTTGTCGACATGGCCCCTCCTTCCGCTCCCAATCGTACGCCCGGGAGAGGGATGCTCCCGCGCTCGGATTCCTAGCGGCGGCGCTTTCGCTTCTGGCGCTGGCGCTCGGAGCGAGGCTCCGAGGCGGGCCCGGGCTCGTCCCCGGACACCTCGCTCGCCTCACCCTCGATCGTGTCCGGAGCGCGCGGCGGCACGGGCGCCTCCCCGGGCCGGGGCCACGGAATCGCCTCGTCGGCTTCCCATGCGGGCGGTCGGCCGCCGGGTACCCGCCCGACGAACAGGAGGCCGAGGTAACCGATCCAGAGCAGGACGCCGAGGAGCGCGATCGGCAGGATCAAGATCATCGATGCCCCCAGGGCGACGCCGAGGCTGCCGAAGAACCGCGTCAGCAGCCCAACCCGAAGGGCCTGCAGCGGCACGTAGATCATCATCACGACTAGCCCGAGCACGGCCGGGAACAGCAGGGCCTGGGCCACCTGAATCGCGCCCGAGTTGTCGGTGAGGTGGGTGGCGCGGGCGTCGCCGGGGCGCGCCTCGGAATCGGTGTCGGTCTCGTGGTCGATGCTCGGGCTCGCGCTGTCGAGGGTCGAGGGGATCCCGCTCTCAGCGCTTGCCGGGTACCTCTGCACCGTGTAGAAGCTGCCGTTCGTCTCCTGGACCTCGAGGGAGTTGTTGGCCGTGTAGATGGTCGCTTTGTCGATCGAGCTCGGATCGCGCTTTACCTGGCGCTGGAAGGCCGCGTACGCCTTGGTCTGCTCGGGCGGCAGCCGGACGAACTCCGAGGCGGCGTCGCCGGCCCCCTTCGCCTGAACCACGCCCTGGGCGGCGAATAGAACGGGCCCGATGAAGACGAACCCGACCATCACCGCCTGCACGCGGGGATTGCGTGCCTGCGCGGCCCGGAACAGGTAGAGCAGCGGCAGCGGGAGGAGCAGGAAGGTCGCCGCCCGGACGATCGATCCCAGAAGGATCGTGGTTGAGTGGTCGTGGATCGACGTGAGCTGGCGGGCGTCGCTGGCGCCGGTGTAGAGGCCGGCGGACCGGTCGATGACGAACGAGACGACGTACAGGACCAAGGCCAGGATCGCGGCCGTGGCGGCGGGCGTGGCCCAATGCCGCTCGCGCTCGAGGATCCGTTGACGCTCCATGCGGTCGGCCTTCGGCGAGCCTCGCGCCCCTAGTCGCCCGTCTCGACGCGGCGCCGCCCGGTTCCACGGCGTACCTCGTCCAGCTCCAGGGCTTCTTGGGCGGTGGGGATCGGGTAGTAGTCGTGCGGCCCGGCGAGCGACCTCGAGACCAGATCCCCCGCGTTCAGCAGGAGATCCAGCGCCGGCGCCGCCAGGGCGATCAACCTCTCGAAGCGGCCGCGCCAGATCCTCTGCCGAGGCGTCGATCCCATCCTCGTCGCGGCTACCCGCGCTCGTGGAAGAAGAATCCGGGAAGGGCGCTCTCGATGACCTCCTGGGTCATGCGCTGGGCCACCTCGAGGTTGCCGGTGCGGACCGCGATGTCATCGAGGGTGACGATCCCCACCAGCAGGTCCTCGTCCACGACGGGCAGCCGACGGATCCGGTGCTGGACCATCAGTGCCGCGGCCTCCTCGAGGTCCATCTCCGGCTCGCCGGTGACCAGCGGGCGGGACGCGTGGACGCCGACCGGCTCCGAGCCGGCGCGATCCTCCGCGAGTGAGCGAATCGCCAGGTCGCGGTCCGTGACCATCGCGGCCGGCTCGCCCTCCTGATCGCAGAGCACCACCGAGCCGACGTTGCTGTCGCGCATCAGCTGGGCGACGTGGAGCACGTCCGCCTCGAGCCCGGCGGTGACGACAGTGCTGGTCATGATCTCGCGGAGCCGCATCGGGCCACAACATACCGGCGGCCGCGTCACGCGTGCGCCCGCCGCCGGCGCCAATCGGTGGACCTAGAGCGCCTGTCGCCAGACCCGCTTGACGATCGGCAGGGCGAGCATCCGCGGCGTGTGTTGGCCGGTGAGCGCGCCGGCGCGGTTGAGGAGGCCGGGGACGATCGCCCGCTTCCCCCTCTCGGCCCCCTCGACCGCCGCCTCGGCGATCGACTCGGCCGAGGTCCACACGAACCCGGGGGTTCGGCGCTCGGCCTGCTCGAGCCCGGCCGCCTGCACGAACTCCGTCCGCACGGGACCGGGACAGACGGCCGTCACCGTCACGCCGGTCCCCTTCAGCTCCTCGTGCACCGCCTCGCTGAGGCTGAGGACGAATGCCTTCGTCGCCGCGTAGACGGCGGTTCCGGGGATCGGCTGGAACGCGGCCGTGGAGGCGACGTTGATGACGACCCCCTGCCCTCGGTCCACCATCCCCGGGAGGTAGCGCGCCTGGAGGTCGAGCACCGCCACGCAGTTCACCTCGACCATCGAGACGAGGCGCTCTCGATCCATGCTCGCCAGCTGCCCCCCGCCCCCGAAGCCGGCGTTGTTGACCAGGATCTGGACCTCCAAGCCGAACTCATCGAGGTTGGCCGCGAGGGCATCGCGCGCCGCCCCGTCCCCGAGGTCAGCGCCCACCGTCTCAGCGCGTACGCCGTGGCGACCCGCGAGCTCGTCCGCCAGCGCCCGCAGGCGTTCCTCCCTTCTCGCGACGAGGGTGACCCCATGCCCGCGACCGGCCAGCTCCCGCGCGACCGCCTCGCCGATTCCGGCCGAGGCGCCCGTTATGAGGGCGGTGGCGGAGTCGGAGGGCGGCGGAAGTGCCACGGCCGGAGGCTATCTCAGCACCCGCGGGCACAGCGCCCGAGCATTCTGGACGCCGATCTCTAACATCGGTGGCGTGGAAGGAAGCGAAGGTTTCAACATCTTCGGGGGCGACCCCGACGAGCTGCGTGAGCGTCTCGGCGAGCTGGCGGAGCAGATGCAGGGCGCTCAGAAGGTCGCCTGGGCCGATAACGCGATCAAGCTCGCGGTGGACATGACGGTCGCCGCGATCCATCGCCTCGAGCTCACCGGGGGCAGCGACGAGCAGGCCGTCCAGGTGCGGGACGCGATCAGGATCGTGTTTCCGGAGGCCGTCACGCTCGTACGCGAGGCCCGTCAGGGCCTCTCCTAGCCGGGCGTTCGCCACTCCCGCGGATCGGCGCAATCCCGGCGCGCGATGGTCACGCGGCGAGCGCCTTCCGCGAGGCGCTGAAGCCTAGGTTGGCTCCGTGTCGCCGCGCGATGCAGAGGGCGCCGCCTCCGTCGAACACGTAGGCCTCGTCCTGCTGGTCGCGGCGATCCTGATCGCCGGCGTAGCGGCGCTGGCCGCCGGACCCTCGGATGAGGGCGGCAGGGAGCTCGGCTCGGCGCTCGCGCGAAAGCTCCGCTGCGCGCCACGGCTGCCTGGCCCGTGCTGGCGCGATCCGCTGACCGAGGCGTACGGCCGGCCGCTCGGCGGGCTCGTGCGGGCGCTCGCCCCGCAGCCCGGCGGGGTCACCGGCCCCGGCGGCGAGCCGCTGGTGCCGGTCGACTTTCGCTACTGCCGCCAGCCGAGCTGCGCGATCCCGAGCGGCCGCGTCGGGCTCACGACCTCGAACCGCCGGGTCACCGCCTTCACGTCGGTCGTGGATCGACGCCGTGCGGGGGGCGGCGTTACCGTCACCTACTGGCTCTACCGCCCTGCGCTCGGGTGGCAGCGGGTGGTTCGCCACGCCACGGCGGCCGAGGTGGCCGCGAACGCCTCCACCCCCCTGCTCGAGACGGCGAATCCGCGGCTGGTGCCCCTCGAGACGCTTCCGGGCCGCAACCACTACGACTTCCCCGCCGCGGAGGAGCCCCCGTGGCGCTGGAAGGTGCCGAGCGTGTATCCGGGCTGACTAGGGGGTACGGAGCGTTGGCGTAAGTTTCACCAGCGCGCGTCGTGGTGCTCCATGACGCCGAGGCCGTGCTCGAGCTCCAGGCCGCCGGGCAGGGTTCCGCAACCTGCCGAGCGGCTGGCGATAGCTGTAGCGGACCAGCAGCCGGTTCTCCTGCTTTCGACGCTCGCACTCGCCCGCGAACCGGAGCCGCGAACCGTCGGCGAAGGCGATCGCCTCGAGGCCCTCGAAGCTCACCGGGCCGGGCTCCTTGGGCTCCCCATCGACCCACAGCGCGCGCTCGGAGCGCTCCGGGGGATCGTTGATGCCGCTGACGAGGTTCCAGCCCACCGAGCGCCGATCCCGTGTCTCCCCGACCCCCGCGGACCAGCTCCAGACCGTGTGTTCGGGGTGGTAGCCGGCCGACTCGTCCTCCACGCCGCGCGCCACGGACCGCCAGCGACGCTCGCCGATGCGCAGGTCGCACTCGACCGGCACGTCGACACGCTTGCGGGTCCACGTGTACTGGTCCCCGCCGCTGGGGCACACCGCCTCGACCCACCGGCCCCCGCCGAGGCGCAGGAAGGCGCGAACCTCTCCGGCCTCCGGGTGCCGGGCCTCGATCCGCATCGTCGATCCCTCATCCGGAGCGTGTTCGACAAGCCCTCGGGAGCCTGGATATGGTGGCCAGGCTTCCGCGGGCTCGCCTCCCGGTGCCCCGACCTCATCCTTCCTGAAGTAGGCCCCTGAGAGTCGGGGGGCGCGGTCGGACTTTCGGTTTTCCGTGAGAGGGACAGCGGGTCGCCTTGGCGAACATCAATTGTTTGCGCCGATCACTGTTTGCGTCGGCGAAGCGGAGGGGGCGGGCCTAGAGGCTCAGGCGCTCGCCCTCAGAGGACCTGCAGGGCAGCGGGCCACGCGTCCGCTTCTGCTCTTCGTCTCTATGAAGAAGGGTCCGCTGGCGGGTCGCACACGCGAATCCGGAGCCAGCGGTCAGCCCCCGATGTACTTCGTCGCTATTTCTCAGCGCCGCTGAGCGGCGGGTTCCCGCAACGCCGGAGCTGAAAGACGAAGGAAGCCCGCGGGCGCCCTTCGTGACTGATCGGTTGGGCCTTGGCTCAGCCGCCGCCGCTGGCGCCGACTGAGCCGAGCTGAGGATCGCGTTCACCTGGCCTGGTCTCCGGCCCGGCGCGCCCAGGCCTCGATCTGATTGATCTGGGTCTGCACCGACGGGATGATCGTGTCGGTGGCGAACTTGGTCAACTGCGCCTTGCTCGGCTTCGGGCCGGTCTTCGGAAGCTGCTTGTTCGCAGCCTTGCCGATCTGCTGGTTCCCCTTCTCGCAGATCGCGTTGCCCGTCTTCAGGAACTCCGCCTGGCGAGGGCGGCGGTGGTCGACGCGGTGCTGCTGCCGCACCCGGCGGCGACGAGACCCAGAATCGCTACGGACGCGAGCCCCCCGGTTGGTCTGCGGCGCATCGGGACTTCCTTGAGCTAGGTGGAATCAGCGTGGGCACCCTAGCGCTGCGGCTGAAGACGCACAGTTACCGCCACCGGCTATCTCACACGAACCACGGCGCTGGAGCGGCGCCCGCGTCCTTCCTCCCTCCTGTACGCGCGTCACTCAGGACTTGGCGTGAAGTGTCGTCACAGGGCACACTGAGCCCCAAGCGATGATCCTGGGGCTGATCCTTGCACTGGCGTCGGCGTTGGGCACCAACGTGGGTTTCTTGTTCAAGCACCGCGGCGCGGTGCTCGCCCGACCGATTCGCCTGCGCCATCCGGCGCGCAGTGCCGCTGATCTGTTTCGCTCGAGATGGTTTGTGGTGGGGTGGATCGTCTCGCTCGCCGCCTGGGGCCTGCACGTCGGAGCGCTCTCGCTCGCCGCCCTGTCGAGCGTGCAGGCGGTGATGGCAGGGGGGCTCGTCTTCCTGGCGGTGCTCGCCGAGCGATTTTTCGGGTTTCGCCTCGGACGACGCCAATGGACGGGCATGACGATCACCGCCGCGGGATTGGTGGTCATCGGCCTGACTGCCACGACAGAGGGGCCGCAACGCTCCTCGCTGGCGGCGCTGATCGCCGTTGAAGGCGCCATCTTGGTGCTCGGCGTCGGGCTCGTGAGGATCTCGACACGCAACGCCATCCCACAGCGCGGCGAAGCGCTGCTGCTCGCGACCGCCGCCGGCGTGCTGTTCGGGGTCTCCGACGTCGCCATCAAGTACCTCACGCACGCGCACGGGCCGCTCCTCGGCTTGCTCAGCCCGTGGACACTGACCGCACTGATCTCCTTCGTCATCTCCTTCTACGCCTCCGCCCGCAGCCTGCAGCTCGGTCTCCCCGTCGAGGTCATCGCGATCACATCTGTGGCAGCCAACGTCGCCGCGATCCTCGGCGGCGTCCTCGT
>JBKPIV010000048.1:0-3150 GCA_046730395.1 Actinomycetota bacterium | reverse complement strand
GCTCCGAATTGCACATCTCGGGACATATTCGGGACACGCCTTTCGCCGAGCTTTCAGCTGCTGCTTCTCGCGCATGGGGGAGCGGGTCCGCCGCGTACGATCGCTTGGACCGCCGACGACGATGAGTTTTCGTCTCGCGCTCGGTCACTAGCTGTACCCGCAGAGCAGCCTGCAGAAGGGAGGAGAAGCCATGTTGATCTACTCGATGAATGTCTCGGTGGACGGCTTCATCGCCGACCGCGAGGGCAGGTTCGAGTGGACCGCCCCCAGCGAGGAGCTGTTTCGCTTCCACACCGCGCAGGTCCGCGAGCTCGGCGGCTATCTGCTCGGCCGCAGGCTCTACGAGACCATGCTGCCGTGGGAGACGGATCCGTCGATGCGGGACAACGAGCTCGGGGATCCTCGAGCGCCAGTTCCAGCAGAAGCGGCGGCCGCGTTCGCCGAGGTCTGGGGCGCGATCCCGAAGGTCGTCTTCAGCCGCACGCTCGACAGCGTCCAGGGCAACGCCCGGCTCGCCGAGGCGTCGGTGGCCGAGGAAGTTGCTGCGGCGCTCGACGCGACTGACAAGGACGTCTCGATCGGCGGCGCCGGCCTGGCCGCGGCGGCGATCGAGCTCGGCCTCGTCGACGAGCTGCGCATGTTCCGCAATCCGGTCGTCGTCGGTGACGGCACGCCGTTCCTGCCGCCGGTCGCCGAAGACGTCCCGCTGGACCTGATCGAGACCAGGACGTTCGGCTCGCGCGTGATCTACGAGCGCTACGGGCACGCCCGCGATGAGTCGGACTGACACCGCCGTCCGAGTCATCAGCGCCACGCCGGACCGGGCGGTCTTACGACTCGCGCTCGCAATCGCGTGGAAGGAGCAGCTGCGACTAGGCCGCGCGGCTGGTCGATTCTTCGCGCTCGGGTTCCGCCACTTGCCCTGGCTCGGCTCCGGCACCCGAGGCGGTGGAGGATGCCGGGCGACCGAACGCCTCCTGGAGCGCCGCAGCGTCCTCCCTGCGCGGCTTGTGATGCAGGTAGCACTGCGTCGTCGAGTAGTGCTGGTGGCCCATGTATGACTGGACCGCGTACGGGTCGAGCTTCGTGATTGCAGCTGAGCCGAACGCGTGTCGCAAGTCGTGGAAGCGGACCCGACGCAGGCCGGCTCGGTCCAAGGCTCGGTAGTAGCGGCGGCGAAGCGCGAACGGGTCCAGGTGCTCGCCCACCTGCGAGCAGAAGACGATGTCGTCGTCGCCGGTGAATTCCTCGCGCTCCTTGAGCTTCGCGAGCACGTCGATCAGCTCGGGCATCATCGGCACGCTTCGGACCTGCTTGCCCTTGGGAACCTTCTCTCGACCGTCCGTGTAGTTGCGGCGGACGTGCACGAGCCCGCCGACGAAGTCGACGTCCTTCCAGCGGAGGGCGAGCAGCTCGCCCTGGCGTAGCCCACTGAACGCGGCAGTCTTGTAGATCGCGGCGTCCCGCTCGTCACCCGCCGCAGCGGCGAGCTGCTTGATCTCGTCGGGGTCGAGCGTGTCGAACTCGCCCGTGTAGGTCACCTTCGGCCGCTCGACTAGCTCGGCGGCGGCCGGGTTGCTCTGCAGGCCCCAGACTCGCTTGGCCCGCTTGAAGATGCCGTGGAGAACCGTGAGGTGGCGGACGATGGTCCGGTTCGAGAGCCGATGCTCCGCGATCAGGTCCTCCTTGTAGGAATCGATCATGTCCGGCGTGATCGCCTCCAGCGGCTCGGCGCCGAAGGAGGCGAGGAGGTAACCGTCGATCACCCCGTGGTAGTCCCGGACGGTGACCTCATCGACCTGGCGGATGTCGCGCGCGTAGCGGACGAACTCGGCTGCGGCGTCGGCGAAGGTGACGCCGGTCTTGTCGAGACCGGCGATGGTGCCGCGCTGCGCATCGGCCAAGATCTCGCGGAGCGCTTCTTGGGCGAGCTTTTTCGTGTAGTAGCCGGCTGGCGGCCGACCCCGCTCCGTCCACGCCGGGCCGAGACAGCGCTGGACCTGACGCCCATTCGCCAACCGGAACTTGATGTACCACTTGGCCCCGCGCTTCCGCTCGACGAGCTTCACGTGGCCACTCACGCGCCTTGAGGACAGTCTCTGCATCACGAGCCTCCTTGGCGATCCATTCTGTCCCGGACCCCGGACGCAGCAGATCACCGCGAGCGACCCCCAGCCGACCTGGCCGCCACGGTAGCGGCGGCGGCGCGGCCGTCAAGGGGCTCCGCCCCGACCCCCTGCGGGGGTTGACGGCCGTCGCCTCGGCCGCCGCTAGGCTGGCTTGCAGGTCGGGCAAAGGGGGAGTGGTCGAACCAGAGCTTCTGCACCTCGACGCACCAGCCGGCTCCCGCCTTCTTCACCGCGCGCTCAACGAGGGGAGCGATCTTCGGGGCGCAGAGGTAGATGATCGCGTGGGGGGTCTGCTCGCCGGGCACGAAGGTCTCCTCGCGCCCGAGGTTGCGGTACTTGTGAGCGTCCCAGGCCTTGAGGATTCCCACCAGCCGCTCCGGCGCCTTCGCCGTGAGCTCCACCTCGATTACGTGTTCGCGGGACGTTCCGTCTTCGAGGGTGAAGCGGTAGAGATCGGGGCGATGCCAGCCGCGCTCCGGATGGCTCCGCCTGACGGAGTAGCAGCGCTCGCCCAGCTGGCGCTCTTCGGCGAGCATCTCTCGCTCGGAGAGGACCTGCTCGCCCCAGGCGGGGCCCTCGAGCCAGCCGCCGAGCTGGGCGCAGACCACCGAGTGAGTGGCCGACCAGATCGAGACCCTGGCCGGCCCGAGCTCGGTGCGATCGGCGAGCCGCAGGCCGCGGGAGGTCACCGCGAGCAGTGGGCCACTTCGTCCGATCGGCGGGTGCACCTCGATCAGCCTGGCTTCCCTTAGCCGTCTTTCTCGATCGAGTGTCACCGACCTGCCGGTATCGGCCCACCACTGCACCGCTGTCCTGTTCACCACGCCGAACCTGCAGATGAAGTCCAGCACCTGCAGATCCCTGTAGCTGATCGTCTCCTTCTCTCCCTTGACTCTTCTCCTCGACATCACCCCTCATGACGCAAATCCACCCAATCCGTCCCGGCCGCCCGCACCCGCGAACCACCCCACCCCGACCGGCCCGAGCTAGCCGCCGACCGCCCGCACTAACAACATCGTTG
>JBKPIV010000047.1:0-49280 GCA_046730395.1 Actinomycetota bacterium | reverse complement strand
CGCGGCGGGCCGGATCGGCCACGCTCCGGGCGACGCGGTGGCCGTGGCCGGGTTCGCGGGCGCCCTCTCGCCGGAGCTGGCGCCGGGGGACGTGGTCGTCGCGAGCGAGGTGCGGGGCGCGGACGAGGCGATCGCCTGCCCCGCGGCGGAGCTTGTCGCCGGGATGCTTCGCCGTCGCGGCCTTCGCGTCCATACCGGGCCGCTCGTCTCCGTGCCGCAGCTCGCCCGCGGCGCGGACCGGGCGCGGCTTCGGGAGGGCGGGGCGATCGCCGTGGACATGGAGTCGGCGTGGGTCGCCCGCGGTTGCGCCGGGCGTCCCTGGGTCGTGATCCGGGTGATCGTCGACACCCCCGGCCGAGAGCTTCACCGGCTCCTGTCCACGGCGTCGGGGGGCCTGCGCGCCCTCCGCACGTTGGCCCGCGTCGGGGAGGTGCTCGCCGGCTGGAGCGAGGTGGTGCAGGCAAGGCGTGTCGTTCTGGCCAAGCCACGCGCCTCGTGCGCGGGGGTCGAGCGCGCGATCGACATGGTCGAGCGCGCGCTCGCGCGGTACGGCGCGCCGCTCTATGTACGCCGGCAGATCGTCCACAACAGCCACGTGGTCAGGGATCTCGAGGGCCGCGGCGTGGTGTTCGTCGACGAGGTCGAGGAGGTCCCGCGGGGCGCCACGGTGGTGTTCTCGGCCCATGGAGTGTCCCCGGAGGTGCGGCGCGCCGCCGAGCGGCGCAGCCATCACGTGATCGACGCCACCTGCCCGCTGGTGAGCAAGGTGCACGCGGAGGCGCGGCGGTTCCGCGACGCCGGGTATACGATCATGCTGGTCGGGCACGCGGGGCACGACGAGATCGAGGGCACGGTCGGCGAGGCGCCGGGGTCGATCCGCGTCATCGCCGACGCCGAGGAGGCACGCCGGGTCAGGGCCGAGGATCCCGCCCGCGTCGCGTATCTGACGCAGACGACGCTCGCGGTCGACGAGACCGAGGAGGTCGTGTCGCAGCTTCGCAAGCGCTTTCCGAAGCTCGCGGGCCCCCGGACGGACGACATCTGCTACGCGACCCAGAACCGACAGGACGCGGTCCGAGCTCTGGCCGGCAGCGTCGACGCGCTGCTCGTCATCGGCTCGCCCAACTCCTCGAACTCGACGCGCCTGGTGGAGGTCGCCGAACGGGCCGGCTGCCCCGCGCGGCTCGTCGACGGGATCGCGGATCTCGATCCGGCGTGGCTCGCCGATGTCCGTACCGTGGGGGTCACGGCGGGGGCGTCGGCGCCGGAGCGCGTGGTCCGGAGGGTCGTCCGCGCCCTCGAGGGGCTGGGTCCGATCGAGATCGTGGAGAATCCCGGGGTGAGCGAGAATGTGAGCTTCAACGTGCCCGCAGAGCTACGAGGAGGTTGATCGGTCGATGTCAGTGCCATTGAGGCAGAGCTTTCGTACCGCCACCTACCTGGCGCGCCAGCGCCTTGCGAGGCGAGAGAAGTTCCCGCTCCTGGTCGAGCTCGAGCCGCTCTATCAGTGCAACCTCGCCTGCGCCGGCTGCGGGAAGATCCAGCATCCCGACCACGTGCTTCGCCGCCGCATGCCGGTGGAGCAGGCCCTGGGCGCGATCGAGGAGAGCGGCGCGCCGATGGTCTCGATCGCGGGCGGCGAGCCCCTGATCCATCCAGAGATCGACGAGATCGCGAACGAGCTCGTGCGCCGCAAGAAGTTCGTCTACCTGTGCACGAACGCGATCCTGATGGAGCGCAAGCTCGACCTGTTCGAGCCCTCGCCGTACTTCGCCTGGGCGATCCACCTGGACGGGCTCCGCGAGCGGCACGACAAGTCGGTGTGCCGCGACGGCGTCTTCGACAAGGCCGTCTCGGCCATCGGCGCCGCCAAGGACCGAGGCTTCCGCGTCACCACGAACACCACCTTCTTCACCCACGACTCCCCCGACACCGTGCGCCAGGTCCTCGACTTCATCAACGACGAGCTCGAGGTCGACCAGATGATGATCTCGCCGGCCTACGCGTACGAGAAGGCGCCCGACCAGGACCACTTCCTGGGCGTCAAGCAGACGCGGGAGCTGTTCCGGGCCGCGTTCGCCGACGGGCGGCGGAAGCGGTGGCGCCTCAACCACACGCCGCTGTTCCTCGACTTCCTCGAGGGCAAGGTCGACTTCCAGTGCACCGCGTGGGGCATCCCGAGCTACTCGATCTTCGGCTGGCAGCGGCCCTGCTACCTGATGGCCGACGGCTACGCGAAGACCTACAAGGACCTGGTCGAGACCACCGACTGGGAGAAGTACGGGCGGGGCCGCGACCCGCGCTGCGACAACTGCATGGCCCACTGCGGCTATGAGCCGACCGCGGTGATGGCGACGACGAGGTCCTTCAAGCAGTCTCTGCGGGCGGCGCTGAGCCAGTAGCGCTCGGCCTGCGACGCAGGCTTCGCAGCGCCATCCCGACCGTCAGCCGGGCCATCGAACGGCCCAGCGACTCGAACCGCCCGATCACCTGATCGAGGGCCGCGGCGAAGCGCTCCAGGTCGCCTTCCTCGACGACGAGCGGCGGCAGCGCCTTGACCACGTTCATGCGGTGCCCGGCCACCTGGGTGAGGATCCGATGGTCCTTGAATAGGGGGATGACGACGAGCTGCGAGGCGAGTCCGGGCTGACGGCGCTCGACGAAGTTCCAGGTCCGCCGCGCCGCGCTCCCGCGGGGAGCCTCCAGCTCGAGCGCCCACATCAGCCCCAGTCCCCGCACCTCCTTGACCACCTCGTGGCGATCCACCAGCGGCCGCGTCAGCTCCAGGAGGCGATCGCCCATCGTCCCCGCGCGCTCGACGAGGTCCTGGTCATCGATCTCGGCCAGCGTCGCCAACGCGGCCGCGGCGGCCAGGTCGTTCTGGCCGAAGGTCGAGCCGTGTGCGACCGAGCGTTCCATCGAGTCGAAGACGCGGTCGAAGGCGTCCCGCGAGGCGAGGATCGCCCCGATCGGCACGTAGCCTCCGGAGAGCGCCTTGGACACCAGGATCAGGTCCGGCTCCAGGCTCCAGTGCTCGAGCGCCAGGAAGCGGCCCGTGCGGCCGAGCCCGGTCTGCACCTCGTCGGCGCAAAAGAGCGCGCCGTGACGCCGGCACAGGCCCTGCGCCTCCGGCAGGTACTCGGAGCCGGGCACCACCACGCCCTTTCCCTGCACGGGCTCGACGATGAACGCCGCCACGTCCCCTGGCGCGAGCGCGCGACGCAGCGCGTCCAGGTCGCCGAATGGGACCGCCTCGCAGCCGGGCAGGAACGGACCGAATCGATCCCGGAACTCCGGGTTTCCGTTGACGGAGAGGGCGCCCATGGTCAAGCCGTGAAAGGCGTGGTCGCAGTAGAGCACTCGTGGTCGCCCGGTGGCCGCCCGCGCCAGCTTGATCGCCCCCTCGACCGACTCGGCGCCGGAGTTCGTCAGGAGCACCCTGTGAACCGAAGCCGGCGCGCGCCGAAGGAGCTCCTCGGCGAGCACGCCGGGTAGCACTGTGACGCCGAGCTGGGGCAGGCTCGGGGTATTTGCCCCGAGCACCCGCTCGAGCTGGGCGCGCACCGCCGGCGGGTTTCTGCCCAGCGCGAAGACCCCGTACCCGCTGAGGAGGTCGAGGTATCGGTCTCCCTTCGCGTCGATCAGGTGGGCGCCCTCCCCCCGCACCCAGGTGCGGTCGAACCCGATCGCCCGCAGCACCCTTACCATCTGGTGATTCAGATGCCTGCGGTGGAGCTCGGCCGCCTCCTCCGCGCGCGTTGCCAGGATGGCAGCGACATCGATGCTTGGCCTGCCGCCCGTGGGAGCCATCGCCGGGATCGTTCCAGAACCAGTCCGGCGGGAGCGGGCGAGGCTATCGTCGCTGCGTGACCTCGACCTGCTCAGGCCGCCGACCGTTGGGATCGCGCTACTCGTGAACGTGCGCGTACGGCGAGCCTTGCCCGGCGACGGCGAGGTGATGAGCCGCGTCTTCGACGAGGCGGCTCGCGCGGCCTGGACTCATTTTCTGCCAATCGAGCGACTGAGAGGCCTGAGGACGCCCGCGGAGGATTGGGAGTGCGACCTCGCCTCCGATGATCGGGTGGTCGCGCTCCTCGCCGAGAACGAGCGGGGGGTGGTTGGCTTCGCCGTCGTCCGTCCCTCCCGGGATGCCGACGCCGATCCGGCACGTACGGGCGAGCTGGACACCTTCTACGCGCTCCCATCGGTCTGGGGACTCGGCGTCGGCAGGGCGCTGATGGCGGCCACGATCGGCGTCCTCCGTGACGCCGAATTCGAGGAGGCGACCCTCTGGACCGCCGAGCAGAATCACCGCTCCCGCCACTTCTACGAGGCTGCCGGCTGGCGGCGGGACGGCGCCCAACGCCGAAAGTCCTTCGTCGGAGTCGAGTTCACGGAGTTGCGTTACCGGATCGGACTCAATCAACCCCGGAGCTGATCGGAGCCGTGCCGCGCTCACAGGGACAGACGGAAGGCCGCGGGACAGGGTGGATCGCGCTCAACGACCGGCGGATGCGCCGGTGGATCAGACGTCGCGCAGCCGGATCGGCCCCGAGGGAGCGCCCGTGATCAGCTGGCGCGCCGCGGGCTGGTCGGAGCCGAAAACCGCATCCGCGTCGCCGCTCTCGACGATGCGGCCCTCGTGGATCACCGCGGCGTAGTCGGCGAGCTGGCGCGCCGCCGTCATGTCATGGGTGGTGACGAGGAACGTGGCCCCGGTGGTGCTGTGGACGTCCTTGATCAGCTCGCACAGCAGCGCCAGGCGGACGCCGTCGATCCCGCTGTCGAAGTCGTCGATGATCACGATGCGCGCGTTGAGCGCGAGCGCCCGCGCCAGCGCCGTGCGCTTGCGCTCGCCCGAGGAGAGCTGGTCCGGCATGTAGCGGGCGCGGTCCTTGAGCCCGACCAGCGCGAGGTGATCCATCGTCACCCGGTCGATGCGCTGGGGTGACCAGTTGGTCCTCTTGCGAAGGGGGAAGGCAACGTTCTCGTAGACGTCGAGAGAGAAGAAGAGCCCGCATGTGAACGGCTGGTTGCCCTGGAAGGCGACGCTCATCCCGCGGCGGAGTTCGTCCAGCTCGGCTTCCGAGAGTTCGGCGAGGTCCTTGCCCTCCACCCTGACCACGCCAGCGGTTGGATAGATGAGCCCGACGATGTGGTTGACGGTTACGGTCTTGCCCGCCCCGGAGGGGCCGAGCAGAACCGTGATCGCACCTCGCGGAACGGCAAGGTCGACTCCGTCGAGGGCGCGCTCGGAGCCGAAGCGCTTGACGACCCCCTCGAGTTCGATCGCCGCAGCCGGATCCGGGCCTTCAGGCACAGGGTGATTATGAACGCCTCACCGGGGTCGCCGAACCTGTGCGGCACCCTATTCCGTGGAGATGTTCGGGTCGGCCTGGACGCGGTGAGGCACGATCATGAGGAAGTTCTCGCGGGCCATGGCCGCCAGGGCGACGATCCGCTCCGCCTCATCGCGCTGATCGGTGGCCCGCAGCTCGATCGCGTAGTGGTCGAGAAGGTCCTCGACGTCCAGGACGCCCTCGTCGTCGAGCTCGGAGAGCTCCACCTTGGCACCCTCGCCCAGGCGGCGCTCGATCGCGGCCCGATCGAGGTTCCAGGCCGGGTTCTGACGCACGTAGACGCGCCCGCCGGTCATCCCCGAGCAGGCCCAGGGGCCGATGTCCCCGAGCACCACGGCGCGGCCCGAGGTCATGTACTCGAAGGCGAAGCCCTTCGCGTTGGCGCGGTCAGCGATGCAGCCGCGCGCGTCGTCGAGCGGCTCCTCCGGCTCGCCACCGAGCACGACGTCAGCGCCCGAGAGGCGAATGCAGAAGCGGGAGTCGGCGGAACCCTGAACGAACAGACGGCCACGCTGGGCGCCGTATGCGAATGACTTGCCAACCGAGCCGTTGACACGCTTGCCCTCGGCGTTCTTGCCCTTGAGGATCGAGACCGTGCCGCCCAGCATCGTCTTGGCGACGCCGTCCTGGGCGCCGCCCTCCACCCGGACGACGAGGCCCCAGGCGTTGAAGGCACCGAAGCCCTGACCGGCCACCGAGCCGCCGTTGAAGCTCAGCTCCGCGAGGGTGTCGAGCGGGTCTCCCTCCGGCGCGCCCTCGTAGATCCGGGCCCGCGAGATCGCGCCCGCCAGCTCCGTTCCCAGGACGCGGTCGTGCGCATCGGTGGAACGCGGGAACTCCTCGCGCACCACGGTGCCGGAAAAGACCCTGTCGGCGAGCCTGGCCAGGGTGGTCGAGGCCTCCTTGGGCTGCATGCGGATCGGCCGCGCCCGCACCAGTCCGGCCTCGGCGCGGGCCTCGGCGGCCACCAGCTCCTCCTCGGCGACGGGCAGATCGATCGGCTCGAGGTCGAGGAACTCCTCCAGCGGCGTGATCAGCTCGGCGAGGTCGAGCCGCTCGTCGTGGGAGATCTGCTCGAGGAGGTCGTAGCGACCAACCAGGTCCTGGGCACGCTCGTAGCCGAGCTCGGCGACCACCCGCTTCACCTCCTCGCCCATCGACTGGAAGAAGCGCGCACAGCTCTCCGCCGCAGCGTCTATTCGCTGCGGTGTGAACTTCTTCAATCCGTGCTCCTGGGCCTGCTCGACGGTTTCGATCTGGGTGGCGATCCCCACGTGACAGGTGTCGAGCTGGCAGCCACGGCAGATGGTGCAGCCCAGCGACACCATCGCCAGGGTGCCGAAGGCCACCCGGTTCGCCCCCATGCAGTGGAGCTTCACGATGTCATAGGCGTGGCGGTAGCCCCCGTCGGCCCAGACCTCGACCCGGTTGCGGATGCCCGCCTCCATCAGCGCGCGGTGCACGGCGCGAGTGCCGATGTCGGAGGGCAGCCCTACGTGACGCAGCGCGTGCTGGCGCGCGGCCCCGGTCCCGCCCTCGAACCCGGACAGGGTGATGATGTCCGCCCCCGCCTTCGCGATCCCGAGGCCGATCGTGCCGACGTTCGGCACCACCGGCACCTTGACCGAGATCCGCAGGTCGGGGTTCACCGTCTTCAGCTCATCGATCAGCTCGGCGAGGTCCTCGATCGAGTAGAGGTCGTGGTTGTTGGACGGCGAGATCAGGTCCGTGCCCGGCGACGCGTTTCGCGCCGCGGCGACCTTCTCGGAGACCTTCTTTCCCGGCAGGTGGCCACCCTCGCCCGGCTTTGCCCCCTGGCCGATCTTGATCTCGGCGACGTAGGAGGAGTTGAGCATCTCCGCCGAGACCCCGAAGCGGCCCGAGGCGACCTGCTGGCCGCGCCACTTCCGGTACTTGCCGTACATGTCCTGGATCTCCCCGCCCTCCCCGTTGATGCAGAGGATGTTGATCTGCTTCGCGGCCTCCGCGTAGGCGCGGAAGGCGGGCTCGGACTGGGAGCCGAAGCTCATCGAGGAGATCACGATCGGGTAGTCGTGGTGCCCGACCGAGGCGTCGACCGAATCCGGGGCGATCGGCTCGCGATCCGACCGGAGCCCGACGATGTGCCGCATCGAGATTGGGCTCTGCCTCTCCAGCTCGCGGACCTTCTCGGAATACTCGTCGTAGCTGGCGGTGCCGTTGGCGGCCGCGATCGCCGCCTTGTAGACCTTCGGGTAGAAGCGGTACGTCTTCGTCGGCTTCGCCTCTTCGTCGCCGGCGAGGATGTGAAAGCGCGCGTCGGCGTCGGTGTCCAGGTTCGAGAAGCCGACCCCAGCGCCCTCCGAGGTGGCGAACGTCTCGCACTGGAAGATCTCCGCGAGCTCAGGCTTGATGCCGATGGAGGAGAACTGGCGCGCGTAGCCCCGCACCTCGTGGATGCCGATGGTCGAGATCACCTTCTCCATCCCCTTGCGAAGCGCGGAGCACAGGTTGGCGACGTCCTCCTCGTAGTCGTCGACGCAGATCACCTCGACCATGACGTAGGGGCAGACGCCGTTGGCTCCGAGCCCGAGCGCCATCACCACGTCGTGGACGTTGCGGACCGCGGCCGATCGGAGGACGATCGCGCAGCGCCGCCGCAGGTTCTCCTCCCCGGTCTCGCCGAACTTCAGCTGCTTCAGGGCCTGGTCGACGGCGGAGGTCGCCAGGTGCGCGTCGAGGTAGCGGCGCTCGCCGTCGTAGACGGTGCGGTCGGTGAGCACCAGGAGCTCCGCTCCCTGCCGGACCTGCTTGACGGCTTCCTGCTTGATGCGCTCGATCGCGCCCTTGGTGGTCTCGGCCTCCAACAGCGCGATGTCGATCGCCGCCGCCCGGTCGCGGAACTCCTCCCACAGGTCCTCGAGCAGGTAGGTCCGATGCTCCCGGGCGATCCTCCGGTAGGTGGAATCCGAGAGCGGCGCAAGGCCGTGGTGGCCACCGAGGATCACCGGGAACGAGGTCTCGATCGTCCGCGTGTCGGTGCCGGGGGCGTGGATCTGCGGCCGACGGCCGAAGACGGCGCGGGTCGAGAAGTGCTCGATCTCGCGCTCGCGGTCGATCGCCGGGTTGGTGACGACCGCGACGGTCTCCTTGAAGTAGTCGGCGAGGTTCTGGCGCTCGGGGGACAGCGCGGCGAGCGGCCCGTCATAGCCCAGCGAGCCGATCGGCTCGGCGCCGTTCGAGGCCATCTGCTGGCAGAGCTTCACGTCGTCGCGCTGCCAGCCGAAGCCGGCGAGCACACGATCCTCCACCTTCACCGGCTCCGACGGCCCGGCGGCGGTGTAGCCGGGGATCTCGGGGCCCTCCAGCGGGCCGCCGGTCTCGAGCGCCCGGTCGTACGGCGCGAACTCCGAGGCGCTCGTGCGCTCGAGCCAACGCTCGGCGACCGCGCGCTGCATCTGCCAATGCTCGTAGAGCCGCGCGGAGCGCCGCTTGCGATCGATCGTGACCATGAACTTCTCGCCGGGACCGAGCGGCTTCGGCTCGGAGACCATCTCGTCGCAGCCGACCACTCCCGGTTCCGAGCTGAAGATGAAGTCCTCGGGCGTCTCGAGCTTCCACAGCGGCCGCAGGCCGAGGGCATCCGCCGAGAACACGCACTCGTCGCCGTGACGGGCGATGAGCGCGACCGGACCCTGCGCGAACGGGCCCATCGCCTGGCGCAGGTACATGTAGAAGGGCATGAGGTCCTCCGGAAGCGAGCGGATCTCGTCCACGATCGGCGGCACGACCATCTCCATCGCCTCGGCCAGTGAGAGGCCCTCCACGCGGACGAGGTGGTCGACGACCCGGTTCAGGTCCTGCGAGTCTGAGCCTCCCGGCGGGATCGGGACGCCGAGCATGCCCGCCTCCTGGCGGAGCTGCGCGATCGTGTTGATCTCGCCGTTGTGCCCCAGGACGGTGAACGGCTGCACGCGCCTGAACGACGGCCAGGTGTTGGTGGAGTAGCGGTTGTGGCCGAAGCAGCCGACCGTCTCGAACCGCTCGTCGCGTAGGTCCGGGTAGTAGGCGCCGAGGACGCTCGGCGCCCCCATCACCTTGTACACGCAGGTCGAGGCCGAGAACGAGGGCAGGTGGAGCCCGAGCTCCGCCTCGAGGGCACACATCAGATCGAACGTGACCCGGTCGCGCCGTTTGGCGTCGGGAAGCAGTCCCGCCACCTGCCAGAAGTGCGGCTCCTCCTCGCGCGCCGTCGCCCCGAGCGCGTGGGAGTCGACCGCTCCGAGCCGCTCGGCGAGGATCCGAAAGCCGCCGCGGCCGAGGATCTCGCGCCCGTCGTGGAGGGCCTTGTCGAGGTCGGCGGAACGCTCGACGAACGCGTGCGCGACCGCGAAGGTGTCGTCCAGCGTCAGCGCGGGGTTGTGGCCGCCCGACCGCACCTCCTCCGCCCACAGCCTGCGCGGGATGTCGACGAGGACGCCGCACCCGTCTCCCTCGCCGTCGACGTTGCCGGCGCGGTGGAGCATCTTCTGCAGGTTGGCGAGCGCGAGCTCGACCGGCGCGCGGCTGGGAGTGGCGTTCTTGCGTACGGAGGCGTAGATCGCGCACGCGTCCCGATCCTCCACGCTCGGCGGCGAGACGCGGGGCCGGTAGGGCTGCTCGGGGGAAAGACGCGGCACGCCCGCAGGCGACGACGACGCGAGACGAGTGGAAGAGCTGGCCAAACCTACCTCCCGGGATCCACGCCTTCTTCGAGCGGGCGCGCGACTGGGGACAGAGGGTCGCGGAAGTATAGACGCGCGCCGGACGGATTCCCCCGCGCCATATAGTGCCGCGCGATGTCGGTCGCGATCGCCGTCCTCTCGCAGAAGGGCGGTACCGGGAAGACGACGATGGTGCGTTCGCTCGCGGATGTGTTCGAGCGGCTGGGGGTCGACGTGCTCGCGGTCGACGCCGACCCGCAGGGAAATCTCTCCGACTACTTCGACGCCGACCCCAACGCGCGTCCGACCCTGGGCGAGGTGCTCCAGGGCCAGGCTCGGGCGGCGGACGCCGTCCGCGGCCGCGTGATCCCGGCAAACCTCCGCCTGGCCGAGGCGGAGCTGACGCTCGCCGGCAAGATCGGGCGAGAGGTGACGCTCCGCAATGCGCTCCGGGACCTGCGGCGAAACCGGGAGCTGATCCTCATCGACTGCCCCCCGACGCTCGGGCTGATGACCGTGAACGCGCTGGTCGCCGCGACGCACGCGATCCTCTCGACCGAGGCCCAGTACTTCTCGCTCCAGGGGATGGAGCAGGCGGTGCAGGTGCTCGACCTGTCCCGCGACTCGCTCAATCCCGAGTTGGAGCTCCTCGGCGTGTGCCTCAACATCGCCAACATGCGCACGCGGCACGCGCGACAGACGCTCGAGGCGCTACGCGAGCGGTTCGGCGACAAGCTGTTTCGGACCGTGATCCGGCAGTCGATCGCATACGCGGAATCAGCCGAACGCGCGATCCCGATCCTCGAGTACCGGCCCGAGAAGGGATCGGACTACCTCTCGCTCGCCGGCGAGATCCTGCGCCGCCTCGGAAAGCAGGACCTGCTCGAACGCCTCGACGAGCTCAGCGCTGAGCTGGTCCCTGCGGGGGCTGCTCGAGCGGGGTGAGCAGCCCGCGCCGCATCTCCACGTCGTCGATCCACTGGTACGCGGGGCCGACCGCGAGCGAGTTCGCGCCCGTGTAGACCTTGAAGATCTGCATCGAGTCGATCGGGTAGTTGAGCTTCGTGCGACCCTCGTGGTCGGCGATCGGAACGCCGTTGACGCTCACGCGCAGATAGCCGTCGGTGCGGCTGATCAGCCACGAGGTCTGTAGGCGGAACCACTTGCCGATCGGCACCGGGGTGTGCGCGTTGAGGATGGTCCAGTCCTGCTTGTAGGTGGGAAGGAGGCGGCGCCCGGCTATCTCCCACTCGATCGGCCCTGTCTTGTGCCGGAACAACCCGATCGACATCCGATAGTCGTTCGGAGTCCCACCGTCGCCTCTGATCTCCTGCAGGAAGCGCCACGACTTCTCCCCGGGCGGCATCACCCGATTGAGGTTTCCCTGCAGCTTGATCCAGTACGAGACGCTTCCCCGGCGCCCCGGCCGGAGGAGCCCGAACTGGTTGCGCACATGGCGGCCCGGATAGAACTCGGCGTCCCGGAACACCTCCTGGATCAGGGCGTGGGTGGGAGAGCCGTCCGGGCCCGGCACCTCCTGGATGCCTGTGTGCGCGTACTGGTCGATCGGCTCCGTGCCGGGAACCAGCGGGACGAACGCGTTTCCGCCGTGGCCGGGAAGGTCGTCGTGCCAGTCGAAGCCGCGATCGGCGCCGGTGATCAGAAAGTGCCAGTTGTCGTTGACGACCACCGGCGGGCCCACCGCGACGGGCGGCTCGAACCCCGACGTGAACTCCAGGTCCGGATTGGTAGCCGCCCACTCGAGCGGGGCCGGGGTTGACGTGCAGCGGTCACCGTTCTGGAACCTGACGGTGTACTGAATCCATCCCTGCGCCCCCGTGGGCGGGACCAGCCGACCGCCGATGGTGGCGGCGAAGGCCTCGCCGCTCGAGCGGCCCACGAGCCTGCCGCGGAATTGACCGTCGACGACGTCGAGGGCGCCGTCGAGGGGCGGTGGGTTGCGGCGGCTGTCCGGCCTCTTCACGCAGTCGAACTGGAGGTGCGACGCGTTGAGGGTCCTGATCTTCCCGCCGCTGACCTCGAAGCGGACCTTCGCCACCGGATCCTGGACGGAGGTTGCCGTGTAGACGCCGTCGCTGACATTCGCGCTCGCGGTCGCGGGGGCCGCGAGCAGCGCGGTCAGAACCGCCAGCCCGCTGAGCCGTGCGGCCGCCAACCTGCTCATGCGCGACGTGAGCGCCCCCTGTCCTTTCCCCACGGTGCCGTTGTTCGATGCAGGATACTGGCGCGCATGACCGACGCGGACCGAGCGGACGCCCTCGGGCGGAGGATCAGCGCCTACAACGACGCCTGGAACGCCCACGACCTCGACGCGATCATGGCGATGCATGCCCCTGACATGGTGTTCGAGAACCACACCGCGGGCGAGCGCGCCGAGGGCGAGGCGGCGCGCGCTCACATCGGCTCGATCTTCGAGACGTGGCCCGACATCTCCTTCTCCACGCGGCGGCTCTACCTGCAGGACGGGCTCGTGGTCCAGGAGTGGACGGCAACCGCCACCCACGCGAACCAGATGCGCCGCGGCGACCTCGTCGCCGAGCCGAGCGGCAGGCGGGTCAGTTGGGACGGCGTCGACGTGATCCCGTTCGAGGACGGGCTGGTGAAGCGCAAGGACGTGTACTCGGATTCGGTCTCGATCCTGCGGCAGGTGGGGTTGATGGATTAGCTGGCAGGGGCACGAGCGGGGGAGGCCGGGTAACGGAGGCCCGAAGGTGGTGGTGGGTGCCTTTTGTCTCGCTAAGCGAGATAAATGGCACCCAGCGCGTTGTGAGGTGCGAAGCGGGGCCGGTCTCCCCTACCCAGCCGCTAGCTGGCGACTAGAGCTCCGCCACGTCGGCGCCCAGCGGGCTGAAGGGCGCCCTGATCACCTCGGCCCAGCCCGTGACGCGTTGTTTCAGCGCGTCGGTGACCTTGCCGGTGTCCTGCCAGAAGCACCAGAAGAGGAGCGTGGGGCCGGCGCCGGAGATGGTGGCCCCGATCGCGCCGAGCTCGCGGGCATCCGCGAGCAGCTCCATCGAGCGCGGATACAGATGCGTGCGGCTGGGTTGGTGGAGGCGATCGGCGAGCCCGCGGGCGATCAGCGTCAGATCCGAGCGCTCGATTCCGAGCACGAGCTGCGACGCCGCCGCGACGTTGGCCACCGCGTCCGCAACGGGCACCTCGGACGGCATCGCGTCGCGAGCGCGCTCCGTCGGCACCTCCTCGTCGGGTATCACGAGCACCCCCTCCAGCCCCTGCGGCGGATCGAGCCGGACGGGCCGAGGCCGCTCACTTCCGTCCAGCGACGGGCAGAGGACGAAGCCGCCGTACAGGGCGGCGCCGACGTTGTCGGGATGGCCCTCCAGGTCCACCGCGCGGACGTAGACCTCGTCCCGGTCAAGCGCCAGCTCGAACAGGTGGTCGGCGGCCAGGAGGCCGGCGACGATCGCCGCCGCGGACGAGCCAAGCCCGCGCGCGAGCGGGACCTCGGTGCGGATCGAGAAGCGCAGGCCGTCGGCGGGATGCAGCGCCTCGAACGCGCGAACGCAGAGGTTCGAGCGGTCGGTGGGGATCGCCGCGTCCCCGGCGTCGACCGAGAACTCACCCGACTCGTACACCTCGAGCTCGAGGTGCAGGCTGAGTGCCGCCGCGAGCACGTCGTAGCCCGGACCAAGGTTTGCCGAGGACGCCGGCACCCGGATCAGGCGGCGCCGAACGGTCATTGATCGAACGAACGGCGGACGGCGCGCGGCCCCGAGCCCGGACCGCGCATCCCGCCGACGGGCGCTCGCTGGAGGCTGCGCCCTACTTCCACTTGATCGAGCAGCCCACGGGCTGGGTCGCCGTGCGGGCGGGAACCAGCCCCGCCAGGACCGCATCGAGCGCCTCCCGGAGCCAGACGGCGTTCAGCGCCGGATCCATGTGGTCGGCGTCCGGGGCGCCCTCGTACCGCACGCGCAACTCCGCGTCGAGCACGTAGACGTGGGGCGTCACCTGCGCCGACCACTCGGCCGCCGCGGTTTGGTTCTCGTCGTGGAGATACGGGAACGGCCAGTCCTCCCGGGCGACCCGCTCGCGCATCGCCTCGAGCGAGTCGCGGGGGTAGCGCTCGGCGTCGTTCGAGTTGACCGCGAGGAAACGTACGCCCCGCGGGGCGTAGTCGCGTGCCGCGTTCACGAGGCGCTCGTGCCAGGCGAGCGCGTACGGGCAGTGGTTGCAGGTCCAGAAGACCACGGTGGCCGGCGCCTCGCCCGGCATCGGGAGCGTGTGCAGGATGCCCTCGGTATCCGGCAGCTCCAGCTGGGGCGCGAGCTCACCGACCTTGGTTGCCGTCGCTTGTGCCATCACTCGCCTCCTTCGATCGCGTCCACCAGAGTGTCGCGCACGTCCGCGCGGTCGGGGAGCGGCGAGATCCGGCCGTCTCGCAGCCTGTAGACGCGACAGGTGAGCCCGGCGGGCTCGCCGCGCGGCGGCTGCACGTCGAGCCCGTTGACCCGGATCGTGGGCGAGCCCACGAAATCCTCGCGTGCCGCGTCCGCGTCGGTCGCCACCCGGCGCACCTCCACCGCTTCGGGATCCAGCCCCACGGCCCGCATCTCGTCGCGCAGGATCGCGAGCCCCTCCTCCCACGAGGGGCAACCCTCCCACCAAAGGAACTCGACCTCCGGCGTGCGGCTAGCCATGTATTCAGGTTAGGCAAGGCCGCTGCGCTGCCCGAAGACCGAGCCGGCGACGAGGGCGCCCTCCGGGACCTCCGAGCCCGGGAGGAGGACTGAGTGCTTGACCCGCGCCCCGGCCGCGACCCGGGAGCCGGGGCCGAGCACCAGCGGGCCGTCGAGCCGCGTCTCGGGGTGGACCTCGCAGCCGTCGGCGGCGAGCACGCGCCCGCTGATCCCGGGCTCACCGCGCTCGACCGCTTCCTCCCCGCCGAACGTCTCGAGCAGCTCTCCTGCCGCCTCCACGCGCACTTCACCCTCGACGGCGTCGAGGTTTCCGCGCAGGTACTCGGGCAGGGCGCCCACGTCGTTCCAGTAGGCGTCGATCTCGTGGACGTAGAACGGGACGTCGTGCTCGAGCAGGATCGGGAAGATGTCCTTCGCCCAGTCGACGTAAGGGGGATCGGGGAAGTAGTCGAAGATCTCCGTGCGGAAGGCATAGATCATGCAGTTGGCGAGGTCGGAGAGCGCCTCGGCGGGGTGCGGCTTCTCCTGGAACCCTTGGATTCGACCCTCGCCGTCCGTGACCACGACGCCGTACTCGCTGACGTTGGGAACCCGCTTCACGGCGAGGGTGGCGACGCCGCCGTGAGCTTCATGGGCGGCGCGTAGCGCCTTGAGGTCGACGTCCGTGAGCGCGTCGCCGGCCATCACCGCGAACGACTCGCCCTCGGCGGCGAGGTAATCGCGGACGTTCCAGACGCCTCCCGCCGTGTCGAGGAGCCGCTCCTCGTGGCTGTAGGTGAGGTCGACGCCGAGGCCGGAGCCGTCCCCGAGGCGGTCGCGAATGGTCTCGGGGAACCAGTGCAGGTTCGCGATCACCTCCCGGAAGCCCTGCTTCGCCAGCAGCACCAGCAGGTGCTCGATCACCGGCCGGTTCGCCACCGGGACCATCGGCTTGGGGACCTCATAGGTGAGCGGCCGCAGCCGCGTGCCGAGGCCGGCGGCCATGACCATCGCGCGCATCAGCAAGCGGCGCGCGGCACGCGGTCAGCGGCCGGGCGGCCTGAAGCCGCTCCGCTGCACGCTGCACGCTCCACGCTCAGGTGCCCTGGTCCCAAGACGCCAGGTACTTCTGCTGCGCCTCGGTGAGGGTGTCGATGCTCACTCCTCGAGAGGCGAGCTTCAGGCGGGCGATCTCGCGGTCGACCTCCTCGGGAACGGCGTAGACGCGCTTCGAGAGCTCGCTGTGGTGCTTCACAATGTGCTCTGACGCCAGCGCCTGGTTGGCGAAGCTCATGTCCATGACCGCCGCGGGATGGCCCTCCGCCGCCGCCAGGTTCACGAGCCGACCGTCGGCGAGCAGGAAGATCTCACGCCCGTCCTTCGTCCGGTGTCCCTCGACGAACGGCCGGGCCCGGAACTTCTCCACCGTGATCGCGTCGAGGTCTTGCTTGTTGACCTCGACGTCGAAGTGGCCCGAGTTGCAGACGATCGCTCCCGACTTCATGACGCTGAACATCTCGCCGGCGATTGCGTCGCGATTTCCGGTGACCGTGATGAACACGTCGCCGACCCGCGCCGCCTCCGTGCCCCGCATCACCTCGAAACCATCCATCAGCGCCTCGAGCGCCCGCAGCGGGTCGACCTCGCAGACGATCAGGTGTGCCCCGTGCCCCTTGGCCCGCATGGCGACCCCGCGCCCGCACCATCCGTAGCCGATCACCACCACCCGTAGGCCGGCGATCAGCACGTTCGTCGCCCGGATCACCCCATCGAGCGTGGACTGGCCGGTGCCATAGCGGTTGTCGAAGAAGTGCTTGGTCTTGGCGTCGTTGACGGCGATGATCGGATAACCGAGCTTGCCCTCGGCCTCCAGCGCCTTGAGGCGGAAGACGCCGGTTGTGGTCTCCTCCGTGCCGCCGATCAGCTCCGGGAGCTGCTCCGTGCGCTCGCCGTGCAGCACGCCCACGACGTCGGCGCCGTCGTCCATCGTGACCTGTGGATGACGATCCACCGCCGCGTAGATGTGCCGGTAGTAGGTGTCGTTGTCCTCCCCGTTGATCGCGTAGACCTCGGCGCCGTAGTTGGCGACGAGCGCGGCCGCCGCGTCGTCCTGCGTGGAAAGCGGATTCGACGCGCACAGGGCAACCTCGGCACCTCCCGCCATCAGGGTGCGGACCAGGTTCGCCGTCTCGGTGGTCACGTGCAGGCAGCAGGCCATCGTGATTCCGTCGAGCGGGCGCTCGTTCGCGAAGCGCTCGCGAATCGAGCGCAGCACGGGCATCTGGCGGTCTGCCCACTCGATTCGCCTCTGGCCCTCGTCGGCCAGCGCGAGGTCGGCGATGTCGTAGCTCCTCTCGGCGGTTGCCATGCGGTCCTTTCGGTTCTGATTCGCGGGAGAAGGATAAGGGCCGATCCCGCCGGGAGGGTGCGCCTGGGGCGACTGAGGGCGAGCGGGGCGAGGACGCAGGGAGCGTGGCGTGCCTGAATGGCACGCGAGCGACCGAGGACGACGCATCCGCGAAGCCATCAGGCGGCCCCAGGCGCGCGATCCCTGGCGGGAGAGGCCCTGAGGGCCTATTCCGGTGGTGAGGGTGCGCCTGGCCCCAGGGGCGCGATCCCTGGCGGGATAGGCGCTAAGGGCGAGGGCTGTCGCTGTCGCGGTTCGTCGTTTCGTTCGCCTACCGTGGGGTCGTGGACGACCCGATGACGGTCACCCCCGACGTGGCCATTCCGCTCTCGGAGATCGAGCTCCGCGCGAGCCGCTCCTCGGGGCCCGGGGGCCAACACGCGAACGTCACCGCATCGCGGGTTGAGGCCGTATTCGAGATCGGCGACTCGCGGGCGCTCAGCGAGGAAGCCAGGAACAGGCTTGCGTCGCGGTACGGCGACCGCGTAAGCGCGGTCGCCCAGGATGCCCGAAGCCAGGCGCGGAACCGCGAGCTGGCCCTCGAGCGGCTTCGGGAGAAGCTCGCGGCGGGGCTGGCGGTGCCGCGAGCGCGGCGACCCAGCAGGCCCGGCAGGGCGGCGAGGGAACAGCGCCTCGCGGACAAACGCCGACAGGCGGAGCGCAAACGGGCGCGCCGCCCGCCACCGATCGAGGAGTAGCTAGGTCGGGATCGAGGCGTGGCTGGGTGGGGAGCAGTTCGCGCGGATCGGGCGGATTTCGCCAATCCTCGTATCGCAATCGGCCCGGTCGGGCGGCCAGGGGTTGTTTCCCTACCCGGCCTTACAGCCTTGGTGATGGCAGCGGCTGGCCCTACTCGTAGCTGATCGCCTTGATCACGTCGAGGCGGGCGGCGCGCCGCGCCGGCAGGACCGATGCGATCAGTCCGAGCAGGATGCCTGCCGCCGCGACGAGCACCATGGTCGAGACCGGCGGCCGGTATTTGACGCCGGGGATGCCCGACGAAAGCCCCTGCAGGAGGGCGTAGCCGAGCCCCGCGCCGACGGCGATGCCGAGGATGGCGCCGATCAGGCCGATCACGAGGCTCTCGTCGGCCACCTGCCTGCGAACCTGCCAACGGGAGGCGCCGAGGGCCCGGAGGATGCCGATCTCGCGCGTGCGCTCGAGCACGGACATCGTCAGCGTGTTCACGATTCCGAACAGGCTGGCGAAGATGGCCACGCCCACGATCGCGTAGAAGATCGCGAACTGCTGGTTGACCTGGTCCTCGACCTTCGACTTCAGCTGGTCGTTCGAGAGCACGGCGAGGTTCGGATAGCGGCGAGTGACGATCCCCTGCACGCGGCGCCGGAGGTCGGGCCTCGCCGCCCTCGAGGTGGCCTTCAGGGCCAGCTCGGAGTCGGCGGTGACCCCGTAGACCCTCTTCATGGTGCCGAGCGACATGCCGACGGTCTGGCCGCCGAACAGCACGGTCTCCACGATCCCCGCCACGCGGGTGTGCACCGTGCCGGAAGGACCGCGGAGCGTGATCGGATCGCCGACCCCGAGGTGGGTCTCGTCGGCCCAGCCCTTCCCGAGCGTCACCTGGCCCCGTGCCAGTCGCCTGAACGCCACATCGCGTGGGGCGCCGTCGATGGTGGTCTCGTCGACCTGCTCGTATTGCCGCGGATTGAACGCGACGAGCAGGCCGTCCGAGCCGCCCCTGTGCCTCGCTCCCGGGAGCTTCGGCACGTACTCGATCCGCTCGCGCGCCACGACCGCCGCCTTCGGGATCCGCGCGAGCCTGTCCCGCAGCCCGTGCGCGATCGTCTGCTGGGGCCCTTGGCCGGGGGCGAAGCCGTTCGGCTGCACGGTCAGGTCGCGGGCGAAGTCGCGGTCGAACTCATCGGAGATCGTCTTCAGGAAGCTCGACCCGAGGCTGTTCACCGCCACCACCAGCGCGAGCCCGATCATGAGCGCGGTGGCGGTCGCCGCGGTTCGCCCCGGGTCCGACCGGGCGGCGTCGGCGGCTAGGCGCCCCTCCACGGGAAAGACGCGGCGGAGCGGCCACGAGAGCGCACGCACCAGGGGTCGGATCACGAACGGGGCGACGAGCGCGATGCCGAGGAAGATCGCAATCGTCCCCAGCATTCCGGCGGCCGCGACGATCGTCGTGGTGTCGTTGGCCGCCCCGAGCCAGAACGCCCCGGCGAGGCCGAGCCCGATCAAGGCGGCGCCGAGCAGGGCGCGGCGGGCGCGGAGCCGCGAGCGAAGGCCCTCCGTGCCGAGGACGGCGCGTATCGGCGTCGTCCGCCCCGCACGCTGGGCGGGATAGAGCGCGCCCAGGATCGCCGTCAACAGGCCGGTCGCCACGGCCACCGGAGGGGCAAAGCCGGCGAAGGAGAGATGGCCGACCGGGAAGTTGAGCGCCCGCATCAGCGCGACCAGCCCGGCGGCGAGCCCGAGGCCTAGCCCCAGGCCGAGCACCGCCCCGATGAGGCCGAGGAGAGCGGCCTCGCGTAGCACCGAGCCGGCGATCATCGAGCGTCCGGCGCCGAGCGCCCGCAGCATGCCGATCTCCCGAGTGCGCTGGAAGACGGTCATGTTGAAGGAGTTGAAGATCAGAAACCCCCCGACGAAAAGGGCCATGGCGGCGAAGAAGTAGAGGATCACGTTGAAGGCCTGAAGCTCGGCCTCGACGTCGGAGGCCTTGTTCTGGGGCGTCTCGACCGTGACGCCGCCGGGCAGGCGCCGTCCCAGCCGTCTCTTCACCTGGGCGATCTCGTCGGAGCCGCCGTCGACGGCGAGGTCCACCTCGTCGTAGACGCCCGGCTTGTCCATCAGCCGCCGGGCCGGCGCTAGCGGCATCAGGGCAAATCCCTGCCCCCCGAAGTCGAGGCCGGACGTGAACTCGAACAGCCCCGACACCCGCAGCTTCCTCACGCCCGCGGGCGTCGCCAGGGGTACCCGATCGCCAAGCGAGATGTCGTTGGCGTCCGCCCAGCTCTTCTGCAGGGTGATCGCGAGCCCGTGTCGAGGCTTTCGCCCGGCGACCGTGCGCGAATCCGAGAGCCTGGACGCGTTCGGGCTCTCGCCGGAGGTGTTCAGCTTCTTGCTCTGGTCGCTCGACGCAACGCCCTGGGCGTTCAGGAGCGTGAACACGCTCTGCACCTGCCCTGAGGCCTGTGCCACGCCCGGCGTGTCGCGGACCGTCGCCAGCGTCGAGTGGCGCAGCGAGCTCGATCCGCCTGAGGCCCCCGACACGATCAGGTCCGTGCGGCCGTACACGGTGTCGTAGAGATCGTTGAACGTCCGGTGAATGGTCGCCGCCAGGAGGAGGACCCCGAGGATCATCCCGACCCCGAGCACGATCCCGGCGGCGGTCAGCAGCGAGCGAAGGCGCCGCGAGCGGACCTGGCGGAGGGCGAGCGAGCCGAAGCTACGCATGGCCGGCGTTCAGCATGGAGGATGCAGCAAGCGGCAACGGGCCTCTCATCTAACTTCGCTCCTCGCCGCGGGCGGTCTGCCCGAGATCCGACAGCGCCTCGACGACTCGCTCGGCCGAGCCGCCCGGGACCTCGCCGGCCACCCTTCCATCGCGCAGGAACACCACCCTGCCGGCCACGGCGGCCGCCCCGGGCTCGTGCGTGACGAGCACGAGTGTCTGACCCTCCGTCCGATTGAGCTCGCGGAGGAGCTCCAGCACCTCGGCGCTCGAGCGGGTGTCGAGGTTCCCCGTCGGCTCGTCGGCGAGCACGAGCTCCGGCTCGGTGAGGAGGGCGCGCGCGATCGAGACCCGCTGCTGCTCGCCGCCCGATAGCTCGCTCGGCAGATGATCCGCTCGTTCCGAGAGCCCCACCCGCCCGAGCAGCCCCCGCGCCCTGTTCCTGGTCCTCCCGTCGCGCCGTCCCGCGATGAGCGCCGGCAGCAGCACGTTCTCCTCCGCGGAGAGGGATGGGAGCAGGTTGAAGAACTGAAAGACGAAGCCGATCTTGTCGCGGCGGAGTCGCGTGAGCTCCGCGTCGTCGAGCCCGTCATAGCGTTGGCCGGCGAGGCTGATCTCGCCCGAGGTCGGCGTATCGAGAGCGCCCAGCATGTGCAGGAGCGTGCTCTTCCCCGACCCCGAGGGGCCCATGATCGCCACCATCTCGCCGCGCCCCACCTCGAGGTCGACACCGTCCAGGGCGCGAACGGAGGTCTCGCCCTCGCCGTAGACCTTGGTCAGATCGCGCGTCTCGAGCGCACTGTCCACCGCGGAGAGCGCCTAGAGCTGACCCAGCTCTTCTTTGAGCCGGTCCATGGTGATCACCGGGGTGGGGTCGACGCCCCTCCGCGCGGCGAGGTGCAGCGAGACGAGATCACCGAGCATCACCGCCCACAGCAGGCGCTCCGTGCGGCTATCGCCCACCGTCTCCACGGTGGACACCGAGGCCGCCTGGGGCTCGATCAGCTTCGCCGTGAGCTCGAAGCGCTGGCGCACGCGCGGGTGCTGGTCGCGGTCCTCGAGCAGGACGGCGCTCATCCGCCCGGCGGTTGCCGCTCCGTCCCATCCGGCGATCTCGTTGTGGTCGGCCTCCGGAAGCTCGCCACAGAACGCGGGCAGCTTGGCGTTCTCGTTGATCTGCGTCTTCCAGCGGCGCGCGACCGGAACCGTGAGATCCGCTCCGTAGACGACCGGGATCGATCCCTCCAATCGCTCGGCGGTGGCGGCCGCCCGTTCGATCAGCTGCGGCTGCGCCTCGCGCAGGTGGGCCGCGGAGCTGTCGATCTCGGTGCGGATCCCGGCCGCGGTACCCGTGAGCGCCGCCACCTCCGCGGCGACCGTGAACAGGTAGCCGACGGCGGCTCGCGGCTGAAGCCCCCCGGGCAGGCCGATCACCGGCACTCCGTCGCGGCGAGCCGCTTGGGCGAGCTTGCCCCCGCCGGTGGCCACGATCCGCCGCGCGCCGAGCGCCTCCGCCGCCTCGTACGCGGCGATCGTCTCCTCCGTGTCGCCCGAGTAGCTCGAGCAGAGCACGGCGCGGTCTGGCTCCATGCAGGCCGGGAGCTCGTACCCCCGCTCGGTCGTCAGCGGACGAGTGAGGCGGTTGCCGAATGCGACCGCCGCCAGGTCGCCGCCGATGGCCGAGCCGCCCATGCCGCAGACCACCAGTCCGCCGGGGGCGTCGAAGGGCTCGATCTTCGCCGACTCGACGCGCCAAAGCGCGTCGCTCAGGTGATCGGGGAGCGCGAGCACGTCGTCCAGCTGGTTGGCGTGGTCCGAGGCGCGAACGTCCGCCATCACGTCGCTCACGGCAGGACCTCTCCGGGGGCGAGGCGAGCGTCGTCGGCAACCTCGGCGCCGGCCTCGATCCGCGCGCCCTCGCCGATCACGACGCCAGGCCCGATCCTCGCTCCCTCGCCGATCACGACCCCCGGCGCCAGGATCGCTTCATGGAGCCGGACGCCCCGGCCGACCCGGCAATCGCCGAGCACCACCGAGCTCGAGATCGTCGCCCGCTCCCCCACCTCCGAGCCGCGTCCCACCACGGCCCGCGAGCCGATCGTCGCCCCGCCCTCGACGACGACGTCCGACTCGACCAGCGCCGGGGGCTGCACGCTGGCCGCGGCGTCGATCCGCGCGTCCTCCTCTACGAGCAGCCGGGCACCGTCGAGCCGCTCGGTGACCTCGGTGCCCACCTCGCCCTCGAGGATGTCCCAGCTCGCCCGCAGATATCGACCCGGTGTCCCGATGTCCATCCAGTAGCCCTCGAGCCTGTGACCGTACAGCCCCTGGCCGACCAGGCGCGGGAACACCTCGCGCTCGATCGAGACCGCCCTCCCCCGCGGGATCAGCTCCAAGAGCTCGCGCTCGATCACGTAGGCGCCGGCGCTGATCTCGTCCGTGTCGATTTCGCCTGGCTCGGGCTTCTCGACGAAGCCGAGCACCTCGCCGTCGGGCCGTTGCGGAGGCGCTCCGGGCGCCTCGGGTCCGCCCGCGCGGCGAACGAGGCCGTAGGTGCTCGGGTCGTCGACCGGGTAGAGCGCGACCGTGGCCACAGCGCCGTACCGCTCGTGCGAGCGGATGAGCGCGCCGAGATCGACGTCCGTCAGCACGTCCCCGTTCAAAACGCAGAGGCGATCGCCAAGCAGCCCTTCATCGGCGGCTAATCGCAGCGGCCCCGCTGTGCCGAGGGCCTCCGGCTCCTCCACGTAGCTGATCCGAACCCCCGCGCCGTCGTGGCCCTCCAGCGCATCGCGAACCGCGTCGGAGCCGAACCCGCACGCGATCACCGCCTCCTCCATCCCGTGGCGCGCGACCCAGTCCAGCACGTAACGGATGAACGGGCGGTCCACGAGCTGCAGCGCCGGCTTTGCCCGCGTGAGGGTGAGCGGGCGCAGGCGGGTTCCCTCGCCGCCCGCCAGGATCAGTGCCTGCATCAGCCCGGCCGCGTCTCGAGCGGCTCCCCGCCTCGAGTCGCCCGTCCGGTCGCGGGCTCGGGCGGCTCGGACCTGCCGATCCCCTCGTATGCGAAGCCCGCCTCCCGCATCCGCTCGGGATCCAGGAAGTTGCGCCCGTCGACCAGGATCGCGTGGCTCATGCGCCGGCCGAGCGCCTTCCAGTCGAGGCCCGCGAACTCCGGCCACTCGGTCACCAGGATCGCCGCGTCGGCCCCGTCGAGGGCCTCCTCCACGGACTCGCAGAGCTCGATGCGCGGCAAGAGGTCGGCCGCCCGGCGCTCCGCGACCGGGTCGAACCCCCGCACGGTGGCGCCCTCGCCCTCGAGCCGCGATGCGAGCACCAGGCTCGACGCCTCCCGCATGTCGTCGGTCTTGGGCTTGAAGGCGAGCCCCAAGAGGGCGATCCGCTTTCCCACCAGTGAGCCGAGATGCTTCTGGAGCTTTCCGATCACCCGCCGCTTCTGCAGCTCGTTCACCTCGATCACCGCGGTGAGCAGCTGGAAGTGGTAGCCGGTGTTGCCCGCTAGCTGTTTGAGTGCAGAGACATCTTTGGGAAAGCACGAGCCCCCGTAACCGATCCCGGCTCGCAGGAACGACGAGCCGATCCGCGCGTCTAACCCCATCCCCCGGGCGACCTCGGCGACGTCGGCGCCCACCTCCTCGCAGACGTTCGCGATCTCGTTGATGAACGAGATCTTCGTCGCCAGGAAGGCGTTGGCGGCCAGCTTGATCATCTCCGCCGAGGCGACGTCCGTGCGCACGATCTCGCCGCCCAGCGGCCGGTAGAGCTCCTCCACCGCGTCCGCCGCCCACTCGTCCCCTGGATCGGCGCCGATCACGACCCGGTCCGGGTGGAGGAAGTCGTCGATCGCGGTGCCCTCCTTGAGGAACTCGGGGCAGGAGACGTAGGGGAGCCCGGGCGCGTCGCGGCGGATCGCACGGCCGGTGCCGGACGGGACGGTGCTCTTCATCACGAGGACGTGCCCGCCGTCCTGGCGGAGGCCGGCGACCACCGCCTGCACGCGCGAGAGGTCGGCGTCGCCGGAGTAGGTGGGGGGCGTGTCGACGCAGCAGAAGAGCAGGCGCGCCACTGCGAGCGCCTCATCCATGTCGGTCGTGAAGGTGAGGCGCTCGGCGTTGCGCTCGAGGAGCTCCTGCAGCCCGGGCTCGTGGATCGGCGCCTGGCCGAGCCGCAGCGACCTGATCTTGGCGCCGTCGATGTCCATCGCGACCACTCGGTGGCCGCGCTCGGAGAAGCAGGTGGCGGTGACGAGGCCGACCCATCCGACGCCGATGACGCCGATTGCTCGCTCTTCGCTCATCTCAGCTAATGATCGCGGCTAGCCGTGCTCGCCGCGCTTCAGCCCGTGTACTTCTGCATCGACTGGGCGATGGCGAACATCTGGCCCGGGGTCAACGCGTTCAGGAGCGTGTTATCGATCCAGTACGAGCCCCGGTCGGTCTTCCATCCGATCAGGCGCAGTTGCGGGCCGTCCCACGAGAGCAGATAGTCCTGGCCGTTGATCGTCTTCGTCTCATCGGGGTTGGCCAGGATCGGCGGGTCCTTCCAGTCCGTGCCCGAGACTCCGTAGTAGGCCTCGTAGCCGAACGTGGGCATGGAGACCACGAGCTTGTAGCCGCGGTAGACGTCGCTCCCCGGGCCGTCGATCGGGAACGCGCGCGAATCCTCGGTGATCGTGGAGTTGGGCGCGAGCTTCGTCGGGTAGTACACGGGGAGGTCGAGCATCGGCTTGCCGCTCTTCGTCTTCGTGGAGGCGAGCTTGGCCGCGAACTCCCGGCCGCTGGCGCTCGAGTCGATCAGGGGCGGGGCCGACTTGCCGTGGTGCTTCGCCTTGCCGTTCGACTTCGCGGGGGGCTTGGCGGGCTGCTGCGTCGGGGTCGCCGTGGCCGCCGGCTGCTCGCCCTCGAACTTCGCGACCGCCTGCCTGATCGCCGACTCGGACGCGGTCACGTAGGAGGCGCCTGGACCGCCGAGGTTGGCTGGGAAGTGCACCTGGACAACCGGGGCGCTCCGGGCGGCGAAGAACAGGTTGGCGAGGCTGATCAAGTCGGTGTTGCGCTGGATGTCCGACGTCACGTACTTCTTCAGGACGTCCACGAGCTGGCTGAAGTTGTCGAGGATCTTCGAGGGCGGCACCTGCTGGCGAACGTCCCGCAGAAACTCCTGCTGGCGAGCCGCGCGGACGAGGTCGTTGTCATCGTGCCTGTAGCGAACGTACTGGAGCGCGTTGAAGCCGCACATGCGCTGGTAGCCGGCAGGGATGTCGATCTCGGCGTACTGCTCCGATACGGGCAGGCCGAGGTTCGAGTGGTAATAGTGGTGATCCACGTCCACGTAGACGCAGTCGATCGCGTTGACCGCGTCGGCGAAGCCGGTGAAGTCGACGTTGACGACGTGGTTGATGTTGTCGAGCCCGGTGAGTTGCTTGACGACCTTGAGGGTGAGCTTCGGCCCGCCGAACGTGTAGGCGGCGTTGAACCGGTTGATGCCGTGACCAGGGATGTTCACCTTCAGGTCACGCGGGATCGAAAGGACGGTGATCTGCCCGGGCGCCACGCGGAGGAGCATCGTGGTGTCCGATCGGGCGCCGATCTCCTGGCCCTTCGGCCGCCTGTCCGACCCCAGGATGAGGATGGTCTGCGGCTGGCCGGGATCGACCTGGGCCAGCTGGTTGCCGACCGATGGAAGTCCTCGGAGCCCGTGGACGATTCCGGTCAAGAAGAACAGCAGGCTGATCGCCGTCGCCGTCGCCATCGCGATCACGATCAGGAATGACCCGGCGACGAAGCGCGGCCACAGGCCGCGGCGCGGGGGTGCCCCGGCGTCCTCAGGCGCAGCGGGAGGCGCCGTGACCTCCGCCGGCGGCGCCTGCTCGGGCTTGGCGGGCGCCTCCGCCTCCGCCGTGGGCGGTCGCTCGCCGACCGCGGTGACGCCGGTGCCCTGCTTTGCAGCGTGCTCGGCCGCCCGTGCCCTCAGCCCGGCGAGCGCCGCCTCGCGAGCGGCCTCCCGGTCGGCCAGGGCCTGGGTGTCGGCCTCGACCGTGTCCGGCTCGGCCGCCGCCCCCGCGCCGTTCTCGCCATCGAGCTCCTGGGCCAGCTCCTCATCGGCGACCTCGTCGGCGTCGAGCTCGGCCTCGAGCTCCTCATCGGTGACCACCCCGTCATCGGGCGTGCCGTGGGCCGATTCCCGGTCGGCTGCGCCGTCGGCGGGCGCGACCCTCTGCTCGACCACGTCGCCCGCGGGGGGCCCGGCCGCACCCTCACCCTCGGGCGATGGAGCGTCCTTCGGCGGTGGACCGTCGCCCCCTTTCCACTCCCGTCCCGCCCACGTCGAGGGCCTGGGGGCCGGGGCCTCGCCGTCGCCGGACCCCTCGCCGGGAGCCTCGCCCGCGCCCGCGGGCGGCGGCTGCTCGCGCTTGTCTGGATCCTTGTCGCTCACCCGTCTTCTCCGCTCGAGCTGGGAGCCGCGTCGAGCGCATCAGGCAGACCGCGGACGAAGTCGACGATCGATCGACGGTACCTGCGCAGCGACTCCACCGAGACCCACTCGTCGGGCCCGTGGTGCCCGCCGCCGCGGGGACCGAACTCGACCGCCGGCACGCCGGCGCGCAGGAAGGAAACGGCGTCCGAGGCGCCGTCCCTGCCCACGACGCCCCTCACGGTCTCACCGGTGTGCGGCGCGGCGGCGGCACGGAGAGCCCGCACGTACTCGGAGTCCGGGTCCACGAGGGCCGGAGGCCGCGAGAAGGTCGACAGTATGCGGGCTCCGGGCAGCTCGCGCACCTGCGCGAGTATCGCGTCGGGATCCTGCTCAGGCAAGTAGCGCACATCCACGTCGATTACACAGGCGTCCGGGACCTTGTTCAGAGCGTCGCCGCCGAGGATGCGCCCGAGGTTGATCGACGGTCGGTCGAAGAGCTCTGAGCTTTCGCCAGCAAAAGGTAGCGATTCGAGTTCTCGGAACACGTGATACGCACGCAGGATCGCGTTCTCTCCCAGCCACGGCGTGGCCCCGTGCGCGGCCCTCCCGGCAACCTGGATCCGCATCGCGAGCACCCCCTTCGCGGCCACGCCGACGTTCATGTCGGTCGGCTCGCCCGTGATCGCGAAGTCGCCGACGAAGCCGGACTCCACGAGGCGTTCCCCGCCGCGGTCATCCTCCTCCTCGGACTCCTCGTCGGGGACGATCCCCAAGCGCACGCGCACCCGCGGCTCGGCGCGCAGGTCGGCGAGCGCGAGCATTAGGCACGCCAGGGCCCCCTTCATGTCGTACGTCCCCCGGCCGATGAGGCGATCGCCGTCGAGCTGGGGCACGAACTGACCCGCGCGCCCGGGAACCACGTCGACGTGGCCGTGCAGCAGCAGGGTGTGCGAGGCGTCCTGCGGGCCGACCTCCGCCGTGGTCACAGGCAGACCGCGAACGCCGATCTGGCGGGCGACGATGTCACGCGCCTCGAGCCACCCCTTTACGAACCCCGCGCAGAGCTTGATCCCCTCGACCGTCGAGGTGTCGTAGCGGACGAGCTCCTCGGTTAAGGCGCGTTCCTCCAGCGCCCTACCGCCCCGCGATCTCGAGAAACACCTCGAAGCGCCGCTGCTCGCGCTCGGCCGCCTCGCGCGCCGCCGAGCCCTCCTCCGCCTCACCTACGCGCTGCTCCGCCTCCCTCAGCCGCTCCTCGAGGTCGCCGCGATCGAGCTCGTCCGGTGGAATCGCCTCGGCGATCAGGACGCGGGCGCGGTTGGCGAACACCTCGAGCCATCCCTCGCCCTGCGCGTAGCGCTCGACCTCGCCCTCGGACCGGTGCAGGCGCAGCTCGCAGGGCACGAGCCGCGCGACCATCGGCGCGTGGCGGGCGCGGATCCCGACCTCGCCGACCGAGGTGCGCGTCGAGAGCATGAAGAGCTCGCCCTCGAAGACCGAGCCCTCGGGGGTGAGGACCTGGGCCTCGAGCGTGTGGTCACCCTCCGCCACTGCTGCTCACGCGGCGGCCTCTTCCTTCTCGCGCTCCTCTTCCTCCTTACGCTCCTCTTCCTCCTTGCGCTCCTTCGCCTCTTCTCGCTCGCGCTCGACGCCCTCGTCGCGCTCCCCCTTCTCCTCAGTGCCGGTCACCTGCTCGATCGAGCCCTTCATGTAGAAGGCGCTCTCCGGAAGCTCGTCGTGGCGGCCCTCCAGGATCTCGCGGAAGCTCCGCACCGTGTCGCCGACCGGCACGTACTCGCCGTCGCGACCCGTGAACTGGGAGGCGACGAAGAACGGCTGCGATAGGAAGCGCTCGATCTTGCGCGCCCTGTTGACGGTCAGCCGGTCCTCGTCGGAGAGCTCCTCGATCCCGAGGATCGCGATGATGTCCTGCAGCTCCTTGTAGCGCTGCAGGACCTCCTGCACCTCGGTCGCAGTGCGGTAGTGCTCCTCGCCCAGGATGTCGGGCTTGAGGATGGTGGACGTGGAGTCGAGCGGATCGACGGCGGGGTAGATGCCCTTCTCCGAGATGCCCCGCGAGAGCACCGTGGTCGCGTTCAGATGCGCGAAGACGGACGCCGGCGCCGGGTCGGTGAGGTCGTCCGCGGGCACGTAGACCGCCTGGATCGAGGTCACCGACCCGCTCTTGGTCGACGTGATCCGCTCCTGAAGGCCGCCCATCTCGGTCTCCAGCGTGGGCTGGTATCCGACTGCCGAGGGCATCCGCCCGAGCAGGGCGGACACCTCGGATCCCGCCTGGACGAAGCGGAAGATGTTGTCGATGAAGAGCAGCACGTCCTGGCCGCCGGACTCGCGGAAGTACTCGGCCATCGTCAGCCCGGCGAGGCCGACGCGAAGACGGGCGCCCGGCGGCTCGTTCATCTGGCCGAAGACGAGCATGGTCTTCTCGAGCACGCCCGACTCCTTCATCTCCAGCCACAGGTCGTTGCCCTCGCGGGTCCGCTCGCCGACGCCGCAGAACGCCGACAGCCCCTCGTGCTCCTCGGCGATGTTCCGGATCAGCTCCTGGATCAGCACCGTCTTGCCCACGCCGGCCCCGCCGAAGAGCCCGACCTTGCCGCCCTTGGCGTAGGGGGCCAGGAGGTCGACCACCTTGATCCCCGTCTCGAGGATCTCCTGGCTCGGGGTCAGGTCCTCAACCTCGGGTGCGGGACGATGGATCGGCCAACGCTCCTCGCCCTCCACGGGGTCGCCCTCGTCGATCGGCTCCCCGAGCAGGTTGAAGATCCGCCCGATCGTCTCGCGACCCACCGGCACGGTGATCGGCCCCCCGGTGTCGACGATCTCGTCGCCGCGCCGCAACCCGTCGGTCGAGTCCATTGCCACCGCCCGCAGCCGGTCGTCGCCCAGGTGCTGCTCGACCTCGCAGACGAGGTCCATCCCCGGCCTGCCGTCGCCCTCGGGCACCGAGATGCGAAGCGCCGAGTAGATCTCAGGGAGCTGGTCCCCAAATACCGCATCCACGACTACGCCGGTGACCTGCTCGATTCTTCCGACGTTCGAACCGTTTCCGTTCTTGTCAGCCATTCATCTCCTTATCCGAGCGCCTCAGCACCCGCGACTACCTCAAGTATCTCCTGCGTGATCTCCGCCTGGCGCACCCGGTTCATCTCGAGGGTAAGGCTGGAGATCATGTCCTGCGCATTCTCCGACGCGTTGCGCATCGCCGTCATGCGAGCGCCCAGCTCCGAGGCGGCCGATTCGAGCAGCGCCCTGTAGACCGAAAGGTCCACGTACTCCTCGAACAGCTTCGGGAGAAGCTGCTCTGGGTCGGGCTCGTAGAACCAGTAAGCGTTCATGTGCGACTCCGCCAGATCGGGGTCGGCCGGCTCCTCGGGCGGGGGGATCCCCTCGCCGAAGACCTCCGCCTGCTCCAGCGGCAGCAGGGTTTGGCGACGCACGTACTGGGTCAGCGGCGAGACGTAACGGTTGTAGACGAGGTCGACGCGATCGACCTCCTCGTCGGCGAACGCGGCGGTCAGGTCGCGGGAGATCTCCCGCGCGTTCGCGAACGCCGGGCGATCGGTGAACCCGACGTAGGTGTGCTCGACGTTCTCGCCTCGGAACCTCATGGTCGAATTGCCGCGCCTGCCAACCACCGAGAAGGAGACCTCGGCGCCCTCGCCGGAGTACTCGCGCCGCAGGCGGGTGCCCTCGCGGATGATCTGGGCGTTGAACGCCCCGGCGAGCCCGCGATCCCCGGTCACCAGCAGCAACCCCACGCGCCGGGTCTGCTCGCGTCCCTCGAGCAGCTTCACGCGCGGGATGCCCCCCGCCGCCTCGGCGACCTGCTGGGTCATCTTGCGGATGGCCTGCGCGTAGGGGCGCATCGCGTCGATCCGCTCCTCGGCCCGCCGCAGGCGCGCGGCCGCGACCATCTCCATCGCCCGCGTGATCTTGTGCACGTTCTTGACGGAGTTGATGCGGTTCCTGACTTCCTTCTGGGTCGCCACCTCGCGCTCCTAGGCCCTTACCTCTTCCTTTTGTTCCTCCGTCTCGCGCTCGATGCCCTCGACGGTGCGCTCCGCCTCCTCGGCCTCCTTCTCTCCCTCGGCCTCCTCCTCGGCCCGGCCCGCCCGCGCCCGCTCCTCCTCGGAGCGAATTCGGTCGGACTCGCCCTCCTCGAGCGGCTGGCCCTCCTGGTCGAAGTCGGGGCCGAAGTCGTCGATCGCCTCGGCGATCGCGCCGCCGAGCCTCTCCTCGTCCTCGTCCGAGAGCTCGCCGCCGTCGATCCGCTCCATCAGGTCGGAGTTCTCGGCCTTCAGCCGCCCGATCAGGCTGCCGAGGAAGTCCGGCACCCGCTCGGTCTTGATCCGGTCGAGATAGCCGCCGGTGCCGGCGTAGATCGAGGCCACCTGCTCGGCGACGGAGAGTGGGCGACGCTCGTTCTGGTTCAGCATCTCCACCAGGCGCTCGCCACGGGCGAGCTGGCGCTGGGTATCGGGGTCTAGCTCGGAGCCGAACTGGGCGAAGGCCTCGAGGTCGCGGTACTGCGAGAGGTCCAGGCGGAGCTTCCCGGCGACCTTCTTCATCGCCTTCGTCTGAGCGTTGCCGCCCACGCGAGACACGGAGATGCCGACGTTGATCGCCGGCCGCACCCCCGAGTAGAACAGGTCCCCCTCGAGGAAGATCTGCCCGTCGGTGATCGAGATGACGTTGGTGGGGATGTAGGCCGAGACGTCGTTGGCCTGCGTCTCGATCACCGGGAGGGCCGTCAGCGACCCGCCGCCGTGGTCGTCGTTCAGGCGCACGGCGCGTTCGAGCAGGCGCGAGTGGAGGTAGAAGACGTCGCCGGGGTATGCCTCGCGGCCCGGCGGCCGGCGCAGGAGCAGCGACATCTGCCGGTATGCGGCGGCGTGCTTGGTGAGATCGTCGTAGACGCAGAGCGCGTCCCGGCCGTCGTACAGGAAGTACTCGCCCATGGCACAGCCGGCGTACGGGGCCATGTACTTGATCGGAGCGGCCTCGTCGGCCGGGGCGGCGACGATCACCGTGTTCTCCATCGCCCCGCTGTCCTCGAGCACCTGCATCAGCTGGACCACGGTCGACATCCGTTGGCCGATCGCGACGTAGACGCAGACCAGGTTCTTGTCGCGGTTGTTGATGATCGTGTCGATCGCGATCGCGGTCTTGCCCGTCTGGCGGTCGCCGATGATCAGCTCGCGTTGGCCGCGGCCGATCGGGATCATCCCGTCGATCGCCTTGAGCCCGGTCTGAACCGGGGTGTTCACGGGCTGGCGCAGAACGACACCGGGCGCCTTGAACTCGGCGGGCCGGGTCTTGGAGGTGTTGACGTCGCCCTTGTCGTCGCGCGGGCGCCCAAGCGGGTCCACGAGCCGACCGAGCACCTCCTCGCCGACCGGGATCTCGAGCAGGCGACCGGTGCGCTTCACGGTGTCCCCCTCGACGATCTTGTCCCACTCGCCGAACAGCACGACGCCCACGTTGTCCTGTTCCAGGTTGAGCGCGAGGCCGGTGACGTCGTGGGGGAGATCGAGCATCTCGAGCGACATGCAGTTGTCGAGCCCGTGCACCCGGGCGATGCCGTCGGCGACCGAGAGAACGGTGCCGACCTCGGCTAGGTCGCCGCCCTCGGTATCGAGCCCCTCGATCCGCTCACGCAGGATTTTGGCTATCTCGTCGGGCTTGATTTCCACGTTTGTGTTGCTCCTTGAATCTCTTGCGGCCGCCTTCGGCGGCCTTACATGCTGCTTTCGGGGCTAAGGCCCCTCACCGTCACCTATGCCGCCTGGGCGACTTCCCTTCTCAACCTCTCAAGCTTGCTGCGCACGCTCGCGTCCATCACCATGTTGCCGACTCGCAGGACCAGACCGCCGAGCACGTCCTCATCGACCTCGGTGCGCAGGTCGATCTTCCGATCGGTCTGCCGCTCGATCTCCTCGCCGACCTCCTCGACGACCTTGGGGTCCAGCTCGACCGCGCTCGTCAGCGTCACCTCGAGGCGACGGTTCTCCTCCGCCCAAAGCTCGTCGAATTGCCGGCGAACGCGGAAGATAACCGGCATGCGGTGCTTCTCGGCCAGGAGCTCCAGGAAGTTCACGAGCTCGGGCTCGGCGCCCGAGACCGCGCGAGAGATGCCGTCGCGCTTCTCCTCCGACGAGAAGTAGGGGCTGAACAGGAACACCTGGAGCTCTCGGCTCTCGGCGATCGCGTCAGCGACCTGGCCCAGCTGCTCGTGGATCTCGTCGAGCTTGCCGCGCTCCCTCGCGACCTCGAACAGCGACTGGGCATATACGCGCGCGATCTCCTCCATCAGCGGCCTTCCCCGTTAGCGGATTCCCCGGCGAGCGCGCCGAAATCGACCTCCTCGAGCGCCTCCTGCACGAGCCGCTTCTGATCCTCGGCGTCGAGCGTCTTGCGGGTCACCTTCTCGGTCGCCAGCACCGTGAGGTCCGCGACCTCCTTGCGAATGCGCTCGAGGGAGCGCCGCGTCTCGGCCTCGATGTCGCGGCGCGCTGCCGCAACCAGCTCCTCGCGCTTGTCCCTGCCGGCCGCGGTCGCCTCCGCCTCCGCGGCCTCCGCCGCCCTGCGCGCGCGGGCGACGATCTCGTCGGCCTGCTCGCGGGCCTCCTTGAGCCGCTCGCGGTATTCGTGGAGCAGTTCGTCGGCCTCCTTGCGCTGCCTCTCGGCGGCCTCGATGTTCTCGCGGATCGCGTTCGCGCGCCTATCCAGCGCCTGCTGGATCCGCGGAAAGGCGAGCCTGCTGAGCACCCACATGGTGAAGACGAACAGTACGAGGGTCCAGATCATCAAGCCCAGGCCCGGCGACACCAGGAAGCTGCCGGAGTCGGCCAGGGGAATCGACATGGCTGTCAGCGCGACCGCCGGCATGGGCTCAGCTGAGGAAGAAGGCGATCAGGCCGAAGATGAAGGTGTAGAACGCGACCGCCTCCGTCAAGGCGAAGCCGAGCCAGCGGATCGCCTGGAGCTCGTCCTTCATCTCGGGCTGGCGGGCGACCGACTCGATCTCCTTGCCGAAGATGAATCCGATGCCGATCCCGGCCCCGATCGAGCCCAGGCCGGCGCCGACGCCGAGCGCGATCGCCTTGCCGGCGTCGGTCACGGGCGTGAGATCCGTGCCGCCCTGGGCGAGCGGGATCAATAGATCAACCATTGCAACTCCTTTTCTAGATGCATCTCAACGAGTCTCTCAGTGAGTCTCGGCGGTCGCGCCGCCGAGGTAGATCGCGGTGAGGGTGGCGAAGATGAAGGCCTGCAGCGTCGCGATAAGGCCCAGCTCGAGCACGAAGAAGAAGAAGGCGAGCGGGAAGGTGAGCACCCCGAGGGCGGCGAGCCCCAGCAGGACGGCCAACCCGCCGCCCATGAACAGCAGCAACAGGTGGCCGGCGAGGATGTTCGCGAACAGTCGCACCGAGAGCGAGATCAGCCGCGCGAAGTGGGAGATCGCCTCGATCACGAAGATGAATGCCTTGCCCACCGGGTTCATGTCCTCGAGGCCTGGCGGCAGCCAGCTCGCGAAGTAGCCGAAGAACCCCCTGGCGCGGATCCCCTGGATGTTGTACGAGAACCAGACGACGAGGGTAAGCGCCAGGGGGATCGAGATGTTGGCCGTGGCGGCGTAGATCGCGAAGGTCGGCAACTCAAGCCCGAAGATGTGGATCTCGTTCTCGGTGCTCGTGGGCAAGGGCAGGAACCCGATGATGTTCGAGAACCAGATGTAGAAGAACAGGGTCGCGAGGAACGGGAACCACTTCGCCGCCATGCTCGCGTCCATGTTCGTCCCGGTGATGTTGCTGCGGGTGAGGTCGTAGGCCACCTCGACCGCGGTCTGAACGCGGTTGGGCTTCTGCTGCATGCGTCGTGAGATCCAGACCATGGTCGCCATCGTCAGCCCGCTCGCCAGGACGAGGTAGAAGACGGCGCGGTTGACGCTCAGGTCGATCGAGCCGACCTTGATGCTGATCCAGGGGTCGAGCTTGAACTCGTTCTGCGGCTTGAACTCGTTGTTCTTGCCGGCGCTCCCGAAGGCGACGCCGAGGATGATCGTGATGCCTAGGTACAGGCCGACCCCGAGCAGGATCTTGTTCCGAGTGCTCATCCGCTCGCCTCCTGCGGTCCGAACAGCCTCGACAGGAACCGCCCGCCGAGGAACACCGTCACCAGGACCAGCGTGAGCACGGCCGCCGCGAGCCCGTCCTCGCGCTCGGCCAGCAGCCCGACGAGCAGGATCGCCAGGGTCACGATCCACAGCCGGCCGAGGGTGGCCGCCGCGATCGTCCCCATGGCCCGCCGGCGGTCCCCGGCCGCCAGCGCCCGAGCGCTTCGGCGCTCGGCCGCCAGGTGGACGCCGCGCTGAAGAAGCCAGGCGGCCGCCGCCACCGCGTAGCCGAGGAGGGGCCAGCCGGCGAGGATGAAGATCGGAAGGCTGGCGGCGAGGAGGGCTAGGTCGGCGTAGCGGAGCGCGAACCTGACCAGGTTGCCGCCGCTGAGCCCACTAGAGCCGTCTATAGCGAGCGTAGACAAGGGCAAAACCCACGACGAGCCCGGCGAACAGGCCGGCGATCCCCAGCGGCACCGCAAGCCCCGCGAGCGTGCCGAGTCCGTAGCCCGCCGCCGCGCAAGCGATCATCGCCCCCACCATCGATGCGCCCGCGGTAGCGGCATCCGCCCTCCCCGACGGGCGACTGGTCATCCGGGGTCTCGAAATCTGGACGGGACAAATGCTCCGACTCCAAGGAAGAGATAGCCGCAGGCCCGGGCGGGCGCCGGTGCCGGCGGCGATGGTCGAATATATCCAAAACCGCCCGTTTTCAGGCCGCCAGGCGGGGATGGGGGAAAGCCGGGCTGGCCCAGGCGAGGGGCGTTTTGCGACCTTGGCGCCCTGCCGGGCCTCACTTCTGTTCGACGGGCTCGAATTCGCCGGTATCGGGGTCGATCGCCTGCAGCTCGCCGGTCTCGGGGTCGAGCGCGGCGAAGCTGCCCGTCTCGAGCTCCCGCGCCACGCCGGCGTCCACCTCCTCCGGGGCGGGCGCGCCGGGCCCGCGGAGGCCGACGAGCTGGCGGAGTCGGAACCGGCGGAGCTTGAGGATCTCCAGGACCAAGACCACGTAGACGCTCGCGGCGAGCGCCGCCACGCCGCAGGCCACGATCACGGCCGTCCACGGCGCGTTGAAGTGGCCATGGTTGTCGCTGTAGGGGACGAAGCGGAGCGCGAGCGCCAGCCCGGCCAGGACCAGCGCCCAGCCGTAGAGGTAGAGCAACGTGCGGCGCTGTGAGAACCCGATATTCGCCATCCGATGGTGGAAGTGAGACCGGTCCGCCCTGTACACCGGCCGGCCGTACCGGAGCCGTTTGGCGATCACGAAGCCGCCGTCGAGGATCGGCACGGCGAGCACGATCAGCGGGAAGAACAGGGCGACGACCGCGTTCGTCTTCAGCGCGCCCAGCACGGCCACGGCGGCGAGGAGGTAGCCGAGCAGGTTGGAGCCGGTGTCCCCCATGAAGCTGGAAGCGGGCGGGAATCCGTGGCGCAGGAACCCCAGGGACGCCCCGGCCGTGGCCGCCGCCAGCACCCCGGCGCCAGGACGGTCGAGCGAGAGGGCGATGATCGCGAACGTGGCGGCGGAGATCACGCACACGCCCGCCGCGAGACCGTCGACCCCGTCGATGAAGTTGATGACGTTCATCACGGCGACGAAGCCGAGCACGGTGAGGACATGGCCGACCCTGACGTTGCCGAGCAGGGGCACGTGGTGAAACAGGATGTGGTTGAGGTTCACGCCGCCCACGAAGGGAAGCGTGAAGTCGTTCACCCAGACGCCGTTGAACACGGGGATCATCGCGGCGACGATCTGGCCGGCGAGCTTCGGGCCCGCCGGCAGCTCGAACATGTCGTCCACCACCCCGACCGCGGCGATCACCAGAGCGCCGCCGAGGATCGCTCGGGTGGGGGCCGCCCACGGCAGGAAGAGGAGGCTGGCGACGAGGACTCCGCACAGGATCGCCAGTCCCCCCAGCTTCGGAGTCGGCGCCTCGTGCAGGCTGCGCTCGCGCGGGTAGTCGATGGCGTTCAGCCGCTGCGCGGCTCGCTCGGTCAACGGCACCAGAAGCCACGCGATCGACACGGCCACCAGGAACGCGAACAGGCCGTCGATCGGGTCGGGTCTGCCGTTGACGAGCATCAGCCCAAATCTACGCGCGAACCTTGGCCGCGGACCGGGCGTACCGCTCCGCCCAGAGCGTGAATGCCATCAAACCCCAGATCTGGCGGCTTGCGTCCTCGCGGCGGGAGACGTGGGCGTCGATCAGCGCCGAGACGCGGCGGGGCTGGAAGTAGCCTTGCCGGTCCACCGTCTCGGCCGCCAGAACGTCGCGAGCGAAGGGCTCCAGCTCGCCGCGCAGCCAGGCGGCGACCGGCACCGAGAACCCCTGCTTTCTTCCGCGCACGATGGACCGCGGCAGGAGGGGCGCCACGGCGCGGCGAAGGAGTCGCTTCTTGGCGAAGCCCCGGACCTTCTTGGCGGCTGGGAGCGCCAAGGCGAACTCGGCGACGGTCTCGTCGCAGAAGGGCACTCGCGCCTCCAGCGAGTGAGCCATGCTCGCTCGATCGGTCTTCACGAGCAGATCGTCCACGAGGTAGATCCCGAGATCGACGTCCTGGAGGCGGGCCAACGGGTCGGCCCCCACCGTCTCCTCGTACCGGGCTCGATAGAGGTCGAGCGGATCCGAGGTCCCGTCGCGGCGCCTCGCCAGGAGCTCAGCGCGGGCGTCGTCCGAGAAGATCTCCTTCCACGCGTGGTGCCGCTCGAGCGGTGGAAGGTGCGCGCCGCGAACGAACCGCTTCGCCTTGTAGTCGAGGCTGGCCTTGGCGGAGGAGCTGGGCAGGCGCTCGACGACGCCGCGAAGCGCCCTCGCCGCGGGCGCGACCCGCGGGGCGAGCTGGTCCGCGACGTAGGTGTAGTAGCCGCCGAAGAGCTCGTCGCCGCCCTCCCCGGAGAGCGCGACCTTGACGGAGCCGGCCGCCAGCTGCGAAACCAGATAGGTCGGGAGCGCGGAGGAGTCGGCGAACGGCTCGTCGAAGGCCTCGACCAAGGGCGGCAGAAGCTCCACCGCGTCGGGGCGCACCACCAGCTCGTGATGATCGGTGCCGTAGCGGTTCGCGACCACCCGCGCCGCCGACAGCTCGTCGAAGGAGCTCTCCTCGAAGCCGATCGAGAAGGTGCTCACCGGCTCGTGGCTCACGCTCGCCGCCAGGGCGGTAAGGGCCGAGGAGTCGATGCCGCCGGACAGCAGCACGCCGACCGGCACGTCCGCGACCAGGTGCGCCCGCACCGAGTCCAAAAGCCGCTCCCGGAGCTCGGCGGCGAGCTGCTCATCCCCCTCGTCGCGCACCTCGGCGGCCGGCACCGGGCGGGGACGCGCGTACCGCGCGATCTCGGGCTCGCCCCCCTCCCAGACCAGGGTGTGCCCCGCGGGCAGCTTGCGGACCCGCGAGAAGATCGTCAGCGGGGCGGGGATCGAATTGAACGCCAGGTAGGCCTCGAGCGCGTCGAAATCGACCTCGCGTCCAAGTCCCGGCTGCGCCGTCAGCGCCTTCAGCTCCGACGCGAACGAGAGCGTCCCGTCGGTTCGCGCGTAATACAAGGGCTTGATCCCGAACCGGTCGCGGCCGATGACCAGGCGGCGCTCGCGCGAATCCCACAGCGCCACCGCGAACATTCCGCGCAGCGGCTCCATGAAGCGCGCGCCTAGCTCCTCGTAGAGGTGGACCAGAACCTCGGTATCGCTGCGCGTCGAGAAGCGATGTCCGCGGCGCTCCAGCTCGGCCCGCAGCTCGCGGTAGTTGTAGATCTCCCCGTTCTGGACGACGTGGACGCTCCCGTCCTCGTTCACGATCGGCTGGTCGCCGCCCTCGAGGTCGATGATCGAGAGCCGCCTCGCGGCGAGCCCGACCGGGCCGTCCACGAGCAGCCCGTCGCTGTCGGGGCCCCGATGGACCAGGGTTGCGTTCATGGATGCGAGCGTGGCCCGGTCGGGACGGGACGCTCCGTCGAGCGAGACGAGCCCGCAAATCCCGCACATGGCGCCAGTGTACGGTCGCGCCGCTCTCCCGCCGGGCGTGGAGCGGCTGGCGCTCAGAGCTCGGGGCGGTCGCGATCGCCCCGAAACATCCTGCTCAGCACCCTGACCGCGGTCGCGACGAGGACCCGAACGTAGAGCCTCACGGAGCGATCGGCGATGTATTCCATGTCGTGGGCGAGCTTGTCCGCCCACGACTCCTCGCGCGTCATCCGGGTCTGAGCGAACCCGGTGACGCCCGGGCGGACGACGAGCCGCTGCCAGTACTGCGGGATGCGCTCGCAGAGCTCGGCGAAGAACGGCGGGCGGATCGGCCGCGGCCCCACCATGCTCATGTCCCCGCGCAGAACGTTCCAGAGCTGCGGGATCTCGTCCAGGTGGCTCGCCCGGAGCGCTCGGCCGATCGACGTCACCTCGCTCTCCGTGCGGCGGGTGAGCTCGAGCCCGAGGTAGGGACCGAGGCGCGTCTCCGCGTCGGTCGCCAGCGTGCGGAACTTGTACATGGTGAAGACCTGGCCCGCCCGCCCCACGCGCTGACCGCGGTACAGGACCGGGCGGCCCGACGCGATCAGGATGGCGCCCGAGACCATGGCGACGACGGGCGAAAGCAGCAGCAACGCCAGCCCTGCGATCGTCACGTCGAGCGAGCGGAGCACCAGATCGATGGGCCTCCCCGAGTAGGCGTGCGCCATCCGCGCGTACCGCTCCTCGAGCGTCTCGGCGGGCTCCGGCGCGGCGGCAGCCCCCTCCCGGGGCGCGACGGGTGCCGACTCGGCCAGGCGGCGGGGGACGTTCACCGCACCGTGCCCAGGACGAGGTCGACGAGCAGCGCGGGGTCGCGGCGCGTCGGCTGGCCGTCGCCGGTGGCTCGCTTACTCAAATCGAGCGCCCTCGGGTCGGTGAGGGGACGCAGGCGGCCGGAGCGAATCAGCGCCTCGTCGACGCCGCCGAGGCGGCCGCCGTAGGTGGTGTAGACGGGGGTGTCGAGCGCGGCGGCCTCACGGTTCATGGTCCCGCCCGCGGAGACGACCAGATCGGCCAGCGCGACCAGGCTCTGGGCCTCCACCGCCCCCCCCGCGACGATCACCGAGGGCAGGTCGAGGGACGTCACGTATCGCCGCTGGGCATCCGTGCGAGGGAGGACCACCGCCTGAACCTCGGGCTCCCTGCCTAGAAAGGAGAGAACCTGGGGGAACAGCGGATTCGACTTGCGGTGGTAGAGCGAGACGTCCGGCGGCGGACGAACGATCACCACGACCCGCTCGCGATCCACCCCGAGTTGGTCGAATACAGCGGGGTCGGGCACGAAGTCGGCCAGGTAGTACTCCTCTTTTAACCCCGGGTACTGGAACAGCTTCTCGGCCCCCACGCCGAACCGCTGCAGCCGCTCCGGGGGGACCGCGTCCGGGAAGATCACGCGCGTCGCCAGGCGGCACGCGATCCGGTGCTGCGTGACCGCGAACTCGTAGTCGTGCATGTTCGCCTCGGGGATCCCGAGGGACCTGGCAGCCATGGCGAGGTCGTAGGACCCGTGAGCGAGCGAGAGGTCGAAGTCGTGACCCTTGCCGAAGCGGCGCATCCGGGTCGTGCGCTGCATGAGCCGGACCAGCTTCCGGGCCCGGGAGGCGCCTCCGTGGCGGCCGATCGGGGTGTGCTCTATGCCGTGCAGCTCGAGCAGCTGCTGGGTCTGGGTGTAGTCGCGGGAGGTCACCTCGACCTCGTGTCCGGCCTCTTGGAGACGGAGGATGATCGGCCGGAGCACCAGCACGTGCGCAGGCGCGGTCATATCCACCCAGATCCTCATCCGATCGCGATCCGGTGTCAGGCTAGCGCCCAAGGGGGTCGCCGAGCATGCCCCGACGGCCCGCGTCGGCGCGAGCCGGCCATCCCCTTCGCGAGGTAGGCTCTCGACATGGCCGATCCCGTCTCCACGACCACGGCGATCGCCGGCCTCGATGCCCCTCTCACCGAGGTCGATCCACAGGTCGCCGACCTGGTCGACGCCGAGGCTCGCCGCCAGGCGGAGAAGGTCCGGCTGATCCCGAGCGAGAACTACACCTCCCGAGCGGTGCTCGACGCCACCGCGACCTTGCTCACCAACAAGTACTCGGAGGGCTATCCCGGGAAGCGGTACTACGAGGGCCAGCAGATCATCGACCAGGTCGAGAGCCTGGCCATCGAGCGGGCCAAATCCCTGTTCGGCGTCGAGCATGCCAACGTCCAGCCCTACTCCGGCTCGCCCGCCAACCTGGCCGTCTACCTCGCCTTCCTGGAGCCCGGGGACACTGTGATGGGGATGGCCCTGCCGATGGGCGGACACCTCACCCACGGCTGGAGCGTGTCGATCACCGGCAAATGGTTCCGCTCGGTCCAGTACGAGGTGGGGCGCGACACGGGCCGCGTCGATCTCGACCAGGTTCGAGAGCTCGCCGTCGCGGAGCGCCCAAAGCTGATCTTCTGCGGCGGCACCGCGATCCCCCGCCTCATCGACTTCGAGGGCTTCGCCGCGATCGCCCGCGAGGTCGACGCCATCCTGTGTGCCGACATCGCCCACATCGCCGGGCTCGTGGCGGGCGGCGCCCACCCCTCGCCGGTGCCACACGCCGACGTGATCTCGACCACGACCCACAAGACCCTGCGTGGCCCTCGCGGGGCGATGCTGATGTCGCGCGAGCAGCACGCCACCGCCCTCGACCGGGCCGTGTTCCCCGGCCTGCAGGGCGGCCCCCACAACCACACGACGGCGGCGATCGCGGTCACGCTGCACGAGGCTGGCACCGAGGAGTTCCGACACTACGCGCACCAGATCGTCGACAACGCGAAGGCCCTCGCCGAGGGCTTGATCGAGCGCGGCTTCGATCTCGTCTCGGGGGGCACCGACAACCACCTGATCCTGGTCGACCTCACCAGCAAGGGGATCGGCGGCAAGCCGGCGGCCCAGGCGCTGGACCGGGCGGGGATCGAGCTCAACTACAACACCGTTCCCTACGACCCCCGCAAGCCCTTCGATCCCTCGGGCATCCGGCTCGGGACCCCGGCCGTGACCACGCGTGGCATGGCCCCCGACCACATGCCGCGAATCGCGGAGTGGATCGCCGCCGCGGTGGAGGCCGCCAAGCGCGAGGACGAGGCCGCGTTGGAGACGATCGCCGGCGAGGTTCGCGAGTTCACAAGCGGCTTCCCGATCCCAGGCGTCTGAGGCCGCTCCAGGGCGCTGGCCGACGCTGAAGGGCATGTCCGAGGAGAACGTCGACCTCGTGCGCCACGCCTTTCGGCGCCTCGACGAGGGAGGCATCGACGCGCTGCTGCCGTTCATCCATCCTGACTTTGAGGTGACCACGCCGGCGGAGCTCGCCGCTGAGCCCGGCACCTATCGGGGACCCGAGGGCTTGCGCCGCTACTTCGACTCCTTCTACGACGCGATGGACAAGGTCGAGTTCCAGCCCGATGACTTCATCGCGGTCGGCAAGAGCGTGGTGGTGCCGGTGACCCTGCGCGCTCGCGGGCGAACGACGGGCATCGAGACGGAGCAGCGGGTGGTGCAGATCTGGGACCTCGTTGACCAAAGGGCGATCCGGGTCCGCGTCTTTGCGACCCTCGACGAGGCCATGGCGGCCGCCCGTGGCTAGCGGCCCTGTCCACCGGCGCTCGGACCTGGGGAACCCCCCTGCTGACCCCGGCCTGCGTCGAGACGCTCGCGGATCTCGGACGCCGATACCGCACCCTCGCGGAGGATCCGCCACGCTCCCCCCGCGTCGAGCCCGGTCAGGTCCACGACGGTCGAGGGCTCTCCGCGCAGCTCGCCGCCGTCGATCGCGAGGTCGGCGCCGGCGATGATCTCGGGAGCGATCTCCGTGAAGCTGGCCGGGGCCGGCGCGCCGCTCAGGTTGGCGCTGGTCTGAAGGATCGCGCAGCGCGCCCCGGCCAGGGGCCCCTCGATGAGCCTGATCCCGAGCCGCTCAGGATCCTCGCGGCAGGCGAGGGGATAACGGTGCCCCGGATTGTGGACGACGAGCGTGACCGCGCCCGGCAGGAGCGTCCCGAGCGCGTCCCGCGTTCGCGGGCCGAGCGTCGCGACGAGCTCCCGCATCGCGAGCGGCGCGAAGAACATGACCGCGGCGGGCTTGCCCTCCTCGCGCCCCTTCAGGGCGTATATGCGCTCGGTCGCCGCGCCGTTCTGCGCGTCGCAGGCGAGGCCATACAGCGTGTCGGCCGAGAAGACGGCCACGCCGCCGCGGGCGATGCAGCTCTCGAGCGCGGCGCGGGCCGCCGCGGCCCCGTCGGCCGCGATCGAGACCTCCCTCAATTCGCGCTCATGCGGCCCAGCACCACGCGCGGGATCCCCGCGAGGTCCTGGCGGCCCTCGACCTGTGCGAACCCGAGATCCAGCAGGAGCTCGGCGACCGGGCCCGCCTGGCCGGCGCCCACCTCGAGCGCCAGCGCCCCGCGAGCCTCGAGCACCGCGGTTGCCGCGGGCGCGACCGCGCTGATCGCCTCCAGGCCATCCGCGCCCGCCACCACCGCCTCGCGGGGCTCGTAGCGCGCGATCTCAGGTGGCAGGCGGGACAGCTCGTCCGCGCGCACGTACGGCAGGTTGGCGAGGACCAGATCGAAGGTCCTCCCCACCGGCACCGTCCCTCGCTCGAACCGCACGCGACCGTCGATCCCGAGCCGCTCCGCGTTCTCGCGTGCCAGCGCCAAGGCCTCGCTCGAGGTGTCGGTTGCGACGACCTCGCACTCGGGAAGCTCGTCGGCGAGCGCGAGCGCGATCGCGCCGGACCCCGTGCCCACGTCGAGCGCCCTGCGCGGCTGGAGCTCGAGCGCCACCTCCACCAGCAGCTCGCTCTCGGGGCGTGGAATCAACGCCCGCCCGTCCACCGCCACCTCGATTCGCCGAAATCCCTTCCGGCCGAGGATGTAGGCGACCGGCTCCCGGCGGACGCGGCGACGAACCATCTCTCCGAAGCGCCGCCCCGCGCCGGCCTCGACGCCGGCCTCCGGGTTCGCGGCTACGCGGGCGCGATCCCACCCGGTGGCCGCCGCCAGGAGCAGCTCCGCGTCCAGGCGGGGAGAATCGACGCCCGCGGCGGCGAGCGCCTCGCTCGCGGCACCCAGCGCGTCGCGCACGGTGCCAGCCAAAGCCGTTCCCTCGCTCACGACAATTCCCCAGTTCAGGAGGCCGCTTCTGCCGCTTGCGCCTGGAGGCGCCGACGCTTTTCCTCGGCGGCGAGGGCGTCGGTGAACTCCCGTAGATCGCCGGCGAGGGCCTGATCGAGGTTGTGGACGGTCAGGTTCACTCGATGGTCGGTTACCCGGCTCTGGGGGAAGTTGTACGTACGGATCTTCTCGGAGCGCTCGCCCGAGCCCACCTGCGAGCGCCGCTCCGATGCGATCTCGGCGTGCTGCTCGGCGAGCTTCTGCTCGTAGAGGCGCGCGCGCAGCACCCGCAACGCCTTCTCGCGGTTCTGCAACTGCGACTTCTCGTCCTGCATCGAGACGACGATCCCGGTGGGCTTGTGCGTGAGGCGCACGGCGGAGTCGGTCGTGTTCACGGACTGACCGCCGGGACCGGATGAGCGGTAGACGTCCACCTGGAGGTCGTTCAGGTCGAGCTCGACCTCCACCTCCTCGGCCTCGGGGAGCACCGCTACGGTCGCCGTCGATGTGTGGATACGACCCTGCGACTCCGTCTTCGGAACCCGTTGGACGCGGTGCGTCCCGCCCTCGTACTTGAAGACCGAGTAGGCGCCCTCGCCCTTGATCGCGAAGGTGACCTCCTTGAATCCACCGACCTCGGCGGGCGATTGGGAGATGACCTCGGTCTGAAAGCCGCGCTGCTCCGCGTAACGGGTGAGCATCTTGAACAGGTCGCCCGCGAACAGAGCCGCCTCGTCCCCGCCGGCGCCCGCGCGGATCTCCACGAGGACGTTCTTGGCGTCGTTGGGGTCCCGCTCCACCATCGCGAGGCGGATCTCCTCCTCGAGCGCCGCGAGCTCCGCCGGAGCCTCCGCCACCAGCTTGCGCAGCTCGGGGTCGTCGCCGTCCTCCGCCAGGAGCTCCCGCGCCCCATCGAGGTCATCGCGAACCTGGGCGTAGCGCCGCGCGAGCTCGTGCGCGGGGGCCAGCTCGCGGTACTCGCGGCCCACCTCGGCATAGCGCTCCCGGTCTTCGATCACCTCGGGCGCCGCCATCAAGCGCTCGAGCTCGGCGAAGCGGCTTTCGATCTGGTCTACGAGCTGCTCGATCATCCGAACTAGTTTGACGGTTTGTCAGGCGAGTTCTGTGCGGAGGCCGACCCCCCGAGGTGTCGTGGATCTGCACCTGAGGTGATTGACCGGGCGGTGGGCGCCGCGTAGCCTGGCCGCATGAGAACGAATCGCATCACAACCCGCGTCCCCGCAACTCGACTCAGCGTGGCGGCCGCATGCGCCGCACTCGTGTGCCTCGCCCCGATCGCCGCCGCGAACGCCGCCGGCAAGTCCCGCACCTGCTTCGGCAAGCACCCGACGATCCTGGGCACCCAGCACAGCGATTCGATCAGGGGTACGAGCGGCGTGGACGTGATCATCTCGTTCGGCGGAAACGATCACATCCGGTCCCGGCAGGGCAACGATTACGTGTGCGCGGGCCCCGGAGACGACGTGGTTCATGGCGCCGAGGACGTCAACCACATGAACGGAGGGCCGGGGAACGACTGGCTCGACGGCCGTCGCGGTCCCGGCAACGTCTCGATCGGCTCAAAAGGGAACGACCTGATCCAGGCCGAGGGCAAGATCCAGGGAGGGCCGGGCGACGACACGATCGAGAGCTTCGGCTATCTGGATCCCTCGGCGTCCCCGTTCGCGGACGTGACCAACGGCGGCACGGGCAAGGACAAGATCTCGGGCGGCGACAACGCCGAGCTGCTGATCGGCGGCGGGGACAACGACAAGATCTTCGCCGGCGACGGCGACGACGTTCTGGAGGGAAAGGCCGGCAACGACAAGCTCCACGGCGAGCTGGGGAACGACAACATCGATGGCGGCTTGGGCACGGACGTCTGCGATCAGGGCCCGGGGAGCGGCACCCTGACGGGTTGCCCGTAGTCACGTCATTCGGCGGGCTCTTCCCGCGATGCGCGAAGAGCCCGCCATCCCCAACCAGGTTCAGGCGACGATCTCGATCGCCTCTGCCGTCTCCTTCTCGGGGCTCTCAACCGCGAGCACCGCCTCGAGCGCGGCGATCGCAACCGCGAGCTGGTCGTTGTCCGGCTCGCGCGTGGTGAGGTTCTGCAGCATGAGGCCGGGCCACATCACCGCTCGAACCCAGCGCTTGCGGCGATTGCGCCCAGCCCACTTGATGACCTCGTAGGAGATCCCCGCGATCAGCGGGATGCCGAGGATCCGCGAGGCGAGCAGCCAATACCAGGCCGGGAGGCCGAGCGGGGCGAAGACGAAGATCGCGACCACCATCACGACCAATAGGAAGCTGGTCCCGCAGCGCGGGTGGAGCCGCGAATAGAGCGCGGCGCGGGCGGGCGTGAGGCGATCGCCGGCCTCGAAGCAGGAGATCGTCTTGTGCTCGGCACCGTGATACTCGAACACGCGGCGCAGGTCGTGCAGCTTGCTGATCGCGGCGAGGTAACCGACGAAGATCGCGGTCCGCAGCACTCCCTCCACGAGCCAGAAAAGCACCGAGGAGGAGAGCTGGTTCTTGATCAGGCTGGTCGCCCCCACCGGGACGACGAAGAAGAGGCCGATCGCCAGCACCAGCGACAGGGCGACCGTGGCTCCCCACGTGAAGCCACCGATCGGCTCGGGCTCGGTTTCGTCGTCGGTCTCGATCTGGGCGTTGGCGGAGATCGCCAGCGCCCGAAAGCCGATTCGAAGGGATTCGGCGAGCGCCACCACGCCGCGGATCACGGGCAGGCGAAAGACCCGGCTCCGCTTGGCCCACGAGACGACGGGCTCGGAGCGCACGTCGACCCGGCCGTCTGGCTTTCGCACCGCGACGGCCCAGGTGGAGACGCCGCGCATCATCACGCCCTCGAGCACCGCCTGCCCGCCCAGCGGCGCGTCGCGGCTTGCCACCGGCATCCCGTCCGGCATTCGCGCCTCCGCGAGCCGCAGAGAGCCGCCGACCTCGCGCACCGGCGCCGCCGCCGGGGGCTCGGATCGCTTCGTCACCGTGACGTTCATCGACAGCGCGGGGGGGTCGCCTTCGCCCCTGGAACCGCTCCCCTTCGATCCAAATCCCGGCTCGGCTATCGGCGGCTGCGCGCGGCCCGACGCTTGAAGCGCTCCACCCGACCCCCGGTGTCGACCAGCTTCTGCTTCCCGGTGTAGAACGGATGGCACGCGGAGCAGATCTCGACGTGAAGCTCGGGCTTCGTCGAGCGGGTGTAGAACTCGTTCCCGCACGAGCAGCGCACGTGCGCGAGCACGTAATCGGGGTGAATCCCTTCCTTCATTGGGCACCGATGTTAGCGGCGGGCCGCGCGCAGGCCCCGCGGTGATAGAAGGGACGGACAGATGACCACCGTACCCCAAGGGCCCACACGCGAGAGCTCCGCCGACCAGACGGTCGAGCTCCCCCACGGCACGATCCGATATCGCGATGTGGGCTCGGGGCAGCCGGTGGTCTTCGCGCACGGGGCGCTCGTCGACGGCACCCTGTGGCGGAAGGTCACCCCCCAGCTCCAGGGCGAGTTCAGGTGCATCGTCCCGGACCTGCCGCTGGGCTCGCACCGGATCGCGATGCGGGCCGACGCGGATCTCTCCCCTCCCGGCCTGGCGGCGCTGGTCGCGGACTTTCTCAGCGGCCTCGGCCTCGAGCGGGTCACCCTGGTCGGCAACGACACCGGAGGCGCGATCTGCCAGCTCGTCGCGACCCGCCACCCCGAGCGCCTGGCGCGTCTCGTCCTGACCCCATGCGACGCATACGAGAATTTCCTCCCCTGGGCGTTCCGCTACCTGCAGGTCGCCGCCCGGATCCCGGGCGCGACCAGCGTCCTCACTCAATCGATGAGGCTCGAGGCGGTGCGGAGGGCACCCTTTGCCTACGGGTGGCTCACCAAGCGGCCCGTGCCCTCGGAGGTTCTCGAGGCCTGGACGGCGCCGATCCGCAACGACCCCGACGTGCGGCGGGACGCGGGCAAGCTCCTGCGCGCGATCTCGAAGCGATACACGCTCGAGGCGGCGAAGCGACTGCGCGATTTCGACCGACCCACCCTGATCGCCTGGGCATCGGAGGACCGCTTCTTCAAGCCCGCCCACGCCGTACGGCTCGCCGAGGCGATCCCCGACTCGCGTCTCGTTTGGATCGACGATTCGCGCAGCTTGGTGCCCGAGGACCAGCCTGACGAGTTGGCGGCGGCGATCAGCGACTTCGTCGCGGAGACCTGAGCGGCGCGGGGCGTCGCGCCCGATTGAACGCGGCGTAGACAAGGGATAAGGTGCGGCGCAGGCAACCAGAGGAGGGAAGATGCTCGGGATCTTCAGGCGGCGGCCGTCGCCGGCGATGGTGGTCGCGCTCATCGCGCTGTTCGCTGCGCTCACCGGAACCGCGGCCGCGCTCCACGGTCGAAACTCGGTGGCGTCGAACGACATCAAGAACGGACAGGTAAAGACGCCGGACCTCGCCAAGAAGGCGGTCACTCCCTCCCGCGCCCACCTCACGAAGGCGGCTCAGAACGGCGGTGCCGTTGCCACGAGCTCGACCTCGCCCGTGGCGCTGAGCGGCGGGCCGTCGGTGACCGTATCGGTGCCCCCGGGCGCGCTGGTGGCCGTGTTCGCCCAGGCTCAGCTCGAGGTGACCGGCACCAATCACGCGCGCATCGGGCTGTTCGAGCCGGTGCTCGTGCCGGGCGCCCCGACCATCCTGCAGAGCAACTCGAACACGCTGGAGACGAAGCGGACGTCGCCTGGCTCGGCGGACGGCGACGGGGTTACGGGAACGACCCGCGCGGGCTGGATCGTGCTGGCACCCGCCCCGGGCACGTACCACTTCTCCCTGCACTACTCGGCGGACGGGGGCACGGCCACCTTCGCGAGCCGCAAGCTGTACGTGACCGTGCTCGGCTAGGTCTGCCGGGGCGAAGGGTGGCGTCGCGGGGGCGCGCTCGAGGCCCCCCGGGGCCGCCCCCCACCCCCCCCGTACAAGCGCGCGCGCCCAAGGTGTCCCGGGTGGGCGGGCCCACGCCGCCCCCGGGCG
>JBKPIV010000046.1:0-14917 GCA_046730395.1 Actinomycetota bacterium | reverse complement strand
CCGAGGAGGCCGCCCAAGAGGCGTTCGGCATCGCCGCCGAGCGCTGGCCCCGCGACGGGACCCCGGCCAACCCGCGCGCCTGGCTCGTGACCACCGCCCGAAACCGGGCGATCGATCGCATCCGGCGCGAGCGGACGCTCGTCGAGAAGACGAGGCTGCTCGACGTCCCCGTTACGACCACGGATGAGGAGATGGAGGAGACCGAGATCCCGGACGAGCGCCTCGAGCTCGTCTTCACCTGCTGCCACCCGGCGCTCTCCACCGAGGCGCAGGTGGCGCTGACCCTGCGGACGCTCGGCGGCCTCACGACGGAGGAGATCGCTAGTGCCTTCCTCGTCCCCGAGCGGACGATGGCCCAACGGCTCGTGCGCGCGAAGCGGAAGATCAAGGAGGCGGGGATCCCGTTCCGCGTGCCGCCGGCTCACCTGCTCCCGGACCGGCTCGCGGCGGTGCTCGCGGTCGTCGACCTGATCTTCAACGAGGGCTACGGCGGCCGCGGCGACCTCGCCGGGGAGGCGATCCGCCTCGGGCGGGCGCTCGCCGAGCTGATGCCCGACGAGCCCGAGGTCCACGGGCTCGTCGCCCTGATGCTCCTGCACGACTCGCGCCGCCGGGCACGGTTTGTGGAGGGGGAGCTCGTCCTGCTCTCGGAGCAGGACCGCTCGCTGTGGGATCGCGAGGAGATCGATGCGGGGCGGGCGGCGCTCGACCGCGCGCTGGCGCTCCGCGGGCAGGGGGTCTACGTCCTGCAGGCCGCGATCGCGTCGCTGCACGCGGCGGGCGAGCGCGACTGGCCGCAGATCGCGGCTCTCTACGGGGAGCTCGCCCGCCGTACGGCGTCGCCCGTTGTCGAGCTGAACCGGGCCGTCGCGGTGGCCGAGGCGGAGGGCCCCGAGGCGGGCCTCGCGCTGCTCGAGGACACCGATCTCGAGTCGTACCGGTACCTGCACGCAACGCGCGCCGACCTCCTGCGGCGCCTCGGGCGCACAGACGAGGCACGCGCAGCCTACGTGCGCGCGCTCGAGCTCGCGCACACCGAGCCCGAGCGCCGCTTCCTCGAGCGGCGACTGGCCGAGCTGGCGGAGCCCTCTCGCGACCGAGGGACGGGCGACGAGTGACGAGCCATTCGCTTGCGCTGGCATAATCCGAGCCGGATGAAGCTCGTTCGCATGAAGCCGGGTCACGGCGACGTGTTGCTGGCGGAGGGCGACCCGGCGGTCGCCGAGGACGAGGAGCGGCTGATCGAGGAGTTTCGCCGCCAGCTCGACCTCGGCATGTGGGCCGCGGTGCCCACATCGGACGGGATGCGGCGGGAGGCCACGATGGTGCGCGACTTCTCCGAGGTCCCAAGGGGCGCCGAGCGGGTGGTCTTCTTTCCGCCGGCCGCCGGCGGTTGACGATCGCCATCGCCATCGCGGTGATCGTGATCGTCGCCCTCGCGGCGATCGGTTTCGGCCCGGCCGCGCTGGCCCGGGTTCGCCGCGCCGGGCGGCGCCGGGCGGCGGCCACCGCGATCCCGGCCTATGACCCGGGCCGCGAGCGCCGCGCCGAGGCGCGGGCGCGAGAGCTCTTGCGGGCGGTCGTCTCGGCGACCGATTACGCGATGTACACGGAGCTCGGGTTCATCGCAGTCGAGGGGGGCGAGGGCTACGGCTACCTCCTCTATCCGCACCGCCCGATCGTCGCCTATGAGGCGGAGAGCGGGGAGCTCCTGAACGAGTACTGCGTCGCCTTCCCGGACCGCTCCGAGCCCGCGATGGGGCACCGGCTCCCCGACGCCGACGACGTGCTCGCGAAATGGATGTCGTTGCGCGCCGGTGAGCGCGAGCTGATCTCGATGGCGAACATGCACGTCCCCGGGCGGCAGGTCGACCCCGACCAGGTGCGGCGTGACCTGATCCGCCTTCGCGAGTGGCGCGCGAGGCAGGCCGAGGCAAGCGCGACGTGAGCCTCCCTCGTCCCCGTTCGAGCGCCGTCTTCGACGGCCCGGATCGGGCCGCCGCGCGCGCCTACATGAAGGGGATCGGGTTCGACGATGACTCGCTGCGACGCCCGACCGTCGGCATCGCCAACACCTGGATCGAGGCGATGCCGTGCAACTTCCACCTCCGGGACCTCGCCGAGTCGGTCAAGGAGGGGGTCCGTGAGGCGGGGGGGACGCCGATGGAGTTCAACTCGATCGCGATCTCCGACGGGATCACGATGGGGACCGAGGGCATGAAGACCTCGCTCGTGAGCCGCGAGGTGATCGCCGACTCGATCGAGCTCGCGGTGCGCGGCTACCAGTTCGACGCGGTGGTCGCGCTCTCGGGCTGCGACAAGACGATCCCGGGCTCGGTGATGGCTCTGGCCCGCCTCGACGTCCCGGCGGTGATGCTCTACGGCGGCTCGATCGCGCCCGGCCGCTGGCGCGGCCGCGACGTGACGATCCAGGACGTCTTCGAGGCGATCGGCGCCCACGCCTCGGGTGACCTCACCGACGACGACCTGCTGGAGCTGGAGGGCTGCGCCAGCCCCGGCGCCGGTGCGTGCGGCGGCCAGTTCACCGCCAACACGATGGCCTGCGCGTTCGAGACCATGGGCATCTCGCCGATGGGCTCCGCGATGGTGCCGGCGATGAACGGCGAGAAGGCGGGCGTGGCCCGCGACGCGGGGCGGCTGGCGGTGCGGGCGCTGGTGGAGGATCTGCGGCCGAGCAAGGTGATCACGCGCGCTGCGCTCGAGAACGCGATCGCCTGCGTCTGCGCATCGGGGGGCTCCACGAACGGCGTCCTTCACCTGCTCGCCGTCGCCCGCGAGGCCGGTATCGACCTCGACCTCGACGACTTCGAGCGGATCTCTCGCAAGACCCCGCTGCTCGCGGACCTGAAGCCGGGGGGCGCCTTCGTCGCCACCGACCTGTATGCGGCCGGCGGCGTGGGGGTGATCGCGAAGCGGCTCGCCGAGACCGGTGTCCTCCACGGCGACGCGCTCACGATCACCGGGCGCACGATCGGCGCGGAGGCCGAGGCGACCGAGGAGACGCCCGGCCAGGTGGTCGTCCGCCCCGCCTCCGCTCCGCTGAAGCCGGAGGGCGGCTTCGCGATCCTGCGCGGGAACCTCGCTCCGGACGGCAGCGTGGTGAAGCTCGCCGGCACCGAGCGGCTCAAGCAGAGCGGCCCGGCGAGGGTGTTCGAGTCGGAGGAGGAGGCCTTCGCCGCGGTCTCGGGGCAGTCGATCGAGGGCGGCGACATCGTCGTGATCCGAAACGAGGGGCCGGCCGGCGGACCGGGGATGCGCGAGATGCTCCACGTGACCGCCGCTCTCGTGGGCGAGGGGCTCGGGGACCGGGTGGCACTGCTCACCGACGGGCGCTTCTCCGGCGCGACCCACGGCCTGATGGCGGGGCACGTCGCTCCGGAGGCCGTTCGCGGCGGTCCGATCGCCGCCCTGCGGGACGGTGATCGGATCGTCTTCGACGTCGAGGCGCGCCGCCTGGACGTCGAGCTCACCGACGAGGAGATCGCCGAGCGCGTGGCCGAGTACGTGCCGCCCGCGGGGCATTACCGAAGCGGCGTCATGGCCAAGTACGCGCGCTCCGTGTCCTCCGCATCCGAGGGAGCGGTCACGGCCTAGCCGGTGCCCGTCCTCCTCTACCTCGACCAGAATTACCTGAGCGGCATCGTCAAGGCAAAGCCGGGCTTCGTGGAGCTCGAGCCCGCGCTCCGGGCGGCCGTCGAGCGCGGGGCCGTGGCGGTGGCGGAGTCATCCGCGCATCGGATCGAGTCGGCTCCGCGCCCGGATCTGCCGTTGCTCGAGCTGCTGCGCGACCTCTCGGCCGGGGAGCGGCTCCCCGACCATGCGGGAGCGGCCGAGCTCAACGTCGAGCGGCGACTGCGGCGCTTCGCTGAGGAGCAGTTTCCTGAGCGGCGCGCCCGGGCGAGCGACGACGTCGACCTGCGGGCGCTGGCGATCGCACTGCCTCGATGCCGGCTCGTCACCTGCGACGGGTTCATGGCCGACGTGATCCGGCGGGCCGGGCTCGACCGCCGCTTCGGCTGCGAGCTGTTCAGCGGCCGGCGTGGCGACGTCCTGCGCCTCGCCGCTCGGCTCCGGGCGCTGTGACCTTGCCTACCCCTCGAGGAACGTCTCCAGTACCCGGTTGAACCTCACCGGGCGCTCGATCTGGGGGAGGTGGCCGGTGTCATCGAAGATCACGGTGCTGGAGTTCCGCAGCCGGCTCGCGTAGCCGAAGGCGTCGTGAGGCGGAACGACTCGGTCGTTCCGGCCCCAGACGATCAGGGTCGGCACGTCGACGTCGGAGAGCTTCTCGAGGATGTCGTAGCCGACCAGGCCCTGGACGGCGGGCAGGAGCCCTGGCTTTCCGGCGCCGCTCTGGAACTGCTCCAAGAGCAGCTCGGTGCGGAGCCTGCTCGGGTGCTGGAACAGCCCGCTGAAGATGGCGTCGCGAAGCCGGGGCCGCCGAAGCCCCCGCTCCTGGGCCTTGAGCAGCAGCGGTGCCGCCCCGGCCGCCATCCGGGCGGCTGTCTCCGCGGGCGCCCTCCGCATCCGGGCGTGCGATACCCCCGCCGCCGAAACCAGGACCAGCTTCTCGAACCTTCCCGGGTCGCGGCAGGCCGCCTCGGCCGAGACGAAGCCGCCCATCGAGTTCCCGACCAGGACGCAGTCTCGAACGGCGAGGGCGTCGCAGAGCTCGTACAGGAGCGCGGCGTACCGCTCGATCGAGATCCGCCAGGGCGGCAGCGGGCTGCGCCCGAAGCCGGGCAGGTCGGGGGCGAGGACCCGGTGGGTGGCGGCGAAGTGGGGCAGGGTCTCGAGCCAGTTCTGCCACGAACCCGAGAGGCCGTGGACGAACAGGATCGTCGGGCGGCCCCGCCCGTCGCCCATCTCGACGTAGTTCACCTCCGTCGGCCCCGAGCGGCCGGGCATGTCGGCCCGGATCGCGAGCTGGATCCGGTGCAGGTGCTCCCGCCAGTCGATCCGCAGCCACTCCGGATCGGGGTTGCCATACGGGTCTGGACCCTCGGCGGGGGTGGGGTCCGGCAGCTCCCCGCCAGGCGGGGCGAACGGAAAGAACTCGTCTAGTAGCTGCCCGACGAGGGAAGCCCGCTCGCCGTTCGCGTCCGCGTCGCTCACGCGTTGAGCACCTCGACCTCGCCGGTGCGCTCGACGTGCTGCCAGCGGAGGCCCAACCCGCGCACCGCGCTGATCATCGACTGAACGATGACCAGGTACATCAGCTGACGGTAGACGAACTGCTGCAGTGGCAGTGCCCAGAGCGGCCGCAGCGACTCGCCATCGAGCCGGAAGGCATAGACGCCGATGCCAAGCTGCAGGAGGTTGAACGCGAGCCAGTAGATGAGCACGGGAAGCGGGTCGAGGAAGACGACCCCGTAGATGGCGAAGACATCGATCAGCGGCGCGAGCACGGGAAGCACGATCTGGAACAGGACCAGGAAGGGCAGGCCGCGGTGGCCGACCTTCCCGGGCTCGCGCCGCCATAGCGCCGAGCGGTGCTTCCACACTGCTTGCAGCGTCCCGTACGACCAGCGGTAGCGCTGGCGCCAAAGGCCGGCCAGCGTGGCTGGCGTCTCGGTCCAGCCCCTGGCCTCCTCGACGTAGACCACGCGCCATCCAGCGCGGCCGATCGCGATCGTCAGATCGGTGTCCTCGGCGAGGGTCGCGGTGGAGAAGCCCCCCGCCGCCTGGATCGCCTGCCGCCGGAAGGCGCCCACCGCACCCGGAACCGTCGGCATGCAGCGCAGCACGTCATATAGGCGCCGGTCGAGGTTGAAGCCGGTGACGTAGTCGATGTGCTGCCAGAGGCCAAGCAGGCGGCGGCGGTTTCCCACCTTGGTGTTGCCGGCCGCGGCGCCGACGCTCGCGTCGGCGAACGGCTCCACGAGGCGGCGCAGGGTGTCGGCCTCGAACACCGTATCGGCGTCGACCATGACAACCACCTCGCCCGAGGATCCCGCGAGCCCCGCGTTCAGGGCCGCAGCCTTACCGGAGTTGGGCTGGCGGATGACCTTCACGCCGGGCAGCCCGAGGTCCTCGACGGTCTCTGCTGTGCCGTCGGTCGAGCCATCGTCGATGACCACGACCTCGTGCGGAGGATAATCACCTCCGGTCAGCGAGCTCACGGTTCTCTCGATCACAGCCGACTCGTTGAACGCGGGCACCAGGATCGAGACCGGCGGAGTGAACGCCTCCCGGGAACCGCGGCGGCGCCGTTCGCGGGCCTGGCGGTGAGCGAGGACGGAGACCACGGCCGCACGCAGCAAGGCCAGGGCGGCGATCGGGATCAGCAGGAAGAGGAATGCGTCGGTCATCCAGCGGGCGGCCGAAAGCGCGTCGATCAGGAGCTCACCCTGCAGGTGCTCGGAACCCGAGACGGGCAACTGCGTCTCGGTTTCGGACACCCCGGCGAGCCGCGAGAGGGGCACGAGACGAAAGCCTCGGCGTTCGAGGCGGGGCACGAGACGTCTCAGGGCCGCGACGGTCTGCGATCGATCGCCCCCGCCGTCGTGCATAAGGATCACGCCGCCCCGGTGTCCGCGCGGCGTCGCGTTGCGGAGGATCTGAGCGACACCCGGCCGCTGCCAGTCCTCGGCGTCGTAGTTGGCGAGGACGATCAGACGGCTGGGGTCGAGCGTCGATGCGAGCGCGCTGGCCTGGGGGCGGGTCATCGCATTGGCCTCGTTCGAGTACGGCAGCCGGAAGAAGCGCGTGCGAATGCCCGCTGCACCTGCGATGGCGGTATCGGTCATCGATACCTGGAGCTGCCGCTGCCAGCTCGGAATGGCGGAGAGGTCGGCGTGTTCGAAGGTGTGGTTGCCGAGCTCAAAGCCGTCGCGCACGAGCTTGGCGACCACCCCTGGATAGCGCACTACGTGCTCGCCGACCTCGAAGAAGGTGGCGGGCGCTCCGAATCTGATCAGGGTGGCGGCGATCCGGGGAGTCCACGTGGGATCGGGTCCGTCGTCGAAGGTCAGCGCCACCCTCCGTCCCACGTGAGTCTCGGCTGGGATGAGACGGTCGCCGTCGATCCTCCAGATCGCCGCCGAGCCCCGCAGAGCGGGGTGGCTCGCGCCGGTCGTGGGGGTTGCGCTGCGACCGGTGCTTAAGGTCGAGATGCCCTGTGCGGTGAGCAGCAGGAGGATGCCGGCGAGCAGCAGCGCGAGCAGCGACCAGTGCGCGGGCGGTCGCTCGATGCTGCGCCCCACCCGGCGCGCGGACTCACTCCTGGGGCGAGCGGTGGGGTCCAACGTGCGATCGATCCGGCCCGCCGCGCCGCGGTACCTCAGCCTGTCGGCACGCTCTGGTCCACCGGCGCGTCGGGGGATGTCGTCGCACCGGAGGTGCTCGGGGAGGTCGACGCGCTCGATGTGCTGGGGGAGGTGGTCGGGGCGGACCCGTCGGGTGAGGTCGACCCGCTGGGTCCGTCTGGCGAGGTTGTCGCCGCCGGGTCGTCCGACGTCGTGCTCGGCTGACCGCCGGGCGATGTCGGCACGGGCGAGGGCGTTGGGTTCGTGGCGGCACCGGCGGGCCCGGTCGGTGCGGGCGCGGCTGCGCTGCTCGTACCGGCGTTCGATCCCGCCGTGCCACCTCCCCCAGTGGTGCCTGGGGCCCGTCCAGCGGTCGAGGGTGGCCTGCTGCCCGCGTGGCCTCGCTTGGCTTCGCGGCGAACCTTGGATTGCAGCCCACCTGCACGCTTGGCGGACGCTCGTGCAACCAGTGAGTCGCCGATCCTCGGCGAACGCACCGTCGGAATCGCGTCGCCGTGGTCCGCGGCGGGGAGCGTGAGCTGGGGGAGCGGCGCGAACCCGATCAGGCCGGCGGCGAGCGCGGCCAGCCATGCCGCCAGCAGCACGCCGACGGTGGTTGCAGCCAATCGCACTGCGTGCTTCCGGCCCCGTCCGGAGGCGACGAAGATTGGGAGACCGTCGGTCGAGGAGGTCGGCTCGAACATCTACCGTCCGAATCCATCCGACGGTGCTTGCATCCCGTGCGTTCTAATGGCGGGGCGGTCCATGTGCTCGAGCGATGCGGCTTCTCGCAATCCCCAGCATAGAGCCAATTTTCAGCGTTGGGAAAGCCAGCCGACCGCTGGGCGGATTCCGGCGGCCCCGGGCGGTCGCGTGGATCGCGACGGGGCGCGGATGGAGGTTCCGTGAGCGTGGACCGTCGGCGGAAGTTCTTGCTTCCGCCACAGAACGATTTAGAGTCGCGCTCATCAAGCGAGGGGAGGTTCAGATGCGACGGAGCATGTCAAGCAGGGGAGGGCCCTCAGCGGTGCTGGTGATCTCGGTGATTGGTCTGGTCATTGCGCTCGGTGGCATCGGCTACGCCGCCGCGACGATCGGGACCAAGGACATCAAGCGGGGCGCGGTGACGGCGAGCAAACTCCACACGGGCGCGGTCACCACCAAGAAGATCAAGGACGGGGCGGTCAACGGGAACAAGGTCAAGGACAACTCGCTGACCGCACGTGACATCCAGGCCCCCGAGGCGTACCACGAGATTGGCGCGGCGGGGGAGCCGGAGTTTGAGAACGGCGCCCAGAACTTCGGCCAAGGATTCAGCACCGCGGGGTTCTTCATCGACAACGAGGGCATCGTGCACCTGAAGGGGACGGTGACGGCGAATACCTTTACGGTGATTTACACGCTGCCGGCCGGCTACCGTCCGAGCCAGGAGCTGTTCATCCCGACCATCGCAACGTCATCGGCCAGCGCGGTTCTCATACATCCCGATGGTGATGTCGAGGTGCACGGCGGCCCCGGTCAAACGAACAACTACGCGCTGGACTCGATCACCTTCCGCGCCGGCTAGCAAACGATCACGCGTACCCCATCCGCTCGAGGATCGCGATTTCGTGGATCTGTGCCCGTAGGCACGGAACCCCGTTTCCAGGCATGAAACAGCCCGCTAGGACCCGCTGGAACACGGTTGTTACTGGCGCTCACTGGCGCATTACTGGCGCATCCTGCCTGGCGCCTCGTCGCGCGGGATGTGGTGTCACGGCTGGGAAAATGTAGGTCTAGGACAAGACGTGGCAAGCCGTGCAGGCGCGCGGCAACGGCGGACAAGCCCCCGGGCCTCCGCCCGCCAGACGGAAGGACAGATTGAAGAAGCAGCTTCTAACCGCTTCGGATGTGGCCGACGAGCTCGGCGTATCTGAGCGAACAGTTCGCCGCCGCATTCACAACCGGGAAATCAAAGCCCTGAAGCTGGGCGATGGTCCATACGCCCCCGTCCGCGTCGAGCGGGCCGAGCTCGACCGGTACCTGAATCGGGCCGCTAGGCGCGGCTTAGTGCAGCGAGTCAGGTGGGCGATCGATGAACACAAGCCACTAGTGGAGCGCGGGAGCGCGGCTGCTTAAACCCGAAGGGACGACACCCAATGACCAATTTGGACACTCTTGTACTCGGCCACACGACTGGCAACGACGCCTTCGGCCCCGCGCTCTCCCGGCACATCCGCGGTCAGGCCGACCTCAGCGTCCGTTCGCTCGGCGACAGCCCGTTCATGGCCCGCCACCGCGAGACCCTGAACGACCTCGCCGACCTGATCGACTCCCTCTCGCTGCAGGATCAGCGGCTCTACGCCCTGTGGCAGGTGCAGACGGGGCTCGGCGGCAGCTCGGACGAGTTCACCCCCTCAAGCCGCCAGACCGATTTTCTGGCCCGCCTCGGCGCCGGCACCAGCGCCCCGACCGCGGCGGAGGCCCTCAGCGAGCTGATCTCCGCCGGCGTTTTCGACGCCTTCGAGAGCGTCCGCGGTCAGGTGAAGGCGGCGGGCGAGCGGGCGCAGCACACGGTCAAAGAGAAGCTGGGCGAGGCCGATGAGCGTCGGAAGAAGGTCGAGGAGAAGCTCGCGGACACGGAAGGCGCCCTCGCGGAGGCCGTAGCCGAAAGAGACGACCTTCGCGCCCAGCGCGACCAGCTCCGGGCGATGATCGGCGAGGACGGCAAGCCGAAGTCCAAGCCCGCCAAGAAGGCGGTGGCAGCTTGAGCGACAGCAACGGCAAGGGGCAAATACCCGGCCCTGAGGAAGTGATCACGGCTCTCCACGTCGAGCTGGATAAGGCGCTCGCGACCATCGCGCGGCAAGAACGAGTGGTTCGGCTACTTCGTCATCTCGTGAACCTGCCACCCGAGAAGCGCCGGCGCACCCGCAAGCCGGACGAGCCGCAAGCCAAGACAACGAAGCCGCGAGCGAAGGTTGCTCGCGCGAAGGATGAGCACGATGGGTGAAACCATTTGGGGCGAGGACGGCGAGATGTACGGGCTCGTCGACGACGATGGGCTATCGACCGAGGACCGCCTGCTCGCCCTCGAGGCCGCAGTCGCCGCAGAACAGGCCTACGCCGCGGGCGACATCGCCTACGAGGACGGGGGCGAGTATTACGACGATGACGAAGAGGCGTGGCTGGACGAGCTCTCGGGCGATCTGGCGTTCCTGCAAGAGCAGCTCGGGCGGGATCTCACTGACCAGGAGATCGACGTGCTCACCGGATTCGCCGAGGCGACGGGCGTCGTGCCGTCGACCAGCTACGGTCAGATCACACCCCACCTGGATCTCTCCAGGGAGGATGATCGGGTCAACTACTCCGCCAAGTTGCTAGAGCAAGATGCAGCGCGGCAGCAGCGCCAGGAGGAGCAGGAGGCGGCCGGCCTCACGCCAGCGGAAGCGGCGGCAAGCATGGGCGAGGCCGGTGACTTCGAGAGCTACGACGAGGGCGGGGAATAGTTGCCCGAGGGGACGAAGCCGGAACGCCGCACCTACAACGCCGAGGAGATCGAGGCTGCGCTAACAGCCCTGGCGCTCGAGACCGGAAACCTCCGCAAGGCGATCAGACTGCTCGATGCGTCGGGCAAGCGGGCCCCCGACCGCCACACCCTGGCGACTTGGGCAAGGGATGCCCACGCCGGCCGCTACCGCCGTCTGCAGCAGGAGATCCTCCCTGCCCTCAACGCCCGACTCGCGCAGCAGCACGACGACATCGTGAACAGCGCCAATGCCCTCACAAGGGACGCGCTCGCCAACGCCCACGCGAGGCTCGACGAAATGAGACCCGCCGAGCAGGCGCGGGCAGCCAAAGACGCGAGCGTTACCGCCGGGATCCATTCCGAGAAGGCGTTGCTACGCCGAGGCCAACCCACCCAGATCCGCGAACACCGGAATCCGGTCGATCTCCTGCGGGGGCTCAACGAGCGCTTTCCCGGCGTGATCAAGAGGGTCGTCGCGGGCGAGGAAGTTGCGATCGACGCAGAGGCCAGGGAGCAAGACCCCGACCCCAATGTTCAGGCTCCCGAGATTCAACCTCGCGGTGTTCAGGCTGCCGGACATGGAGGTTCGCATCGCGAGCGTCGATGCTGACCACGCGGTCTACCCTGGCGGCCCTACCCCCGGAGTAACCGCTCCTCGGCGCCCGATTCTGGTCGAGCAGCCCCGTCCCGCTTGGCCGAACGGTCAGTTCATCGGCCCCGGATCGGCCCCGTTCTAGCCCCGCATGCGAAACCTTATGTGCCTCCGCTGCGTCTCTCGTCGAAGCGCCCGCGAACCTTGGTCGCCGCCTCCTGAGCACGTACGGAAAGGCGCTGTGCCTGGATGCCCAACCACTCGCCTCGGCTGCCAGCCGCGGGGGCCACGCCAAGCTGCTGCAGCAAACCGAAGTTGTCCCACTCGGTCCAGGTCTCAACCACCTTGCCGTCCGCGAAGCGAGCGATCGAGATTCCGGTGACCTCGCCGTGCTTGTTTGTCGGCAGCAGGCCCAAGAACTCACCGGAATGGGTGCCCTCCGAGTGCCAGCGCCACACGACCTTGTCCTCGTGGGTCAGGAGGTCGTCGATGCTGAGCTTGAGATCCGGGAACGCCGCCCGGTACATGGACACCGACTGCTTTAAGCCCTCGCGTCCCTGGGGTAGGTCCGGTGGCCTCGCCGGGTCGTGATCCACGGCGTCGGGCGCCACGAGCTCCTCCGTCGCCGCCAGGTTTCCCTTGTTCCAGACCTCCTCGATCAGCGTGCGGATGGCCGTCTCGTTATCGGTCGTGTTCGTCGCTTTTGTCGCCATTCGGAGCTCCTTGTCTGAGCAGTTGAGCCAAATCCATGCTTAGGCGATGTCGCCCGCCCACCGTAGCGCGCGGTCGCCCGTTGCTCATCGCGTCTCCGCACCTTCGCCTGGCGGGACCTCGATGTTCTCCCTCGACATCGCCCGCGCACTAGGAGATCCTGGGTTCGCCTCCCCCTCACGCAGCCCCGAGGGTCGGGGGAGGCGTTCCCAGGAAATCAGCCGGCGCGGGAAGGGTCTGCACCCGCGCACGCCGTCGTCTACCCGCGACGAAAGGCTGCAAATCTCCCGCCCACCCGTCTGGAATCAGACCGCCAAAACGGTGATTTGTGGGCCCATTTCCCGCAGCCTGGCGGCGCCAGGGGACTGTCAGTACCACCTTCCTCGCGCAAAGCCGCCGAAGGCGACTAGCCCGATGAGCGTGATTACCAGCCCCAGCAGCAAGCTCCCGAACAACATGACGACGATCCCGACGATGACGATGATCCCCCCAATCGCGATATCCCGCCGATTCTGCGATCAGCCATGTGCCCCTCCTTCAGTGTCGGACGGCCGCCAATGTCAGAGCTGGCGAGACGACCAGAGCATTGCGGCGAGTACGACGCTTACAAGAGCGACGACCAATCCCACGATCCAACCCGCCACGTCGGCAGAGACGAGGATTGCGCCCAGAACGACTCCCAGGGCGACAATTCCAGCCGTCGCCACGAGGCGCATGAGGACCGACTCGGCCTTGAACCGTCGCCTCTCTCGGCCGGGGATCATCGTTCGGCTGCGCCCGGCCTGGGTGGGCCGCTCCCCGGCTTGGTCGGCGGGGTCGCCCCTTCTGGCTCGGACTGGTTCAGCCATGGTGGGCCCTACCCCAGGGGGAAGGTCCCGAACCACGCCGGGCGAAACCCGCAGACCGCCGGAGGCTCGCTGTGAAAAAACTGGAAACGGATGAGCGAGCGCCTCCACACGGTTGTCGATCTAGGGCCTGAGAGCCATAACCCTCGCCGCGGCGCTACTCCCGTAGCCCGGCGGCTTCAAGGGCCTCTTCGAGACTGCGAAAGGACGCGATCCGGCTAATGCGCCCTCCTCGGACCGTGATCACGTGTGCAAGCCGGTCCTCGACCTGGACCCCGTGGCTCTTGGCTATGCGGCGGTGCGCCACAACCACCCGGTCGTCTCCCGTGTCAATGATCTTTTCGGGAGCGACCTCATAGCTCTCGAACTGGTTCGCCATGTCCGCCAAGACCCGGTTGAACTGTTTCCACCCGAGTACCGGCGCGGTGACGTGAGATGTATGAGAAGGGACGAACTCGAACCGAGGGTCCATGAATCGCTCGGCGCTCGATGGGTCTCCCGCCACGTACGCGTCGAAGTACGACTGAACGATCTCGACGTTCTCCCGCGACATCGCCTGCTGAGTATCTCGCTCTGACTTTGCGGGCCGCCAAGATGGGTTGGTGACCTTCGATCAGGCCATGGCCACCGTGCTCGACATGGTCGGTGAGCGTGTCGAGGTCCAACTCGTCAACGCAGGCGAGGCCCGGCACCCCGTAGCGAAGTTCGGCGGCACCCTCCACGAAGGCCTGCCCATGAGGATCGACCCGGGCGGCCCATAGAGTAGTCCTGGTGCTCAGGTCGTTGGCGATGTCGGCCCTCGGTCAACTCATGGTCGTTGTGACGAGTGCCTTGCGCCTCGCCTGACGCGACCCGCCGGTTTCGCCGCCTTCCCTCGCGCGCGGTCGCGAGCGCGCACGTTTTACGAAATCTTTGCGCTAGGCGTCCGATTCTCTAGGCGACCTTTACGCGCTGCGCTCGACGATGTTCGCGTGGCGAACTCCGCTGTGGTCGGACCGGCGTCGCCCGTGGACACGAGCACGGGCCTGCGGTCGCGCGCGCCGCGCGGACTCCTCCTACGCGTCCGGACCCTCCTGCTGCGCCCCTGGCTCGATTTCAAGATCGCGCACGGCGTCGAGCGACCGGGCGACGCTGCGCTGGCCCTACGAAAAGCGCAGCTGGCCGATGGCGCGCGACGGCGACTCGCGCGCCGCTTCAAGGGAATCCTCGCCGAGCGATCCCAACCCAAAGGGCCTAGCAGCGCCGTTCCGATCGATCAGCGGGCGGTGAGCGTGGCGAAGCCGGTCCTCACCGAGATCATCCTCAGCCTTCTCTCCTCGGACGCCGTCGAACCACGCGGTGTCTTGCTCGGGTGGCGCCTGCTGACTGACCCCTGCAGTCCGATCTACGCTCAGCCGGGCGGGCCATCGAGTAACTCCGATCGCCTCCTTTACGAGTCGGTCTTGGTGTTAGTCGCGCTCCGGCCTTCCTTAGCCCGACCGATGCCGCATCCACCGTTTGATGACGATCGACGATTCCGAAGCTTCCCGTCTCTTGCTGACGAGCTGGACGCGGCCGACGCCCCGGGCTAGATCGCGGGTCCGCGAACTTCACAACTAGCGTGAGCGACAACGGCCCCCGGTCCAGGCGGAGCCTCCACGAGGCGGCACGCAATGTACGCGTCAAGGCGCCGACCGCGACCGAGGACGGGGTCGGAGCGGACAAGCGTCCCGCCAAGAAGCGGGTCCTCCACGAGGCCTCTCACAAACTCGGGTACTTCGCGCCGCCGACTCCGAGCGCCGCGGAGGAAAGGTCAGAGGCCGTTCAAAGGCGCTTCGAGGCCCTGGCCGACTCCAGGCGAGACGTAATCACAGACGCCAGCAAGGCCGTACTCGCGCTCGGCGCCCTGGGCGTCGTCTACGGCGATATCGGCACGAGCCCGCTTTACACCGAGCAGGTCATCTTCACGACCCATCGGGCCGCCGCGCACGCCACCCCGGCCGGCGTTTACGGC
>JBKPIV010000045.1:0-8610 GCA_046730395.1 Actinomycetota bacterium | reverse complement strand
CCCCCCCGCGGCCGCCCCCGCCCGCCCGCCGCGTGAACTCTCCTCCCCGGGGACGGGTCCCGAAGTCGCGCTATGGAGAGCTGCTCGGCGGCGGCGGAGGGGGAGCCGCGCCGCCGGTATCGCTGGGCCCACGGAAGCGGTCCGTCTGTCCCGCGAACGAGGCCCCCTCCTCCTGCATCGCCATGTACCCGCCGAGGGCCACACCGGCGGTGGCGATCAGGCCCAGCCAGATGCCGATCTTCCGGTCGAGCGAGACGCTTCCGAACCCGCTCAGCGCGAAGCTCGGGGGGCTGATCAGGTAGATGACCAGGATCACCAGCGAGATGACGCCGAGGGCGGTCGTAATCGCGCTGAGCGTCACCGGAAGGTCGGCCCGGGTTCCAGCCGCGCCGATCAACGCGAGCGCCATCCCGGCGAACGCCGTGAAGATCAAGAAGAAGAGCACCCAGTCGTGGAACGACTTGAAGGCATCGATACCGCCGGCGTTCGGAAACCCGAACCAGGCGAAGAGCAACATGACCAGGATCAACGCCAGACCGCTGGCGCCGGCGACCGCATAGCCAGTGACCGTCGTGCTTTGGTTCATCGACTCTCCCTCGGAGGGCTTCTCGCGCGGAGCCTATACCGGCTCTCAGCGGGCTGCACGCACCCCGGCGATCACGCGGCCCGGCGCGCCCCCGCGGCGCGCACCGTGTTCTCGAGGAGCATCGCGATCGTCATCGGGCCGACGCCCCCGGGGACCGGGGTGATCGCGCCCGCGACCTCGCGCGCGGCCTCGAAGTCCACGTCGCCCACGAGGCCGTCCTCGGTGCGATTCACGCCGACGTCGATCACGGCCGCGTCGGGCTTCACCCAGTCCCCCTCGATCAGGCGCGGCGAGCCGACCGCAGCGACGAGGATGTCCGCCCGGCGGCAGGTTGCAGCCAGGTCCCTGGTGCGCGAGTGGCATACGGTCACCGTGGCGTTCGCGTTCAGCAGCAGGCTCGCAAGCGGCCTGCCCACCAGGATCGACCTGCCCACGATCACCGCCTCGGCTCCCTCGACCTCGACCCCCGCGTCGCGGAGCAGCTCGATCACACCCTGAGCCGTGCAGGGCACGAGGCCCGGGCGACCCTGCGCGAGCAGTCCGGCGCTGCCCGCCGTCAGGCCGTCGACGTCCTTGGCGGGATCGATCGTGTCGATCACCGCGTCCTGGTCGATTCCGTCGGGGAGGGGGAGCTGGACGAGGATCCCGTCGACGTCCTCGTTCGCGTTCAGCTCTGCCACCAACGCCAAGAGCTCGTCCTCGGGCGTCAGTGCGGCGAGGCCATGGTGGATCGAGCGCATCCCGACTTCCTCCGTCTGCCTGCGCTTGTTGCCGACGTAGACCTGCGAGGCGGGATCGTCGCCGACCAGCACCGTGGCCAGGGCCGGCACCCGCCCGTCGTGGGAGTCCACGAACTCGCGCACCTCCCTCGCGACCCGTTCGCGGACGCGCGCCGCGACGGCCTTCCCGTCGATCAGCTTGGCGCTCAAGCCGGCTGACCTCAGACCTTCTTCAGCGGCGCGTAGTCGGCCATCAGCTTGCGCTCGGAGGCATCGGCCGCGAAGCGAACGACGATCACCTGGCCCGGCTCGACCGCGGTCACGACGCCCTCGCCGAAGCTGGCGTGCACGACATCGTCTCCCACCTCGAAGGCCAGCGGCGGCGCGTGCGGCTCCGGGCGAGGGGGGGCGCCGAGGCCGACGCCCCCGCCCAGGCGCGTGGCCCATCCGGTCGGCGAGGAGGTCGTCTCGCGCTCGCCGAGGTGGTCGGGGATCTCGCCGAGGAACCGCGACGGGAGGTTGTAGCCGCGGGCCCCGTGCAGGCTTCGGCGGCGGGCGAAGGTCATGCACAGGCGGTGCTTGGCACGGGTCACCCCCACGTAGCAGAGGCGCCGCTCCTCCTCGAGGTTTCCCTCCTCGATCGAGCGCATGTGCGGGAAGACGCCCTCCTCGCAGCCGATCATGAACACGGCCTCGTACTCCAGCCCCTTGGCGTTGTGGAGGGTCATCAGGGTGGCGAGGCTCTCATCGGTTCGCAGCGAGTCCTGATCGGTGTACAGCGAGATCTGGGCGAGGAACTCCTCGACGGGGCGCACGTCGCTCTCGCCCTCCACCGCTCGGTTAGCGTCGAACTCGGCGGCCACGTTGACCAGCTCATCGAGGTTCTCGAGCTTCCCCTGCGCGACGACGGCGTCCGGGCCGCGCCCCTGAGCCTCGGCCTCGAGCGCCTCGCGGTAGCCGCTCTCGTTGAGCGTCGCTTGGAGCAGATCGGCGACCGCGGTCGCGTCGCCGGCGGCCTCCGCCCGCTCGCGCAGGCCGCGCATCGTTGCCCCGAAACGGCCGACGGCCTTCAGCGCGGCGGCGCCCAGCCCCGGGACCGCGGCCGGCTCGGCGAACACCTCCCAGATGTCCTGCCCGGTGGTGTTGGCGTGGGAGAGCAGCCGCGCCTGGGTCGTGTCGCCGATCCCCCGGCGGGGCGAGTTGACGATCCGGGCAAACGACACGGCATCCGCCGGGTTCGCGATCAGGCTGAGATACGCGATCGCGTCCTTGATCTCGGCGCGCTCATAGAACTTCGTGCCGCCGATCACCTGATACGGGATCTCGAACCGCACCATCGTGTCCTCGAGCACCCGGCTCTGCGCGTTCATTCGATAGAAGACCGCGATCTCGTCGCGTCCGACGCCCTCCTCGCTCGCCAGCCGTTCGATCTCCGAGGCGACGTATCGGGCCTCGGCGTGCTCGTCCTCGTGCTCGGCGATCTTGACCGGCTCGCCGCGACCCGCATCGGTCCACAGCCGCTTCGCCTTCTGGCCTCGGTTGTTGGCGATGATGCCGTTCGCGGCGTCCAGGATCGTCCCCGTCGAGCGGTAGTTCTGCTCGAGCTTCACCACCGTCGTCTCGGGGAAGTCCCGCTCGAACTCGAGGATGTTGCGGATGTCCGCGTGTCGGAAGCCGTAGATCGACTGGAAGTCGTCGCCGACCACGAACAGGTTTCCCCGCTCCGACGCCAGCAGCTGCAAAAGCCGGTACTGGGCCCGGTTCGTGTCCTGGTACTCGTCGACGAGCACCCAGCGGAAGCCCTTTCGGTAGCGCTCGCGGGCGTCCTCGAAGAGCTCCAGCAGGTTCACCGTGCGGACCAGGAGGTCGTCGAAGTCCATCGCGTTGGCCTCGAGCATGCGGCGCTCGTACAGCCGGTAGACGTCGGCCACCATCTCCTCGAAGTACGACCCCTGAGCGGCGGCGTACTCCTCGGCATCTATCAGCCGGCTCTTCGCCGCCGAGATCTGGGCGCGGATGGCGCGAGGCGGAAAGCGCTTGGGATCGATCTCCAGCTCCTCGGCGCACCGCTTCACCATCCGCAGCGAGTCCGCCTCGTCGTAGATCGTGAACGCTCGCTTGTAGCCGAGCCGCTGGGCGTCGGCGCGCAGGATCCGAGCGCACGCGGAGTGGAAGGTCATCACCCACATCACCCGCGAGAGCCGGCCGACCAGCGTCTGGACCCGCTCGCGCATCTCGCCGGCGGCCTTGTTGGTGAAGGTGATCGCCAGAATTTCGCTGGGAAGCGCCTGCCCCGTGGCCAGTAGGTAGGCGATCCTGTAGGTGAGGACGCGGGTCTTTCCGGAGCCCGCGCCCGCGAGGACGAGCAGCGGCCCCTCCCCGTGGGTGACGGCCTCGCGCTGTGGCGGGTTCAGGTCGGCGAGCAGGCGTTCTTCCTGCGTCGCGCCGGGCTTAACCGGCCTGAGCTCGGTCTCAGGCGTCACTCGCCGAGCATAGCTACGGGTACGGCGCGCTCAGCCGCCAGCGGAGGAGGGGCCGCTCTTCGGCCGCAGCTCCCGGACCTCGCCGCCCGTGGGCTTGCCGTCGAGCTCCGCGAGCCTGCGCTCGAGCTCGCCGATCCGCTCTGAAAGCCCCTTGATCGCGTCCGCCACCGGGTCCGGCAGGTGGATCCAATCGGCGTCGGGACCCTCGACCCTGCGGCCCTCGACGCGCACGGGATGGCCGGGGTTGCCCACCACGGTCGAGTTGGGCGGAACGTCCTGGATCACCACCGTGTTGGCGCCGACCTTGGCGGCGTGGCCCACCCTGATCGGCCCCAGGAGCTTCGCACCGGAGCCGACCGTGACCTCGCCCTCGAGCGTGGGGTGGCGCTTGCCGCGGGCGAAGCCGGTGCCGCCGAGCGTCACCCCCTGGTAGAGGGTCACCCGGTCGCCGATCTCGGTGGTCTCGCCGACCACGACGCCGGAGCCGTGGTCGATGAAGAAATCGGCGCCGATGCGGGCGGCAGGGTGGATCTCGACCCCGGTGACGGCCCTCGATGCGTAGGCGACCGCCATCGGCAGCACCGGCACGCCCGCGTCGTGCAGCGCGTGGGCCACCCGGTGGGCGAGCAGGGCCTGGACCCCCGCCCAGTTCATGAGGATCGCTGCCGTCCCGACGCCGCGGGCCGCGGGGTCGCGGTCGCGGGCGGAGGCGACATCGGAGCGGATCTCGCCGACCACGCGCCGCATGCTGCCGAGCCCGAGCATGGTCACAAAGCGTAGGGGTTACGGCTCGGGGGCAAAGAACGGCAGCGACATGTAACGCTCGCCGCCGTCGGGGATGATCACGAGCACGCGCTTCCCGGCGAACTCCGCCCGCCCCGCGACCTCGAGCGCTGCATCCACCGCGGCCCCGGCGGAGATCCCGATCAGGAGCCCCTCGCGGCGGGCGACCTCGCGAGCCCTCGCCAGCGCGTCCTCGTCCGTGACCGGGATCACCTCGTCGACCACCGAGCGGTCGAGCACCTCGGGAACGAAGCCGGCGCCGATCCCCTGGATCTTGTGCGGGCCGGGGATCCCACCCGACAGCACCGGCGAGCCCGCGGGCTCGACCGCCACCACGTGGACCGCCGGGCGCCGCTCCTTGAGCACCTGGCCGACCCCGGTGATCGTCCCGCCCGTGCCGACGCCGCAGACCAGCGCCGCGACCTCGCCGTCGAGATCTCGCCAGATCTCCTCGGCCGTGGTGCGCCGGTGGATCTCCGGGTTCGCCGGGTTGTTGAACTGCTGCGGCATGAAGGCGCCGCGCTCGGCCACGATGCGCTCGGCCAGCTCGACCGCCTCGTTCATGCCCCCGAGCGAAGGGGTCTCGTGGACCTCAGCGCCGTAGGTTCGCAGCAGCGCGGTTCGCTCCCGGGTCATCCCCTCCGGGAGGGTGAGCACCAGCTCGTATCCCCGCGCGGCGCAGACCAGGGCGAGCGCGATGCCGGTGTTCCCGCTGGTGGGCTCGACGATCACGGATCCTCCCGGCTCGATCAGCCCGTCGCGCTCGGCGGCGTCGATCATCGCCACCCCGATCCGGTCCTTGACCGATCCACCGGGGTTTAGGTACTCCAGCTTCGCCACGACCTCGGCGCCGACCCCCTCCGTCAGCCGCTGAAGCGCGACCAGTGGGGTGTTCCCGATCACGCTCGACGCCTCCCGCGCGACCGCCGCCGCCCTGGCGCTTACGGGTGACTCTCCGCCCATGGGGCCAAGGTATAGGCTGCCGCGCCGTCTGCGCGCAAGCCCCTCGTCACGGAGGTCGGCCGAATGCTCTCGTCCACATCCGCAAGGCTCCGGCGTGCCGTGCCGCTTCGCTTGCCCTCGCCGCGCTCGCCCTGAGCGCCTGCGGCGGCTCGAGCACCACCGCTGTGGCGACCTCGCCCACCTCGACCGCGTCCACGACCGCGACGACGTCCTCGACTCAGACCACGCCTCGACCTCGACTACCACGAGCTCCGCGGCGACCACCGGCGCCAGCACGACCGGCAACGTTCGCCAGACCTTCGACGCGGCGCTTCGCGACAACCTCCGGAACCAGCAGCACCTCTCGCGGGCGCAGACCAACTGCGTGATCAGAAGGCTCGACCGAACGCTGTCCGGCGCGGAGATCCAGCAGGTCGCCGCGGGCCAGTTCCCGCGCTCGCTGGCGAAGAAGGCCGGCAGGGCCGGGGTCAGGCGCGCCGCCGCCGGCTAGGCACACGGCCGACCTGTCCGGGCGCGGAATACTGCCCGCTTAGTGGCACAGGAGAACGTCGATGCGGTACGGGCCCTCTTCGCCTATTGGGAGCGGGGCGAGTGGCAAGCCAGCGCGGAGCTCTTCAACCCCGACTTCGAGGCCATCTTCAGCGCCACCGCATTCCCTGACCCAGGGAGCTACCGGGGCGCGCGCCGGACGCTCGACGCGTGGCGTGCCTGGCTCGAGGCGTGGGAGAACTTCAGCCTCGAGCTCGAGGAGACGATTGGGCTGGGTACCCGTGTCGTTGCGCTCAACAGGCTCCGGGGCCGCGGAAAGGCGAGCGGGATCGACGTCGACAGCGAGGTCGGGTGCATCTTCGACTGCGCCGACGGCCGAATCACGCGGATGGTCTTCTGCGACCGACAGCAGGCGCTCGAAGCCGCCGGGCGTTCGGCCTGACGACTCATCGGCCCGACCGGGACCTGCTCCCGCTGGCGATGAACCGCAAGGCCATCTGGTCGAGGAAGTCGTTATTCCCGGACAGGATGACGGAGTCCACCAGCTCCAGCCCCGCCTCGCTCGCCTCATCCATGACCGCGGCCTGGGTGAGATCGGCGTAGGTCGTCTGGCTGGTGCTTTCCTCACCGTCGGCCCGACGCGACCAGACGATCCGAAGCGATCGCTCGCCGTTGTGGCTGTGCCAGTAGCTCTCCAGCGGATGGGTCTCGAAGGTGCGCCCGTCGAGTTCCCTGACGTGAGGCGGGAGCGGAGCGTCCTCCTCGTCGGCCCAGGCCTGCTCGAGGTCCGGATGGAAGGTCATCCAGAACGAGACGTCGTCCCCTCGCGCCAGGTGGCGGGCGGCGAACCCCATGACGGCCACGCGGTCGGCTCGAGCCTCGAACATCTGCACGAAGACCTGCGGGGCGATCACGAGGTCGAAACGACGCCCGAGGCTCGTGTGGGAGCGGGCATCCGCGCAGATCGGAACGATCTCCCCGACACCGTCGGATTGCGCCCGCCGCACGATCTCGTCGAGCAGTTCCTGCTCACTGTCGAGGGCCCAGACATCTACACCGAGCGCCCGCAGCCGGACGGAGACGCGCCCGACGCCGGCGCCCAGCTCGAGCACCGTCTTGGCGCCAAACGTTGGCGCGGGCGACCCCCTGTGTGGCTCCGGGCTACACAGGCCCATCCACAGGCCGAGATCAGCGGTGTACCCAGCGTTCTCGATCTCGCACCAAGCGACCTTGTCGCTCATCCGTCGAACGCTCTCTGGGGCAGGTGACCGAACGACCCGCCATTGTGGCGAAGGACCGCGGCCTTCGTCGCCAGACGGGAGCGGCGACGAGCTTCGCCCGCGGCGCGAAGCCAGGCTGCTGGCCCAGATGGCGAAAGGGCAAGGCCGCTAAGTCAAACGCCGATCAGGCGTGGGACTTGGGCCACTCCGATAGCGACCGCCGCGCGGCGGCTTCGCGCTTCCTGAAGGACCTCCTTTGGGGGCCACCTAGTACTCAGCTCGGTCGGCTACCTCAACGACCGTCGGGGGCGTGACCACGGTCATCCCCTCCGTGTCCAACGCTCCGGAGGCGAGGAGGCGCTCGCGAAAGGACTTAGCCTCCTCTGCCGAGGCGAACTCAACCCCCACAAACACCTTGTTCGGCTCATCGACGCCGCGGAAGAGCTGGTAGCCCTTGGCGGTTTCCCGGCGCCCCGCCGGATCTGCGTCGAATCTCGGCTTCCACGCGTCGTAGTCGTCGATCTCAAAGTGCGCCAGCATGAATGCCATCGGGGCCTCCTCTGCTTGGTTTCGGGAACACCGCCTAGGCGACCCTACCCCACGGCTGGCCCAAGGCGGGCACCGTGCCTAATCTCGCAGCCCGGCGGCTTCGAGGGCCTTCTCGGGGTCGCCGTAGATCTCGACCCCGTAACACCTCTCCATCGCGCAGGGTGAAGATGATTCCCTGTTCAAGCTCCGCCGCCACCCCGCTGTGCGCTCCCAGACCCCGCTGGCGGTGTACGGCGATCACCTGATCCCCGTGGTCGACCAGCTCGTCGATCTCTACCTCGCACTCCTCGAAGGGAAACGCCCCGAACCAGTCCTCGAAGAATGCCCTGACCTCGTCGTGGCCGCGATAGACGCCGAGCCCGGGGATGTCGCTCGGGGAGAGATCGAACACGATCTTGGGCGACCAGATGCCAGCACTGATGACCGCCTCGGGTCCACCCTCGTTGAACACCTCCTAGGCTCGACGGACCAGCTCGACGTTCTCCTGCGACATCGCCTACCCCCGCAGCCCGGCGGCCTCGAGGGCTTTTTCTCGGTCCGAGTACACCTTGAAGTGGACGAGCGACCCGTCGCTGAACGTGCACTCGTGGGCGGTGCGGCGCTCGACCGAAACCCCGCTCCCCGTCCCCGTCGCGGTCGCTCGCACGAACACGAGCACCCGCCGCCCGTCAACGTCTAGGAACCGCTCCGGATCGAAGTGCAGCGCCTCCCAGGGCCAGTTCGCGGCGATCCGACGGACCCCCTCCAACCCGCTCACCACCTCCCCATCGGGGTAAGCGTCGGTGAAATCGAAGACCGTGTCGGGTGTCGCCACCTCG
>JBKPIV010000044.1:0-49038 GCA_046730395.1 Actinomycetota bacterium | reverse complement strand
GGCCGGTCAGGCGGCAAGCAGGACCGAAGATCTTCCGTTCGGGGTCCGCGAGCTGATCGACGCGGCTGAGGACATCCTGGTGGTCACACCCGCTTTGCCAACCCGCTTTGATTGGTTGGCCTCGGCCACCGACAAAGCGCGCGAGCAAGCTGATCAGCGCCTGCGCGAGATTCTCGGCCAGCTCGACGAGCTGGGGAGGCCAGCGAGCGGCTCGGTCGGTGCTGACGATCCCATGCTCGCTTTCGAGGATGCGCTAGCCGGGTTTCCCGCAGACCACATCCTGGTCGCGCTTCGCCCTCCGGCGCGTTCTGGTTGGCAGGAGCGCGGATTAATCGACGAGTTGCAGGAGCGGTTTCGACTTCCGGTCACGGTCTTCACCCTGCCGGGCGAGTAGCGCCTTCGACGAAGACGAGTAGTCGACCCAGGCGACCCGCCAACCTGAGTCGCTGCTCCCAATCGCGCAAATGGAGAGCGTCACCGATCGGACGCTCTGGCCGCGGACTATGCGGTGCTGCGAGGACGAATGTTGCCCGGGACCGGATCGGCGTCAGCGTCGTAGCTCGCTGACCCGCTGGTCTTCAGCGTCGCCCCGGGCGAGCTCTGACGGCGCAACGGCGAGGAATCCAAGGATGATGAAGCCGAACAGCGAGGCGATGCCGAGGGCGTGTGTCCAGCCAGCCTCGGCGAGCGTTAGGAAGCCCACCCCGGCCACAAAACACGCGCCGGCTGACCTGGCCAGGACTCCCGATGCGGACGCAGAGAGGACGGCCCTTCCCTGACCCGCTGACGACACGGCTGCTGGGGCGTAGTCGAGCCGCCCCCCGAGTACTAGCCGGAATAGAAGGGCCAGGGAGGGAAAGAGGATCGCGGCGCCACAGATCACGGCGATGACGATGGTGATCAGGGTGTCGTCAGGTGCGGCCGCCTGCTTGATGGTCAGTCCCGGCAGGAAGATCGGCTTCTGCGCGAGTGCCCAGCCCGCGATGATCGCGGCGACGGCCGCGGCCGCGCTGTAGCGCGCAGGCTCATAGCTGCGCCGCCAGACCAGCGCGAGGGTGGTCAGCCCGGCGAGGATGGACACGACCAGCGCCGGCAGGCCGGCGCCCTCGACAAGATCGTGGTAAAGGGAGTGCGCATCGGAGTGCAGCACCGCCAGGCCTCCGAGCGCGATCGCCCCGGCGACGATGCCGGCGCCCAGGGCGCGGGCGCGGAAGTGGCGTTCGAGATCGGGTTTGCCGAGCCTTACCGCATCGGCGGCGAGGTAGACGGCGGCGAGGTATGCGGCCGTGGCGACGGCGAGCACGCCGATCAGGATCGAGGTCGGGTTGAGCCAGCTGGAGGCAAGATGCCCGGCGGCGTTGCCAACTGGCACCCGGCCAGAGGCGATCCCGCCGACGGCCGCGCCGAGCGCGAATGGCGTGATGATCGAGGCCACCGCCGTGACGGTGTCGATCGCGCGCAGCTCGCGCGGCGTTGAAGTCCCCGCCCGCAGCGCGTAGGCGCCACCACGGAAGATGATTCCCACGGCTGCGATGAACAGGGGAATGGACAATGTGGAGGCGATCGAGCCGAACGCGCCCGGATAGGCCGTCCAGACGACGGTGAGGACGAATATCAGCCAGACGTGGTTGGCTTCCCAGACGGCCGCCATCGAGTCATGCGCGTGGTCGCGGACCCGAACGCCCTTCGGGCCCCTGCCGGCGAACAGCTGCCACAGACCGGCGCCGAAGTCGGCGCCGGCGAGCACGGCGTAGAGCACCAGCCCGATCAGCGCAAAGAGAAGTGGAACGTCGTAGAGGTGCATCGTCAGTTGCTGACCGGAGTGTCGGGCGGGCTGGCGGGCAGCTCCAGCGGGACCTGGGCCAGGCGACGCAGGATCCACGCCACCCCGATGCCTACGCCCAAGTAGACCAGTGCCAGAGTCGCGTAGCCGACCGGTATGCCGCTCGCGCCCGTTACCGCGTCGGAAGTGCGCATGACCTCGTAGACCACCCACGGCTGGCGTCCGACCTCCGTGGTGACCCAACCGCTGATCAGAGCGACCACCGAAAGCGGCCCGGCGATGACCAGGGCGCGGTAAAACCACGGCGACTCCGGCAGGCGTTTCCGCCGAACGCGGACGGCCAGGTAGGCGACGCCTAGCAGGGCGAGCAGCGTTCCGATGCCGACCATGGTCTGGAACGCCGCTCGGACCACGTTGACTGGCGGGCGCTGGTCGGCGGGGACCGCGTCAAGCCCTTGCACGGTCGCATTCGGGTCGTGGAAGGCCAAAAGCGAGAGCAGCTTGGGGATGGCGATGCCGTACTTGATCTCCCCGTCGGTGTACCAGCCGAGCAGATGCAGGGAGGCGCCGCTCGTGGTCTCGGGCAATCCCTCTATGGCTGCGAGCTTGGTCGGTTGAGCGCCCGCGACCTCGCGACCGTTCCAGTCTCCCACCAGTACTTGCACGGGCGCGGCCAGCGCCGCCACGGTCAGCGGGATCGCCAGGGCGGTGCGCTCGTAGCGCCCCCAGCGCCCGCGCAACCGGCCGAAGGCATAGGCGCCTGCGACCAAGAAGCCGGTGACGATGTACGCGGCCACGTACATGTGCATGAGCTCGTGCCAGAGGTAGCCGTTGCCGAACAGCGCCGCGAGGGGGTGCACATCCACGGCCTGGCCGCCGCTCAGGCGAAAGCCGGAGGGATGGTTCATCCAGGCGTTGACCGAGATCACCATCAGCGACCCCGTGAAGCCCGAGATCACAATCGGGATTCCGCTGGCGAAGTGCGCTCGAGGCGATAGGCGGTCCCAGCCATACACGTAGATGCCGATGAAGATCGCCTCGACGAAGAAGGAAAATCCCTCCACTGCGAAGCCCAGACCGAACACGGAGCCGAATGTCGCTGTGAAGTTCGGCCACAGGAGGCCCATCTCAAAGCTGAGGATCGTGCCGGTGATCACCCCGACCGCGAAAAGCGCGACCATGACCTTGGTCCAGCGCTTAGCCAGGGTGCGATAGAGCCCGTCGCCGGTACGCAGGTACAGCCACTCGACGAACATCAGGATCGCCGGGAAGGCGACCCCGAAGCAGACCAGGGGGATATGCACGGCGAACGACAGCGCCTGCATCTGGCGGGCCTCGAGCAGGTAGTCCTGGTGGATGGGGGCCAGGGCCAGGGTGACGATTGAGGCCATCGCTGTCATGGCAAATTATCCGGCGTCGGAAGGCCTGAGAAGCAGCCGACGATCTGGACCTCCGAACGTCCACTGGCCGCCGTCATCTGACGCGTGCGAATGCTCGCTCCTGCTTTCTGCGCGTGAATGCGATTGCGCCGGGGATCTCACCCGCGTTTGAGTTCCCAGGCGGCCGGGCCGGTCAGTCGACGCCAACGGCGATCGGGGAAAACAATTCGCATAACGCCAACCAGAGCCAATGCTCCACGTTCTCCGAAGCGGCTCTGTGTCCTCGTGGGCGGGCGTGGAAGTATGCAGGGCAGCGTGGGCTGGACCGAGAACGTCGTCGTCAGTGGTCAGCTGAGCAAGGCCTCGCCGGCGCTGGCCGCGTTCGGCGACCGGCTGCACATGGTCCACCTCGGCGACAGCTCGAACCGGATCTGGCACTCGCAGTTCGATGGCAGCTCGTGGAGCGCCAACACCCCGATCCCCGACCAGCTCAGCAAGGCCTCGCCCGCCCTCGCCAGCTATGAGGACCGCTGTGCGCGGGAGCGACTCCACATCGTCCACCTCGGCGATAGCTCGAACCGGATCTGGCATTCCGAGTTCGACGGAACCGACTGGACGCGGAACTTCTACCTGGCGGACCAGCTCAGCAAGGCGGCGCCCGCGCTGAGCGCCTTCGCGGGCAGGCTGCAGCTGGTCCACCTCGGCGACACGAGCAACCGGATCTGGCACACCTCGTTCGACGGGCTTGCGTTTCTGGTGCGACTCGGCCTCAAGGTCCTCGTCGAGCCGGCCCGGTTCTCGTTCCACACGATGCTGTACGAGATGGCGACGGTCTACGCGACCGCTGACTTCCGGATCGTCGAGGTCGGCCGCGAGGATCTCGACCTCCCCGAGCTGGAGATCGTCGACATCGGTGAGTGCAAGGGGAGCATCTGTACCGGAAACGGCTCGACCGAGGACCAGGCGACCCTCTTCGCCAACCGCAACGGGCTTGGGCCGACTGACGTGGCCGCCTACTTCGTCGATTCCACAGTCAAGGCCACTAACGGCTGCGCTATACACCCGGTGGACGTACCGAGCTGCATCGTCACGAAGGGGGCGTCGCGATGGACGTTGGGGCACGAAGTGGGCCATGTGCTCTGCCTCCGCCACGTGGACGACAGCGACAACCTCATGACCGGCGGCGGCACCGACAACATCACGAATCCGCCGCCGAATCTCACGGGCGAGCAGATCGCCACTATGCAGGAGGCGCCATCTGCCATCGACTGCCGGGGGGTGATCATCACCTTGACGCGTGCCAGCGTGATCGCGGCGCTTGCGCCCGATGAGCCCGACTACTCAGAAGCAGCCGCGAAGCTCGGCGAGGCCGCGCTACCGCACCTGGCGGAGCTCGTGCGCTCCGCCGACGCGCTGCTGGCCGCCAAGGCAACGAGCCTGGCGGGCACGATCGGCGGCGGAGCCGCGGCCGAGGTGGTGCTCGCCGCAGCGCGACACGACGCGGTCGGGGTTCGCGCCGCCGCGGCGTACGCGGCGCGCGGACTCCCTGAGCAGGGGGCCAGTCGCGTCCTGCTGGTGCTCATGGACGATGACCACCCGAGCGTCGTCAAGCAGGCCGTCGCCGCGGCCGGCAGCTTCAGCGAACAGCAAGTCAAGGCGCGGCTTCGCGAGATTGAGTCGTCCCACGAGTCGTCTGCCGTGCGCGAGGCCGCGCTGCGAGCACTGGAGCGATGAGTTCGCGGTTCAGCCGGCCTGCGTCGGCCGAAGGTCGCACTTCTAGCTCGCAATCCCCTTAGGACCTACACCGCCGCGCGCACGCGGATGGAACAGTCGAGCGGATAATCGAAGACGCGCTCGCCTTCCCGCATCCGCAGTCCACCGAGGCCTTCCAGCCAGCTCCACCCGCTCAGGACTCATGACACCCACGACCGCGTGTCCGAGATCGTCGCGCCGAGGCTCGTTTCTGACCGGCGAGCTTGACATCACCACCCCGCCTCCCGACGCCAGCAGCGAATTGGTGGGACGTGGTCATGCACCCGGGCGGTAATTGACGCGTTGCACCGCAGCGGAACTTGTGACTGGCGAACCGACGGGCGGCTTCTCAGCTCCTGATCTCGTCTCGGGACAGCGTGCCTACCTGCTCTCCCCGACCTCGCAGAAGGCGCGCAGAGCCGCGGCGAACCCCTCGCTGGCGGTGGGCTTCACCTCGTCGGAGACCGTCCTCGCGTGCGCAAACGCGGCGGTGGCATCGGCGAATCTCTCCGGCGTGAACTTGATGCAGCCCTTGTGCTGGGCGAGAGGAGGGGTACGTCGAGGTGCTCGAGGAGTTCGCCGAAGGGCCGCTCGGCGGCCGTCACGCGGTCGATGTGCCCAAGGCGACCTCGGTCGGCACTCGGCGAACCCAGCGCTCGGCCAGCTCGTCGTCGTATCCGCCGCGAGAGACCTGCGTGAGGTGGCGCGCGAAGGTGCGAAAGTCGGTCCGCGCGACCCGCCGCGAATGCGGGGTGGCTACGCTGCGGAGCATGTGCAAGAACATCCAAACGCTCCATAACTTCGATCCGCCGGCCACCGATGAGGAGGTGCGCGCGGCAGCGCTTCAGTACGTGCGCAAGGTCAGCGGTTCAAACAAGCCGTCCCGGGCCAACGCGGAGGCCTTCGACCGCGCCTGTGAGGAGGTGGCGGCCGCAACGCGGCGGCTGCTCGATGGGCTCGTGGCAGCGGCTCCGCCGAAGAACCGCGAGGTCGAGGCGGCAAGGCGCCGGGCGCGAGCTCAGGCGAGATTCGCCGCGTGAGTCAGAAAACCGTCCGCTCGCCCTAGATCGGAATCACCGATCTCAGCTGCTCGTACGAGTCCGCCGGGCATCCTCGGCAGTGGGATTGAAGGGTTCAGGCCACGACTTCTTCCCCACTCGCTGACCCAACCGGAGCGGTGGCGTGACCTGTGGGCCGCTCCCAAGGACGGGCGCAACAAATTGCGCACGAGACCTAGGGAGGGCGGCGATGCGTTCGCCGTCGCCCACGGCGATCGGCGAAAACAATTTGCATAACGGCAAGACGGCTCGGTGGTCGCTGTTTTTTGGCTCTCGCCCCTCGCGCAAAACGGCAACGCTCCGATGACTACGTCGTCAAGCCAGCGGGGTCAGCAGCGTGGGCTGAGGCCAGTTGGATACGGAGAGGGAGGCGACGGCAGGATGTTCCGTCGCGCAGAGCGGGTATCAAACAGGCGGGCGGACCCTGGCCCGCCGGCTCACGGTGCCACCGGCGCCTGGTGGGGGCAGAGCTCGCGGAACCGCCCAGCCTCCTCGTCGGCCCAGTCGGCGAATCGGCGCCAGCCGACCTCCGGATTCATGTGGCGCAGGCCGTCGACGTCCGCGTCGTGGCCCGTCTCCTCGAGCCAGTCAAAGAGTGCGTGCAGGCCGGGCGGCAGCTCCTCCCGCGCGATCCGCTCCGCGGTCAGGTCGCGCTGCGTGATGGCGGACAGCGCCTCGGCGGCCTGCTCGGCGTTCAGCTCGTCGGATGCGAGCCTCACGCGGGCGCCTTCGAAGTCGCCCGGCCGCTCGACCGCCAGCGCCGCGAAGGCGATCAGGTCGGCGAGCGCGAGCTGCTGCATCTGCCTTCCGACCGAGATCGGGCTCGGGAACGTCCCGGCCTGGAGGGCGAGGAGGTTCCAGGGGTTGAAGAGATTCTCCATCAGGTAGACGGGGGCGAGGATCGTGTGTGGAACGTCGATCGAGCGAAGCCGCTCCTCGACCTCGAACTTGACCCTGAACAGCGGCACCGGGCTGTCTGGCGCTGCGCCGTCACCGGAGACGTAGACCAGGTGCCCGACGCCGGCGGCGACAGCCGCGGACGCGAGGTTGAGCCCGTGGCGAAGCTCTCCATCCGGGCCCGCCCGGTGCGCGGTGCCCGTGGCGACGACGACGTGGACGCCGGTGGCGGCGCCGGCGATGCTCGCCGGATCGTCGAAATCGCCCTGAACCACCTGGGCCCCGGCGGCGCGAAGCGCCTCGGCTGCGGGCGAGAAGGGGTCGCGGGTCATCGCCCGCACATCGTGGCCGCGCGCGAGCAGGAGCGGGACTAGGCCTCCGAGACGGCCGGTCGCGCCCGCGACCAGGACGGTCTTCGGTTTGCTCTGCGGGGTGCCGATCATTCGCACCATGAGTTATACCCTATGGGGGTATAGGCGATTCCTCACTCGCCGCCGACGAAGAGCTCCGGCTGCGCGGCGAAGCGCTCGACGCACTCGAGCGAGCAGAAGCTGTACTCGAGGCCGTTGTAGGTCAGCACGCCGGCACGTTGCGCCGGGTCGACCGCCATCCGGCAGACCGGGTCGATCGGGAGCTGATCGGCATCGCGCTCACCTCCGAGCGGCACCGCCCGGAACACGGCCACAGGCTCGACGACGTTGCGAAAGCGGTGGCGGCCGTGATCGACGAAGTCGACGTCGGCAAGCTCGCCGGCCGCGGCACGGGTCGCCTCGGTCAAGAGCACCTCGCCGCCCGCCGCCGCGCCCGAGACTCGAGCCGCGAGGTTCACCGCTGCCCCGAACCAGTCGTCTTGGCGATTAAGCGCGGGCCCAGTGTTCATGCCCACCCGGACACTCGGGAAGCCGTGGCGGGCCCCGACATCGCGCCCCAAGCTCAACCCAAGTCGCACGGCATCCGCCGCGGCGGCGGCCTCGATCATCAGCGCGTCACCGATCGTCTTGACCTCGCGGGCGCGGTGGTCGGCGAGCAGGCCGCGGGCGCCGTCGAAGAAAGCCTCGGCGACTGCGACGCCCTCCTCGTCGCCCATCGTCTCGGTTAGCGCCGTGAATCCCGCCATATCGGCGAACAGAAAGGTGCGCTCGACTGGGTCAGACGCCACCGGTCAGACCGTACGGGATCAGCAGTCGTCGGACGACACGCCATAGGTGGCTTCGAACGCCAGTCTGATGTCGGATTTGGGAGGCCCCGACTCGCCGAAGAGACGCTCAGACGGCTTCGCGTAGCTCCCGGCAGAGCGCGGCCACGAGCGGCCAGCGGTCGACCTGGGAGTCGTTGTGGGTGCCGACGAGAACCGCGCCGTACTCGGGCGCGTGGAACACGAAGGCCCCGATGAAGCCGGTGTGCCCCCGCAGCTCCACTCCCTCCACGGTGTTGCTCCCCATCCCCAGCCCGTAGCGCTCGTAGCGCAGGGCGTGGCCGGGCGGAAACGACGCTCCAGGTGTCCAGTTCGTGAGCTGGTCGAGCCCGCGAGAGTCGACGATCCGTTCCGACCAAAGCGCTTGGAGGAAGCGGGTTAGGTCGGATGCGGTGGTGACGAGGCCCCCGCCGGCCCAATCGATCGTCGGGTCGAGCGTCGTCCAGTCGAGCTCGCCGGAGTAGTGGTGTGCGACCTCCGGCCTCCGCGCAGGCTCGTGACCCTCGAGCCAGGTGCTGTCCATCCCGAGCGGGTCGAGGACGAGCTCGCGGTAAACCTCGTGCAGCGGGCGATCGGTCGCCTGCTCAACGAGGATCCCGACGATCACATAGCCGGTGTCCGAGTATTCGAAGCCCTGACCGGGGCTAAAGCTCGGGGTTCCGTAGGCGGCGGCATGGTCGACGAGCTCGACTGGCCGCCACCGGTGGCGCGGCGCCTCGTGCAGCCGCGCCATGAACGTTTCGTCGCGGAAGTAGTTGGGCACACCCGAGGTGTGGGCGAGCAGCTGGCGCGGCGTCGTTCCCGGAAGGGCATCGAGGGCGCGCCAGCGGTGAAGGAGCTCGGGAGCGAGGTGGTCCGCGAGTGGCTCGTCGAGCGCTAGGCGATCCTCGCGGGCGAGCCTGACAGCCACGACGGCGGTCACGCTCTTTGTGACGCTCGCGGCGCGGAAGGCATCGTCCGGCCGCAGGGCACGGCTCTTTCCCCGGGCGAGTTGTCCGGCCGCACCAGCCCACCTCAGGCGGGGCGCCTCGATGCGCGCCAAAGCGCCCGGCGCCCCGGCCGCGATCTGTGCCTCGACCGCGGCCTGGAGGCGGAGAGCCGCGGTGGACTCCCCCCGTCCGGTACCAGACCTATTTCTGGACTCGCTCAGCTGACCGCCGATTGCTGGCGGCGGCGTCCGGCTAGCGCTCGCCGAGCGCGACCAATTCGCGCACCGATGATCGCACGACCCATCTGCGCGGCTACCTTCATTCGAGGCTGATCCCCCATCAGAACCTGCATCGCCAGGCGTTTGGTTTGGGCGTCGGCTTTCGTCGGCGAGCCGGAGTCGAACGGCGGCTGTGGGTCGTACTCGATGACGAGCTGGAGCGCCTTCGCCAGCTCGCGTCCATGAACCCGCTCTGTGAGGTTCAAGGCCATGTCGATCCCGGCCGACACACCCGCTCCGCTGATGTGGTTTCCCTGCCAGACCACCCGGTCGTCGACCACCTCGACGCCGTAAGCCCGGACGACATCTCGAAAACCCCAGTGGGTCGTGGTCTTCTTGCCCTCGAGGAGGCCAGCGGCGGCGTAGAGCCCGGCGCCGGTGCATACCGACGCTGTCCACTGGCACGCCGGCGCTGCGTTGCGGAGCCATTCGATCAGGACCTGATCATCGAGGACCGGCAACGGGTTTCCGCTACCGGGGACGACAATGAGATCGGGATCGGACAAGGTCTCTGGTGTATCGGTGGGAATGATCGTCAGTCCGCAGTCGGTTCGCACCGGATCGAGCGAGCTCGCCAAGAAGTGGACCTCCGCATCAGGCCAGCGGCTGATGACTTCATAGGGACCGACCAAATCGAGCGCGGTGAAATCGGGATAGAGGACGTACGCAATCTTCATTCCGTCACCTCGAAGCTGAACATCATCCCGCTCTCGTGGTGCTCGGCGATGTGGCAGTGCGCCATCCATAGGCCGGGATTTGTGACGTCGAGGAGGATGTCAACGGTCTGCCCGGTGGGCACGAGCACCGTATCCGTCCAGACCAGGTTGGGCTCCGGGACCCCGTCGCGGGCGAGGGTCAGGAAGCGGCCGGCTCCGTGGACGTGGAACGGGTGGTGCATCGGATGGTCGCCCGCCATCTCGTTGAGCAGCCGGATCTTCACCTGATCGCCGACCCGGAATCGCCAGTCGATCGCCGCGTTCTCTGCCCCCGTCTCTCGGTCGACGAGCTTCCAACGCTTGTTGGCCGGGGTGGTCAACCGGTTGACCTCGACCATGTCGTCCTCCCACTCGATCCCGCCTGCCTCCGGGTGGCCGTGGCCCTCGTGCTCGTGGTGGTGTCCCTCGTGTTCCGGGCCACCCCCGGCATCGGCGACGAGTTGCTTGGGGAGGAGCTTCATGCCGCATTCCGGGCAATGACCCGGCTCCTCGCTGACGGCCTCGGGGTGCATGGGGCACGTGTAGGTGGTCGCCGGAGCCTCAACGGCGAGGAGCTTCATGCCGCACTCCGGACAGTGGCCGGGCTCCTCGCTTACGACCTCGGGGTGCATCGGGCAGGCGTAGACGATCGGTCCGTCACCCTCCGGCGCGCCCATGTCCATCTCGGCGATGAACGCCAGCGTTTTGTCGGGGCGAGCCTCGAGATACGGCTCGATCCTGTCGCGCTCGGCGACCATGTCGGCGTTGGTGCGCAGGACGTCGAACTCCGCCTCGAGTGACGGCTCGACGCGCTCCTCGCTGACGCTGATCGCGGCGAGCGGATAGACGCGGTCCGGCGTGTGGTGCTCAAGCGATAGCTCCCCGGGCTTCTCAAAGAGCACGTCAATAACGACCCGCTCCGACGGCGCGACGATCACATCCTCGACAAACGCCTCGTGCTCGACGTGTCCGCTGTCACCGCCGACGAGCTTCATCCGTGCCCCGGGGAGGACGACCTTGAAGACGCGGGTGTTGGCGGTGTTGGTGAGGTAGAAGCGCACGACCTCGCCGAGCTGGGTGCTAAGCGAGAGGTCCGTCTCGCCGCCCACCAGCAGCACGTCGCCGAAGCGGCCCATCGCGGAGTGAGTGGTCTCGGCGCGGCTGAACGGAGCAACCTTGCCGTCCTCGAGAAGGATGTCGTCGAGCGTCAGCGCGACCTCTCGGTTGACCGGCGGCCAGTACTCCGGATCGGACGGCTCGACGATCACGTTGCCGTAGAGCCCCATCTCCTGGCCGTAGTCCTCGCGGATATGCGGGTGGTACCAGTAGACGCCGGGGTCGGGAAACGTGACCCGGGCCGTGAAGCTGCCGCCGATCGGGATCGGGGTCTGCGTCTCGTGCGTCCCGTCGTAGCGGTTCTCAAGCCGCAGGCCGTGCCAGTGGACGGTGCCCTCCATGTCTCCCTGGTTCTCGATCTCGACCGTGATCTCCGAGCCCTGCCGCACCTTGAGAGTGGGCCCGGGAATCGAGCCGTTGTAGGCCAGCATGCGGACCGTGGTGTCGCCAAGCGCCTTGGCCACCGGGGCGATTCGAAGCTCGTACCGGTCGCCGTCAGCCAGCTCGACCAGTCCGGGCGGGCGCGCCTCGGGAAGACCGGCGGTCTCGGTCGGAAAGTTGTCTGACGTCGTCATTTCGCTCTCTCCTATTGCTAAGCCCGGCAGAAGCTCACGCGCGGGCGGGTGACGGATAGATCGCCATCCGCTGCGCTTCAGCCAATGCGCTAGGTCGGAAGGCGCTGATCTGTTGCGCGATGTGCGCGGCGTCGTCCTTCACCCAGCCGATCAGCGCCGAGCCTCTCGTGTGCTGCCAGGTGAGGCCGAGGAAGTAGAGGCCCGGCGACTCGGCGACGCCGCGCTCGTGAACGAGGTGCCCATTTGAGTCGAAAACCGGGACGTCGATCCATGAGTGATCGGGTCGAAAGCCGGTTGCCCAGACGACCGCGCGGATTTCCAACGTCGTGTCGTCGCCGAACCTCACCGTCGATCCCGTGGCGTCGACAGCCCGCTGGCGGATCTCGACCCCGTACCGGCGGCGCAGAGCGCGGGGACTGGAGCCGATGAGGGTGTCCCGTCCCTCAAGTCGACGCCCGATCCGCGACGCCCTGGTCTTCCGGATCAGCCCCGTTGCATCCAGGAACCAAAAGAGGTCGCGGCCCAGGAGGCGCTGAGGCAGCGGGGTCTGCCGCGATCCGACCGCGAGGTGGACCTCGTGGGAGCTTGAGAGCTCCTCGGCGATCTGAAAGCCGCTATTGCCCCCGCCCACGACGAGCACCGGCCCTTCGGGGATGTCGCGGGGCGCCCGGTAGGTGCTGCTGTGGAGCTGCACCACCCCCGGGTCGAGGCGATCCGCGATCGGCGGCACGAACGGCACCTGGAAGGGACCGGTGGCGATCACGACCTGCTCGGCCTCGTAGGTTCGGTCGTCCAGCTCGACCAGGTAGGCGCCATTGGTTCTGCGCAATGCGCGGACGCGGCTGTTGAGCTCGATCGGTAGCTCGAAGTGACGGGCGTACCCGGTGAGGTACGCGGCGACCTCATCCCGCGTCGGATAGGAGTCCTGGTCGCCGGGAAACGGCAAGCCGGGTAAGGCGCTGTATCGGGCAGGGGTAAACAGCTTGAGCGAGTCCCAGCGCTGACGCCAGGCGGCCGCGGGCTGCTCGGCCGCCTCAAGGATGATGAAGTCCCGGCCCTGCCGAGAGAGCAGATAACCGATCGCGAGGCCCGCCTGACCGCCTCCAATCACGATTACTTCATGCGCTCCGTCACGGTGGCCATTCGGTTGCCCTCACCTCCTTCGAGTGGGTCGCACGAACGCGAGAAGCGCCGCGCTCGCGCTCCATTTGTCGCAGCTAAGAGGACCAGGTCACCGATCGGGCTGAACGACGCGGCAACACTCTGATCACTCCCATCGAGAGTGCTGCGTTACCGGTTACCGGTCCGAGGATAGCCGCGTCCGACTCACTTCTGAGCCTGTTTCAGTGCTGTCTGTAAGCGGGCGAACGGGGCTGCTTTCGCGGCGGCCCCTCCACATATCAGAGGTGCTCAATGAGGCGTCCGGCCGCGCTTGCGCCTGAAGCCGGAGCCAGAGCAATCCCAGCCTGTGTGACGGATCGCACACCAGGGGGCTTGACATCAGACAGTCATGTCTGATTTACTAACTCAGACCCTACTGTCTGACTTCGAGGAGGACCGATGTCATCGCTAGCCCCCACGCGCCGCGCCATGTTGATGTTGCTGGCCGTCGCCCAGCTGATGGTGATCCTCGACATCTCCGCGGTGAACGTCGCCCTGCCGGATCTATCCCGGGATCTGGGGATCGCGCGCGCAGACCTATCGTGGACGATCACGAGCTACTCGCTTCTCTTCGGCAGCCTGCTGCTTCTTGGCGGACGGGCGGCGGACCTCCTGGGGCGCCGGCGCACCTTCCTCACCGGCCTGACCCTCTTCACGGGCGCCTCGCTGGCCGCCGCACTGGCCCCGACCGCGGGGGCGCTCTACGCGGCCCGGGGCGGGCAGGGCATTGGCGCCGCGCTGCTCTCGCCGGCGGCGCTGTCGATCATCACGACGACCTTCGCTGGGCGCGATCGCGCGATCGCCCTCGGCGTTTGGGGCGGGATCGGAGCGGCGGGCGGGGCGGTGGGCGTCCTGCTCGGCGGCATGCTGACGGAGTGGATCGACTGGCGGGCGATCTTCTTCATCAATGCGCCGATCGGCGCGCTGCTCGCCGCGGGCGTGCTGCGAACGGTGCCCGCGGACGGCGAGCGTCCACGCTGGCGCGGCCTTGACCTCCGCGGCGCGCTCGTGGCCACCGCGAGCCTGGCCGCCCTCCTCTACGCGCTCTCGGGCGCCGCCGATGCCGGCTGGACATCGGCGCGGACCCTCGGGTTCGGCGGTGGCGGGCTCGGCGGCCTCGCATTGTTCGCCCTGCTCGAGCTCCGCACCGCGCAGCCGCTGCTCCGCATCGAGCGCCTCGCCGACCGCGCGATCGGTGGCGGTGCCGTCCTGATGCTCCCCGCCGCGGCGATCCTGATGGGGTCGGTCCTGCTGACGTCGATCTACCTGCAGGAGGTGGTCGGCGCCTCGCCCCTTGAGACCGGGATCGGGTTCCTCCCGTTCGCGGCCGCGGTCGGCACCGGGGCGCACCTCGGCGGCCACCTCGCGCGACATCTCGGCGTCCGCATCCCGATGGCGCTTGCCTTCGCCCTCGCCGGCGCCGGCATGCTGCTCCTCTCGCGCGTCGACGGCGCCGGAAGCTACGCGGGCGCCGTCCTCCCGGGCATCCTGATCGCGGGCATCGGGCTGGGCATCGCGATCGTCTCGGTCGCCCTCGCCGTGATGACCGGGGCGCGCGATGACGATGCCGGCATGCTGTCGGGCCTCAACACCACCGGCCACGAGGTGGGCGGCTCGCTGGGGATCGCGGCGCTGACGACGATCGCCACCCAGGCGATCGGCGGCGCGGCGGGCCCCGGTGCCCTTGCCAACGGGCTCGGCGATGCCTTCCTCGCCGGCGCTGGAATCGCCGCCGCGGGAATGCTCCTTGCCCTGGTCCTGCTCCCCGCGGCGAGGCGGTTCCTGCCTCGGCTGCGCGAGGCTCCCGCGAGCGTCAGCATCCACTGAAGATGGCCGCGGGATCTACGCAGAGAACAGCCCCTCGGGCCCGCCGCGCCGACGCCCGCCGCAGCATCGCGCGGCTCCTCGACGCCGCCGTCGAGGAGCTCGCGCGCGATCGCGAGGCGAGCATGGAGGTCGTGGCGCGGCGGGCCGGAGTCGCGCGCGCGACCCTCTACGCACACTTCCCCAGCCGAGAGGCGCTGATCGCCGCGGTGACCGAGCGCGCGATCGCCGAGGCCACCGAGGTGATCGCCTCCGCCAACCCCGCCGAGGGCGACCCCGACGAGGCTCTGGCCCGGGTGCTGGCCAGTGCGTGGCGAACGCTGGGGCCCTACCACGCGCTGGTCGAGATCAACGCCCGCCTAGCTCCGGAGCGCGTGCGCGCCCTCCACGCGCCGGTCCTCGGGCAGCTGCGCCCCCTCCTCGAGCGTGGTCAGGCGAGCGGAGCCTTCAACCGCGAGCTGCCGCTGGACTGGATGCTGACCCTCATCCTCGAGCTGATCCACGCGGCAAGCCGCGAGGTCAGCGGCGGTCGGCTGTCCGAGGATGCCGCGAGGCGTGCGCTCCTGGCCAGCGTTTCGGGCGCCGTCTCGCCGCCCACGAACCGTCGGCGCGGCTCTCGTCCCCCACAGGAGAGGAGAACCCGATGAGGGAACGACCTGCTCGACCTTGGGTGGTTGCCCCAGCCCCTCGCGGGTTGTGTGTGGCACCGACGCAAACGCGGGTGAGCCGATGAGCGGCCTCGGGCTCTACCTCCCGCTGGCCTTTGGTGCCGCGTGGCGCTCATGGACAAGCGCGTGGCCACGCCCGCGCGCGATCAGATAGCGGTTCGCCAGGAAGGCGAACGGGTAGGCGATCGCAAAGCCGGCGGCGATGCTGCCGTAGAAGAGGGCGTCGCCGAGTCCGGCGTCGATCGCGTCGGGGATCAACACCACGGTCAGGTTGTCGATCGCCTCCATGATCGTGATCGAAAGCGTGTCGACGGCCAGCGCGGTCGAGACGATGACCCCGGCGGCGAGCCCCGCTCGGATCAGCGGTATCGCGGTGAGGCCGAAGCCGAAGAAGTACGCGAGCGCGACGGCGAGGGCGATCTGCGGCCCGTTGCCCCAGCCCAGCGCCGTGGCGATCGCCATCCCGGCCACCTCGCCGATCGCGCACCCCGTAAGACAGTGCGTGGTGGCGGTTACGGCAAGGCGATTGAGGCCCGGCCCACCCTCGGCCCGGTCATGCCCGGCAACCGATTCCATCCACAAGCACCCTACGCATCAAGCCCCGACTTCCGCGAACATGGTTGTGGAAAGGCCAGAAGCGAATGGTCGAGTGCTTCCCGCCTGCTGCTCGTCCCCGAGCTCACCGAGCTCGAACGGGTCCAAATCCGCCCACGTCGAGGCGTGGGCCGAGGTCGCTTCATTCGATCTGCCCAACGTCGGCGCCGAGGCGTCCGCCGAGAGGCTCGATCAGGAGCACCCGGCTCTCTGAGCCGCGCGGGACGACGAGGGGGACAGTCATACGGGAACGTCTGCGCAGCGTTCGTTCACGGCGCGTATCGCTGGCTCACTCGCTCGACGATCTCCCGGGTACAGCGCCCGCAACAAATCGCGGACGAGCGCTAGGGAGGGCGGCCATACGTTTCGCCAACGCCCACGGCCATCGGCGAAAACAATTGATGTAACGGCAAGGCGGCGCACTGTCGATCTGCCGCTATCAGCAGGCGCTGGCTCGGAGCCAGGCCCCGTTCGGCCCGCGGCCCCTAGCTGGCGCCCGCGCGCAAGGCGTAGGGTTGACCTATGAGCTCCTGGACCCCAGCAGAGATGCCCGATCAGTCGGGTCGCACCTTCGTCGTCACCGGCGCCAACAGCGGGATCGGGCTCGCCGCGGCACGCGAGCTAGCCGGGTCCGGAGCGCACGTCGTGCTCGCCGTCCGCGACGCCGCCAAGGGCGAGGCCGCGGCGGCCGGGCTGAGCGGCGACCCCGAGGTTCGTGCGCTGGACCTCGCCGATTTGGCCTCGGTGCGTGCCTTCGCCGAAGGCCTCGATCGCAACGTCGACGTGCTCGTCAACAACGCCGGCGTGATGGCCACGCCGCACCGCACGACGACGGACGGCTTCGAGCTGCAGCTCGGCACCAACCACCTCGGCCACTTCGCCCTCGCCGGGCTGCTCCTGCCGCGCATCCGGGATCGCGTCGTGACGATCTCGAGCGGCGCGCATCGCAGAGGCAGGATCAACTTCGACGACCTGATGTCCGAGCGCGCCTACCGTCGCTGGCCCGCCTATAGCCAATCGAAGCTCGCCAACCTGCTGTTCATGCACGAACTGCAGCGCCGCCTCGGCGTCGCCGGCTCGCCTTTGCGAAGCGTTGCCGCGCACCCGGGCTGGGCCGCGACGAACCTGCAGTTCCACACCGAGTCGATCCAGGATCGCATCATGGCGCTGGGCAACCGGATCTTCGCCCAGAGCGACGAGCAGGGCGCGTGGCCGACCCTGTACGCGGCGACCACGCCGGATCTGCCGGGCGGCTCCTATGTCGGCCCAGGCGGGTTCCTCGAGCGGCGCGGGAACCCGAAGCTCGTCGGCTCCAGCGCCGCCGCACGCGACGAGGAAACCGCCCGCCGCCTCTGGGAGGTCTCCGAGGAACTCACGGGCGTCCACTACCAGTTCGGGGTGGCGGCCGGCACGGCCTGAGCGCTTGGCTCCCACTCGCCAGCGCTCCTCAGCTTGGCGCCGGTGGGGCACCTCGACGCCGAGCTGGCAGCGTGTGTCGCAGGCCTATGCGGTCTGGTTCTCCACTCGCGTGAATGCGATAGCCCTGGGGATCTGACCCGCGGTTGAGTCCCCCAGGTGGCCGCCCCGGTCAGTCGACGCCGACCGCGATCGGCGAAAACAATTGATGTAACGGCAACCCGAGCCACTACTCCTTTCGCCCGCGGTGAAGCCGCGGATACTTGGGCGCGTGGAGAGGCGGCGTCAGAAGATCTTCGCGCAGGGCGACGATGCAGCGAAGCCCGCGGCTCGCGCCTCGCTGTCGAGCCGCGTGTGAAGCCGCTTCGCCTGGTTCACCGTCGCGACGAATCCGGTTACGTCCGACGTCAGCGCGGCGTGGACCTGCTTTATCGCACCGGCATGGGCGGCGATGGCAAGGGCGCGGATCGCGTTCCACTGGCGCGCGTCGGTCGCCGGCTCTCCCAGCGCTCGCAATTCAGCGTCGATCATCTGACCGGTCGCGATATTCGGCTTGAAGAACGCTCCGACCTTGGGCAATAGCTTTGGGTCCGGGTGCAGCGGATCGAAGTTCTGGAACGGGAACTTGCCGTTCGCTGCGAACCGCCTGTTGGCTTTCGCGCACACGGCGTCGACCTTGGCGACGAAAGCCGGGTCGATTTTGGCGCCCGCGGCTGTGGACGACGACGTCGTGCCCCCACCACCGCACGCCGCCAGCGCCAGGGCGGCAAGCATCACCAGCCCAATAACCGACCCGCGCAATCCCACGGCAGGTAGCTTCGTATAGGGCGCGGTCTAGATGAGTGCGCCGAGCGCTCCGTGGGTAAGCACCAGACCCCGCACTTTGCCGGCCCGAGCATCAGGCTCCTCTCGCGCGCGATCGGAGCAGTCGGCTGCAGGCCGGGCGGGACGACGGGGACGGCCATAGGAACGTCTGCGCAGCGTTCCTTCACGGCGCGTATCGTTGGCCCGCTCGCCCGACGATCTCCTGGGTACGGCGCACGCAACAAATCCCACAGGAGCTCTAGGGAGAGCGGCCATACGTTTCGCCGACGCCAACGGCGATCGGCTCTACATAAGGGAAGTCGGCTTGCTGTTCTTCGTCGGGCAAAGCGGAAGCCTGGCGCGTGGCGGGTCGACGCCATGACTATGCCCAAGTCTCGAAAGCCGTTTCGGGCCAACTTAGGTCCGACGAGGTTCGAATCCCTCCCCCTTCGCTCTCACCGTAAACACCCTGCAAATCGGCTCTTCCGAGATCACGCGCGGCCGCAAAGTTGGGGCGGTTCCGCGGCAGCGCGGGTGGAACTGAACCCGGAATCGCCCGCTGGCGCCCAACGGGCCGATCGCGCGTCGATCCACCACCGGCCGCCACGATTCGGTCAACGCCTAGGCCGTGAGCTACCGAGTTCGGCTTGGCGATGTGCGTTGAAAGAGCCCAGCAACCGCGCGACGAGCCCGTGCTCGTCGGTTGGGTCCGAGCCCGGGTTCCATCGCTTCCTCTTCGGATTTTGCGCCCCGTTCAAGCCGCTTAAGCGCGCCTGGCTAGGGCGCCCGCTATGGCACCGAGAATTCCGCCCACGACACCGGATACGACCGCTATCCAGTCTGAAACCGCAAAGGGCAACGGCACGGCGGGAGCCTAGAACCCTCGCTCCGCCCGGTCCCAGTCGCGCGATGGACGTCTTGACTTTCTGACCGCCGCGCGCTACCGACCCGCATTGCGCACGTGACCAGCGATCCGAGGAGGGCGTGTCAGCCGGATCGCATCCTTTCTCAGCTCGCAGAGGCCCTCGAAGCCGCTGGGCTGCGCGGGTAGACAAGCCTTGCGCCACGAATGGGGGGGCGCTACGGTGGGGATTCTCGACGATTCAAGGGAGGTGTGTTCATGTACGTCGGGGTCATTCATCGCATCAAGGACGCAAATGCCGCCTTCTCTCGCGGGGAGCGGCTCATTGAGGACGCCCCGGCCGGGATCACCGGCCGAGAGTTCTACCCGAGCAAGGACATGACGACGGCCACCTGTCTTTGGGAGGCCGAGTCTTTGGACGCGCTTCGCGACTACATCGACTCGACGCTGGGAGACGCCAGCGAGAACGCATACTTCGAAGTCGACACGGAGAACGCAACGGGCCTTCCGACGGAGGCGGCTACAAGCGCGTAACGCGCCCCGCCGCCGACCGAGGCGCTGGATCCGAAGCGCGCCTCGGTCGTCGGCTGTGGCTGGCAAGCCCCCGAAGCCGCCGGGCTGCGGGAGTAGGCGAGGGTCACAACCGCTTCCGTAAGTCATCTCGCCACCACCGGGATAGCCCCGAAACAAAAACCGATAGGGCGTGGGCTAGGCCTGCTCTCCGCGAGATACTGCGCGTTGGTGGCAGGGCCCCGTCCACGGACGCGGCGACATCGCTCGGGTGAAGCCACAGGTGCATCGAGGCGGGGGGTCCGCGATGCGCGCCGAGCGTGGTTCCAAGCTCTTGCCGAGATCCAGCTCGAGATCTCAGAGATCCGTGACGTTGGCGATCGCGCACGGTCTGCCCGCTCGGCAGTCCCAGGCACCGGGCAATGGCGCCGTAGGGCTACCGAGGATCTTCAGCTCAGCACCTCCTGCGCCGAGCGCTTGCTCAGGTCCTCCAAGACAACTCCTGCCCGTTCGATTACCGCCTTGACCCAATCACCAGCACGTAGGGCCGCGGCTGGCTGATGCCGTCGTCGGTGCGGAACCGCTCGAAGTACGCGACCCAGTCCGCGCGCAGAGCCTCGAGTTGCTCGTCGTCGAGCGACTCAGCGAGCGCCTTGGTCGGGCCGTAGGCGGTCGTGAACAGCTCCCAGATCTCCTCGCCGGACTCGCCGGGCTGCGGGCAGTCGCCCTCCTCGTAGCCGAGCTCGAACGCCTCGCCGAGGAGCTCCTCGAGGTGGTCGCGATCGCCCCACGCGAACGGGCTGCCCACTCCCTCGGGAGGTTGTGGCATGTAGGCGGCCATCATCTTGAAGAACTCGGCCACTCCCAGGGCCGGGTGCCAGTTGAGCAGCCCGAGCCGCCCGCCGGAGTGGCATACGCGCCCGAGCTCGCCGGCGGCGGCCCGGTGGTCAGGCGCGAACATGACGCCGAAGCCCGAGCTGACGGTGTCGAACTGACCGTCCTCGTAGGGCAGCTTCTCGGCGTCGCCGACGTCGAAGCTGACGTCGACCCCGGCCGCGGCGGCGCGGCTCCGCGCGGACTCGATCAGGTCGGGGGCGAGATCCAGGCCGGTGACGCGCGCGCCGGCCTCGGCCGCCCGGACCGCGATCTCGCCGGTCCCGTCGCGATGTCGAGCCAGCGCTCTCCCTCGCGAGGCTCGACCTCTCGCAGGAGATGGTCGTGGGCGATCCTCAGGTGCTCCGAGATCCGCTCGTAAGGCCCAGAGCCCCAGACGACGCTTTGCCTCTCCTTCAGCTCCTCGAATGCCATCGGCCGGCTCCTTTCGCTCGTCGATCAGCAATCAAACCACGCTTGGCAGCATTCGGCGGGAGGCTCCTTCCTGATCGAATTCGAGAACGGCATGGGGGAAGTCCGCCCATGTTTGGAGCAGTTTCCTCTCGCGTGTACCTGCCGATTTCCTCGGCAAGGCGATTTGGGTCGGCCTTGTCTCGACCCCAAGGACGCCCTCGAAGCCGCCGGGCTGCGGAAGTAGGCGATGTCGCAGGAGAACCTGGAGGCCGTGCGCCGAGCCTATGAAGATGCTGATTCGTTGACCAGCTTCGCCGCGGGCATCGCGCCTGAGGCCGAGTTCGACTTCACGGCCATCTACCCGATCGGCCGGTACTCGGGGTCCTGAGGAGATGCGGCGCTTTCGCCAGGAAGGGCCAGGGGGCCCGCTCCATTTCGAGCCCGAGCGGTTCTTCGACGTAGATAACGAGCGGTAGCGCAGGGGATCTGCCCGAGTGTGTGCGGCGTGACGGGTCGTCAGTTTGTGGCCACGGCGATCGGCGCAAACAATTGATGTAACGGCAACCCGAGCCAATCCTCCCTATCGCGCAGGGGAGGAGCGCCCGGCCGGCAGATCAGGCCCTCGCGCCGCACCATGAGAGGCCCGGTGAGATTAGGACGGATCCTGACCTAATCAGCGGATACGGTGCGCCCGACCCCTCGACGACTGGCAAGGGAGAGCATCAATGCCCGAACGCGACGGATACATCCCCGGCGTCCCCTGCTGGGTGGAGGCGAGCCAACCCGACCCCGAGGCCGCGGTCGAGTTCTACGGCGGACTCTTCGGGTGGGAGTTCGAGAATGTGGTGCCGGCGGGCTCGGAGGGGAATTACTTCATTGCCCGGCACGAGGCGACAAGCTCGTCCATTTTTGATGTGTCAGGCGCTCTGCGCAGCGGCGACGTTGCCGCCATCCGATCGATCCCCAAGGCAGCGCCGCCGACCGCGATCTGGAACACCTACTTCTGGGTCGATAGCGCCAACGAGGCCGCGTCCAAGGTCCGCGATGCCGGCGGAGCGGTCATGGTGGAACCGTTCGACTTCATGGACGCCTGCCGGATGGGCGTCTTCACGGATTGCGAGGGTGCGGCGTTCGGCGTTTGGGAAGCGAAGGAGCACAGGGGCGCGCGGCTTGTCAACGACCCGGGCGCACCGGTCTTCAACGGCCTCAACACCCGCGACGCCGAAGGCGCGCGGTCGTTCTACGGAGCGGTGTTCGGGTGGCGGACGGGGCCCATCGGCGGCGGGGCTGACGGGTGGACACTGCCCGGCTATGGCGACTGGCTCGAGCGCGAACACCATCCCGACCTTCGCAAGCAGATGGCGGAGGCAGGGGCGCCGGAGGGGTTCGAGGACACCGTCGCGAGCATCATTCCAATCCCGGACGACCAGCCCGACATGCCGGCACATTGGAGCGTGACCTTCGCGACTGAGGACGCCGACGCCACGGCCGCGAAGGTCCGGGAGCTGGGCGGAGAGGTGATCGTCCCGCCCTTCGACGCCCCCTGGTCCACAGCTACCTACACGATCCGGGTAACCGTCATCAGCGACCCGCAGGGCGCGACGCTCAGCGCGAGCAAGTTCGTGGCCAAGAACAAGCACCTCGGCGGTCGCGCAATGACTTGACCGCGCGCCTCCTTTCGCGTGAAGGCGATGGCGCTGGGAACCTGACCCGCGTTCGCGTCCCAGGAGGCCGCACCGGTCTTAACGGCCGTTGAGTTTCGAGAGACGAGGGGGCGAGATGATCTCTGGATCGCAGAGATCTCGATCAGCTATGACCACGGTCCAAGGATGTTCGGGGTCAGCATCCTCGAGTTTCGAGGGGACAAGATCGCGCGTGAGTCGATCTACGTCGCCGAGGGCTGGGACCCGCCAGAGTGGCGGGCGCAATGGAGGTCACCGCCATAGCCCTCGTCGTCTCTAGAGGTGCCGATCGCCGACGTTGAGTCTCGCTTACCACCCGAGACGGCTGTTCCGCCTCCCATGCACGACGAGGCTTCCTCTCGCGCGTGAATGCGAGAGCGCCGGGCACCTGACCCGCGTTTGCGTCCCCAGGTAGCGCGGGCATCGTCAGTCGACGCCGACCGCGATCGGCGAAAACAATTGATGTAACGGCAAGCCCACTCGGTCTTCGGCGGTGGGGGTCTTGACATGTGTGCACACGCATGTATACTCGTGCGTGCACATGCAACTAACGGGGAGGACGAAGATGGAAACGGCGTCAGCTTCGACCATGAGCAAGGCGATGGACCGGCGCTGGCTGGCGCTCGCGGCGTTGGCCGTCGCTCAGTTCATGGTCTTTTTGGATGAGACGGTCGTAAACGTCGCGCTGCCGTCGATCAAGGTCGATCTCAGCTTCTCGGAGGCGACGCTCTCGTGGGTGGTCAGCGCCTACATCGTCGTGTTCGGCGGCTTGGTGCTCCTCGGCGGCCGGCTGGCCGACCTGCTGGGGCGCCGGCGGGTGTTCCTGGTTGGCACGGTGGTCTTCGGCGCGGCGTCGCTCCTCGATGGCCTCGCCCAGTCCGAGGCGATGCTGCTCGGCGCCCGGGCCCTCCAGGGCGTCGGCGCGGCGCTGGCCACGCCGGCCGCGCTGGCGCTGGTGACCGCGCTGTTTCCGGTCCAGGCCGAGCGGGTCAAGGCGCTCAGCATCTGGGGAGCCTTGTCGGGCCTCGGCTTTGCGGTCGGGATCCTGCTCGGCGGAGCGATCACCGAGGCCGCCTCCTGGCGCTGGGTCTTCTTGATCAACGTCCCGGTCGCCGTCGCGTCGCTCGCCGTCGTGCCACGGCTGGTCACCGAGAACCGCAGCGGCGCGCGGCAGGGCTTCGACCTCCCCGGCGCGGCAGCGGTGACCGTGGGCTTGACGGTGCTGGTCTTCACCCTGGTGAAGGCACCCGCCTATGGCTGGGGATCGCCGACGACGCACGCCCTGTTTGCCGGCGGCTTCGCGCTGCTGGCGGCGTTCGCCCTCATCGAGCGTCGCAGCGCCGCGCCGCTGATTCCGACTGGATTCCTCCACCGGCGCAGTGCGCTCGTACCGAACCTGCTGCAGCTGCTGCTCGGCGTTTCGGCCATCTCCTCGCTCTTCATGCTGACCCTCTACACGCAGCAGGTGCTGGGCTACACGCCGCTTCAGGCGGGTCTTGCCTACCTGCCGCTGGCGGTGGGGGTCGCGTCGGCCACGGCCGTCGCTAACCAAGTGGTTGGAAAGATCGGGCCGCGGCCGCTGGCGGTCGCCGGGCTTGCGATCGCCGCCGCGGGGATGGCGCTGATGGGGCACGCTCCGGCGGCCGCGGACTACTGGAGCCAGGTGCTGCCGGCGATGATCGTCCTCGGCCTCGGCGCCGGCCTTTCCTTCGTCTCCATCACCACCGCAGCCCTTGAGAGCGTCGATGACTCCGCCAGTGGCGTCGCCTCCGGGCTCCTGAGCACAACGGTGCAGGTCGGTGGGGCGCTTGGCGTGGCCGTCCTCGTTGGCGTCGTCGTCACCCAGCGCGCCAACGATCTCGTGTCCTCCGGGTCGGCACCACTTGCGGCCCAGGTCGGCGGCCTGCAGCTGGCGTTCCTGATCGCCGCCGCGATCGCGCTCATTGCATCGCTGGCCGCGCTGGCTGGGCTCCGACGTGGCGAGGATGACGCGGGCAGCGCGGAGGCCGACTCGATGGTGGAGGTGCGGTCATGAGCCCTCGCGTGCCGGCTCCCCCGCCGAGAGGCGAGAAGCCCAGCCTGGCGCCAGAGGAGGCGCGAGCGATGGTGCGTTCCTTCCTCTCCGAGGACGAGGAGCGGATCTGGTGGGGCCTAACCGAGGCCTACGACGCCCTGCTCGCCAACCTCGACGCGCGGCTGCTCGCCGAGCACAACCTATCGCTGAGCATGCTCGAGGCGCTGATGCACGTCACCCACGCGGAGACGGGCGCGATCAGCGTCTCTGAGCTCGCGGAGCGAGTCCGCCTCAGCCCCAGCCAGGTCTCGCGGATTGCCATGGACCTCGAGCGCCGGGGGTTGATCGAGCGACAGCGCAGCGCCAGCGACTCGCGCTCGACCGAGCTGGCGATCACGGACAGCGGCCGCGCGCAATTGCAGGCTGCAGCGCCCGCATATCTCTCGACGATCCGCGCTCACCTCTTCGACGGCCTCACCGAGCGAGATGTCAAGCAGTTCGCCCGGATCTGGAAACGAATCGAAGCGGCTCGTGCCTCAGGCGAAAGCCAAGGACGGCCCAGCCAGAAGGAGGATTGACATGAACGTCAACACGATCACAACCGATCCCGACCCAGGACTAGGGCGGGATCAGCTTTGGCCAATGGCCACAGGCCAACAAGCCGCGTGGCTCACCGCGCCCACCCCTCGCTGAGCGCAGCGTGCGCCAGCTGGGTCTCGCCGGCATCGTCGCCATCTGGGCTGCGGCCGCCCTACCGATGGGCGCGCTCGCGTGGGTCGTCGCCTCGGTTCTGGCGGATCAGCTGAGTGGCCCTGGGGCCCTCAGCCGCGCCTTGATCATCACGCTGCGCACCGGGCGGCGCGGGGGCCGGCTCTGGCTCGTCGTCGTGCCCCTGATCGTCGCCTTCGGTGCCGGGTCACGCGGTCTTTGGGGGCGCGTGGGGCTGGTTCGCGATCGTCGCTGCGCTGGTCGTCTTCAACACGGTGCTCGGCGAGGAGCTTCTGTTCGCGGGTTCCTGCTCCCCCGGATGAACGGCGTCTTCGGCCGTCGGGATTGGCTTGCTTGCAAACGGCGTGCTCTTCGCGGTTTACCACGTGCACATGCCGTGGGCGATTCCGGCCACGCTGCTCGACACGTTCATCATCTCCTACCCCTCGAAGCGCTACCGCAGCGCGCTCATCGGCATCGCCATCCACAGCGCGCAGAGCGTCGTCATCCTGGCGCTCACGCTCTCCGTGGTGCTCACAGGCTGAGGATCATTGAAGCCGGGGTGCACCGCTCGAGGCGTCGCGTCCGCCGTCGAGCAGTGCCGGGAAGCAGGAGCGCGTGGGGCCGAGGATCAGGGATGCGCAACAAATCGCGCTTAACCCTAGGGCGAGTCGCAATACGTTTCACCAACACCCAGCTAGACGTTGAGTATCTGTGCCATAGCATCACTTCTCCACAGCCCTCCAGGGTGATCGGCGAAAACAATTTGCATAACGCCAACCCCGCGCACTGCTCCTTGTCGCGCGTTGCGGAAGCGCCGTAGGGCGCGCGATGCGCCGTTCCAGCTCGCCCCGAGCGAGAGCCTGCACCCGACCCTTCCGTCGCGCTCGGGCCACGGGATATCTTCCAGGCACGTGCTGAGGGCTCAGGTCAAGAGGCGCGGCTTCAATACCACGCTCAAGCTGCCGTCCGGGCTCAAACCCGAGGTCCTGGTATGACCAGGCCTCAACTCCTCCTTCTCCCGGGCTACTGCGAGCTGGAGTGGGTAGTACGGCCACAGCTCGAGGAATGGGCCGAGGTCGCTGTATTCGATGCCCCCGGCGTGGGCGATGAGGCTCCCCCCGCCGCGTATGACACCTCGGCCGTGGTCGAGCGAGCGGCCGCGGAGGTCGATCGCCGCGGATGGCAGAGCTGCGTGATCGCCGCCGACGAGTTCGCGATCGCCGCAGCGGTGAAGTTCGCGTCTCGGCATCGGGAGGCGGTCCAGGGGCTTGCGCTCGGGCACGCCTGTTTGAGCTTCAGCCCCGATGCGGACCCGCCCGCCGTCAACGCGGAGGTTCGGTCCGCCTTCAGCCAGGTGGCTGAGCTCGATGACCGAACGTTCATTCGGCACCTGACGCAGATCACCCAAGGTTTCTACGGTGACGAGCTCGCCGACCAGATGCTCGAGCGAATCCCCACCGGCGTAGCGCAGGCTTACGTGCGCGACAACATGGCGGACCCTGGCGACTGGATCGAGGATGCCCTGCGGGATCTGGGGAAGCCGTTGCTCCTCGCCGAGCACGATCCCTGCTTGCTCTTCACGAAGGAAGGCTACGAGGCCGCCGTTTTGGCCTTCCCCGACTCGATGCGGGTGTCCTGCCGAGAGAAGCCGAGCGTGAGCCCCGCCTTCGCCGAGGCCCTGCGCGAGTTCTGCCGGAAAGTGGTCTCCTAGCACCATGTCGGCGACACTCCTCCGCTCAGGCGAGAAAGAACGCGCAACCGGCCGCATCCGCCGGCAACCAGGCGCGGTCGAATAAACGCAGCTCGCTTCCGCGAGCGACGAGGAGGAGAAGCCTGCACGCTTTTACCGCTCGCTCTCGCAATCGCGTGATAGGAGCACTCGGCTCCCCTGGCCTGCTCGCACCCGCCGGGACGATGAGGCGACAGCCCCTCCGGGCCGTCTGGCGCGGTTCCTTCCCGGCGGCCCCTATCGCTGGCTCGCCCGCACCGACCATTGGGTGCGCTCGGTGCGCAACAATCGCGCTAAAGCCCTAGGACGAGCCGTCATGCATTTCGCCGATGCCCAGGGCGATCGGCGAAACAATTTGCATAACGCCAAGACGGCGGACTGTTCGGTCGATCTGCCGCTGCCGCTTATCGCGCACGGCGGCCGCGCCGCGCTGGCGGCTCGGCACTCATCGCAAATCGCGCGGTGATTGGTTCCCGGGACCCGCTAGGCCCGCAGAGGCCGAAGGCTCCTCGCAGAGTCGCACCGCACCCACACATGTTCTTGAGTAGGTCCCGCGCGGATGGTCGCAACCGGCCCGACCGGGTGAACGGGGCTTCGCTAGGCCTGAATCACGCCGAGCTGTTTCATCTGCGAGAGGACGTCGACGACCCCCCAGGTCTCAGCGATCCGCCCGTTGACGAACCGGACGATGAAGATCTCGTTGTAGGTGATGGATTTGCCCGTTGGTGGGAGGCCCATGTACTCGGCCTGGTGGGTCCCGGTGACCGTGTTGCGGCTGACGACCCTGTCGCACTCTTCGATCAAATCCTCGACCGTGATGTGAAGATCGGGGAACGCCCTTATGAGCCTCCCGAACAGCTCCTTTAGCAATTGCGCCCCTCTCGCTTCAACCGGCGCTGGGGTGCGGATCTGCGCGTCGGGCTCGACGAGCTCGTCGATCGTCTTCGAGATGAGCTCCCAATCGCCGCTGCTCAGGGCCTCTTGGAAGCGTGTGAGCGTCGCTTCGAATGCACCGGAACAAGGGGCACCTCGGAGAACGCAGACGGGCAGGCCGCGCACTATCGGATCGGCCGCGAGCCCGACCTACTCAATGGCCGCCCCTGCGACTTGTCCGGTTGTGCTGCGAGCACGGATCCGTCGGTGTCGTTTCGCCCGCTGCGTCTCCTCCACACCATCCCGGAAGGAGGCTACATGCGATCGATCGCCCTGGACATCCACCGCGACTTCTGCGAGGTGGCGATCAAAGACGGTGGGGAGGTACGTTCGGCCGGGCGCCTCAAGACCAGCGCCCAAGAGCTCGAGCTGTTCGCCCAAAGCCTGGCGTCCACAGACCAGGTGGCGCTCGAGGCGTCAGGACCGGCGCCGCAGATGGCGCGAGCGCTCGAGCCCCACGTCGGCCGCGTCGTGATCGCCAACACCCGCAAGGTGCGGGCGATCGCGGAGGCGAAGGTGAAGACCGACAAGGTCGACGCCCGGACGCTCTGCGAGCTGCTGGCGGCCGGATTTCTGCCCGAGGTCTTCGGCCCCGACGAGGACACCCGGGCCCTACGGCGCCGACTCCCCCGCCGCGCCGCCCTCGTCCGCCAACGCACCCGGGCAAAGAACGAGCTGCACGCGGTGCTGGCTCGAAACCTGAAGGGACGCCCGCCGATGTCGGACGTCTTCGGGGTCCGCGGGCGCCAGTGGCTTGAGACGCTCGCCCTGCCCGCAGACGAGCGCGAGACCGTCGCCGGCTGCCTGCGCCAGGTCGATTTCCTCGATCGCGAGATCGACGCTCTCGAGCGCCGGCTCGCCCGAAGCGCCCTCGCCTCCGAGGACATCCGCCGGCTGATGAGCGTCCCCGGGGTGAACCTCGTCTCGGCGGCCACCTTCGTCGCCACGGTCGGGGACATCGGTCGCTTTCCCTCGCCCAAGAGGCTCGTCTCCTATGTCGGGCTCGATCCCAGGGTGCGTCAGTCCGGCGAGGCGCCGACGCGTCATGGTCGGATCTCCAAGCAGGGTTCGTCTGCGGCCCGCCACATGCTCTGCGAGGCGGCCTGGATCGTGGTCCGCACCCCGGGGCCCCTGCGCGCCTTCCATGAGCGCCTGCGGGCGCGGCGCGGGCCGCAGATCGCGCTCGTGGGCACGGCGCGCAAGCTCTGCGTGCTGTTTTGGCACCTGCTCGCCAGCGAGCAGGACTATGCCTTCGGGCGGCCGTCGCTTCACCGCTACAAGCTGCGCCGACTGGAGCTCGTCGCCGGCGATCCCTCTCATCGAGGAAGGCGCTCGGGCTCCGCGGCGTCAAAGCGCGAGCAGGCTCATGAGCGCGAGCTCTCCGAGCAGTTCGAGGCGGCCTACCGGCGGCTGGCCTCCGACTGGCAGCAGAAACCGAAGAAAAAGGGCGCCGGCGCGACACGGGGGCGCGCATCTCGTGGGCCGTCAAGCGGCCAAGCAGCGCGGCAGGGATCAGCCCCAGAACCTGCGCTTTAGCTCGTCGTCAGGACCGGCGCCCGAACGGAACTCTCGCAAATACGAGGGTCTGCGTCCAGGCCGGAGTTGACTTTCATCCGTCCGAAAGCCCGGCGGCTTCGAGGGCCGACCCCAGATCGCGACCCCACTCGAACCGGACGATCCTGCCGTCGCGCAGGGTCCAGGTATGGGCCTCCTCCTGGACGATCTCCTTCGTGGTCCCCCGATTCCGAGCGTAAAAGCTGAGGGCCGCGACCACGGTCTCCCCGAAGTCGAAGAGCTCGTGAAGCTCGTAGCGGGGCGAGTCGAAGAATTGGTGCGCGTTTCGCACCGCCCGCGCCACCTCGGTGCGGCCGCGACGAACACCGGGCTCGATTGCGTCGGGGGGATTGACGTACTCGATGTCCGGGGTGGCTAGGTTGAGGAGCCGACCGGGATCTTCCCCAAACATCCCTTGCTCGTAGATCCGCCTGACGATCTTGACGTTCTCCTGCGACATCGTTTACTCCCGCAGCCCGGCGGCTTCGAGGGCCTCCGCCCGAGTCGCATAGGCATCGATCCCGACGATCTTCCCCGCTCGCACGGTGAAGACCACCCCGAGGCGCTTCTCCATCTTGATGCCGCTCTGCTCGGCCTCAGCGGTGACAAGCAACGTGCAGGCGACCTTGCCGTCCTCGCCCTGAACGGGGTCCCGCGGCTCGGCGCGATAGCCGTGCCACGCCTCCGCCAGGTCCTCGAAATACCTCGGGATGTCACCGTGACCGCGGTAGGTGCGGCCCTCGACGCCGCCGAATTGCGAGTGGAGCACGAAGTCGTTGGCGATCGTCTCGACGTAGCCGTCGACGTCACGCCGGTTGAAGGCATCGAGGTTCCGGCGCACCAATTCCACGTTCTCCTGCGACATCGCCCGCGCAGTATCTCTCGACGGAGTGCCGCTTTCCATCAAAGCAGTAGTGCCCGGCCTTCCAGGCGTTTGCCAATAACGCTCAGGCTTTCCCGCCGATGCTCGTGGGCGCTCCGATCAATCCCCGAGAAGGGAGCGCCCAACGCGTCCGCTCGGGGTTGGCCGGATGGGGTTTCTCGTCGCCCTCGACGCGGATAGCATTTTGATGACATGTCGCGGCGAGGACAGGCCTTCGACAACCCGATAACCGGCGAGCGGGCGGTCATCCTCACCGACCCGGACGAGCATCCGGAGCGGGTGCTCGTCGCCCATCTATTCGTGAAGCCAGGCGGGCGCGTCGCGGCGGAGCACTTCCACCCGACGCTCACGGAGCGCTTCCACATCCTGCGCGGGCAGGTCGGCTTCCTGATCGACGGCCGCGAGAGCGTGCGCGGCGCCGGCGAGTCCGCTCGCGTCCCGGTCGGCGCCCGCCACGACTGGTGGCAGGTGGGCAATGAGGAGGCGCAGGCAGTCGTTGAAGTGGACCCTGGCGATCGCTTCGTTCAGATGGTCGGCGCAACCTACGGCCTGGCGCGCGACGGCAAGACGAATCAGAAGGGGCTGCCGGGTCCCCTCCAGCTCGCGGTGACCGCAAGCGCCTATCGGGACGTGATGGTCTTCACCTCCCCGCCGCCGTCGCTGCAGCGCGCGCTGTTCGCGGTCCTGGCTCCCCTGGGCCGCGCACTAGGCCGCCAACCGTCGTACGCCGAGTACATGAGTTCCGCCGAGGTTGTGGAGCCCGATCCAGAGGCGGTGGCCCTGCTCACCGTTGACGGCCGACTACGGGCTTAGGCCGGGGTGCCCTCGTCGCGATCGGCGAATGCCCGGGAGTCGTGACACTCCAACCTGTAGCGCCCTCCCGCATTCGCGAGACAGGAGCACTCGGCTCTGCTGAGCTGCTCGGGGCGACGAGGGGGACGGTCATACAGAACATCTGCGCAGCGTTCCTTCATGGCGCATCGCTGACTCGCTCGCCGACGATCTCCTAGGTACGGCGGACGCAACAAATCGCGCACGAGCCCTAGGGAGGTTGGCCATACGTTTCGCCGACGCCCAAGGGGATCGGCGAAAACGATTCGCATAACGGCAAGGCGGCTCGGTGTTCGGTGGTTGTCGGCGCCGCGCGACATCCTCCGCCGGCAAGACAGGAGGCGGGACTTCTGACCGCCCGCGCGCTATTCCAGGCTGCGTAGCCGCCCCGAGGCATGCAACTCGGCACGGATCGGGATCACGAAGCGAGTCGGGCAATTGACGCGCTTTGCAATGACGCGATCGGGGGCCGCGGGATCGCGCAGAAGCTCGAACTCGGTCAGCGCCCGCCGCCGGGCCGCCCGGGCGCCAGCGGCGTTTCCGTGCTCGGCTGCCTCGATCGCCTCCGTGCGCCGACATGAGAGGCAGCGCCACTCCCCATCGCTCTTTGCCCATCCCGTCGGCTCGGCGCGGTCCTGAAACCCGGGCGCGAATGTCGCGCTGACGCCGCAGCGGCCACATGTCCAGGCGTTGCCCATCAGCTCACCGGGGCCGTCTCGCCCGCCTACGACGCTGCTCGAGAACGCGCGCCACGAGGCGCGGCGCGCGCCTGCGGTGCGCGATCGAAGCGCGCCGTTGCATGGCAGCGCGCGCACGCGTCAACGCGCGCGCGTTCTCTTCGGTCATCTCCTAGGAGGGCTGTACATTGACGGCGCGCGGACCCCTGTCCGACGCCTCGGTGTCATAGGTGACCTTTGCGCCTTCGCTCAGCGAGCGAAAGCCGTCGCCGTTGATCGCGCTCTGATGCACGAACAAGTCGCTCGATCCGTCCTCGGGGGTGATGAACCCGAAGCCCTTCTCGTCGCTGAACCACTTCACGGTTCCTGAAGCCATGTGGCTTTCCTCCACGGTGCGGTGTCGCGGACCGCGGGGGCTGCTAAACCGAGAACGAGGAGCGCTGACACATTTCGGCCGGGGAAAGCCCGGCCGCTTACTCCACGAACGATAGCGGGGAGCACCTGAGTATCGCCCGATAGCGGTGTCGCGCCGACTGCGAAGCCGGGGGATCTGCTCTGCTATTCGCGCGCGTTCTCGGGCGGGGAGGACTCGTCGCACACGCCGGCTGGGCCTCTCACCTGCTCGCACTCCTGGATCGCGCCGAGCGGACCCTCGAGGCCCGGGGCAGGGACGGGCAAGGCGACTGTCGACCTAGCGCGGCGCGGCGGCTGGCTCGACGGGGCCGGAGACACGCGAACGAGATGTCCCGCCCTCGCAGTTGGAGACGTGCTCTCCGCTGCGGCACTTGTCGTTGCCGGCCCCGCCGTCGATCGTGTCCTCCCCTTGCCCCCACCAGGTGGTCGTCGCCGGCGAGGCCGTTGATCGCGTCGTTGCCATCGTTGCCGAACATGAGATTCGGCCCGTCGTCGCCGGTCAGGGTGTCGTTGGCGAGCGAGCCGCTGACGTCCTCGAACCCGCTCAGGGTGTCGTGGTCGGAATCGGTGTTGGTGGAGAGGTCGACCGTGACACCGCCTCGCCGAGGGCGGTGATTCCTTCCGTCGACCATCCCGAGCTCGTCGGTTGTTCCTGGCCCGCCGCTCAGGACGTCCGCGCCCGCGCCGGCGTCGACGAAGTCGCTGCCGCCCCCCAGCTCCACGGTGTCCTTGCCCCCGAACAGCCCGAAGAAGAAGTTGTTGCCATCGTCGCCGATCATCGTGTCGGCCCCGTCGCTCCCGTCCGCCCCCTCGATGCCGCGAAGCGCGTCGCTCCCTGCCCGGTGGCCGTGCCCGCGACCAGGTCGACCTTGATCGGGCGGGCGGTGCTCAGGCCCTCGTCGAAGTTCGCGTCCTAGTAGTCGGCGAGGTCATTGCCCTTGCCGCCGCGGAGGACGTCGTCACCCCCCTGCCCGGGGAGCATGTCGAAGCCGCCACGCCCGACCAGCGTGTCGTCGCCGGCGCCGCCCTGCAGGTCGTTGTCGCTGTCATCGCCGATCAGCGTGTCGCCGAAGCGCCCCCCGAACAGGCCCGAATGTATGTGCCTCAGGGTGTCGGAGCCCTGCCCGCGGGCGGTCCCCGCGGCGAGGCTCGCCGTGATCAGCCGCTTGGCGTCCTCGAAATGGACGAAGTTGGGCGAGCCGCTCCCCACCACCAGGTCGTTGCCGGATCCCGGCGTGAAGTCGTTGTCTCCCCCCTTGAACCCGTAGAGCCTGTCGTTCCCGCGGTTACCCCATTCGGCGCCGCTGCCGCGGAGGACGTCGTCACCCCGGCCGCCGCTGAGACGAACGGCGCACTCATTTCGGCCAGACGCGCGGCCGTGTCTTCGAGCGCTGTTCGGAGAGGAAAAACTCAGCCGCCGGCCCGAGGACGAGCTGCCGCTGCCAGATCGTGTCTGCTCGCTCCTGGCGGAGGAACGTTTCGTAGCCCCTGTCCCGCGGCTTGCCGGCCCAGTGCCCACCGTCCGGCACCTCCAGCCCTCCGCGGACAAGCTGGTACACGCCACCCCAGCCGTCCTGGGCAAGCCCTGCGACGGCGTCGTGAGCTGACCGGCGTACCCCGCTCACGGCGGCATCGTTGAGCTTCCCGAGCGCCCCCCAGTTATCGACCAGATACCAGTCCTCGTAGCCGGACCGCTGTGTGAACGGCAGCTCCTCCAGGCGGAACGCCGCAGACTGGACGACGACGCCCTCAAGCGCCTGATGGAACTCGGCCAACCGCCGCTCGTACTCACCGAGCGTCTCGCCGTCGCGGGGGGTGTGCCAGAACACGTAGGCGAGCACTGACCGAGCTTACGTGCCCGTCGTGGGAAAGACGGCGCTCGAGGTCATCCACATCTCTGGCGAAGGCCCTCGATCAGCTCGGCGAGGCGCCTGGGCTGCTCCGCCGTGGCGAGGTGGCCACCGGGAAGCTCGGTGGACTCGACCGCATCGCCGAGCCGCTCCCGAGCCAGGCGCAGTTGCCGTGCCTCGAATCGGTCCTCGCTGCTGCCGACGACGTGGAAACGCACCGCTCCCCCGAGCTCGGCGGCGATGCGCGCCAGATCCCAGCGCGCGGCGTGCTCGCGGTGCTCGTCGACGTAGGCGGCCGTGGCGGGCAGCACGCGGACCCCGTCGCGCCGGCTGATCGCCCGATAGGCCTGCTCGAGCTCGGCCGCGGTGACGCGATAGGAGCGGGAGAACACCGACCGGAAGATGCGTCACCGCTAACTCGAAATCACTGGTGTGCTGGCCGGGGATCTGACCCGCGTTTGAGTTCCCAGGTGGCCGTGCCGGTCAGTCGACGCCCACCGCGATCGGCGAAAACAATTGATGTAACGGCAACCCGAGCGAGTGCTCCTCATCGCGCAAAGCAACAGCCCAGCGCGGGGCCCACTGCCTCAGGCGTAAACGAGACTTCCGTTTCATATGCGGATAACCCGGGGGCCCCAAACGTCTGGGGGATAGGAGATAGGGAGCCTGAATTTGCAACAGCCGCCGATCCGGTCGTGCAAACCCAACTCCGAGCAAAAGTTGAGCCTGAGCGTCGAGCCTCAGGTTGGCTTCCCGGCCTCTCGGCCGACGCCGACAGCGATCGGCGCAAACAATTGATACGTCGTCAACCCGAGTCGCTCCTCCTAATCGCGCATAGGAGGAGCGGCCAGTCGCGTGGGAACGGTACGGCCCGGGCACATTAAAACCGCAGCACGCTCTCCGCTTCCGCAGTGAGCTGCCGCACAGCCGCCCGCCGCGGGGTCGTTAGCGTGGCGCCCGCTCGCTCGTCCAGACGACGCGCGTACTCCCGCCCGAGCCCGAGCGCGGCTCCGGTGATCACCGCCGTGCGGCCCTCGTGGCGGCTCACGCGTCGACCCCGCGTACACGGAACCGGCGCCACCGCGCGTTCATGCCCTGCCCGTCGAGCGAGCGACTGCGACCGTCCCGGATCGGCAGCATCGTGTAGATCCCGAACCCGATGCGAGCGCGTTCGGGGATCAAGGTGCCGTGGGCCTCGTACACCCTGCGGCCGTCGACGCGCCAGGCCGCGGTCGATCTGCTCCGGTCGAGCGTGATCTCGCAGGCGCGAAGCCGGGTGAAGTCGTCGTCGAAGTCCTCGTACGGCGACTCGACTACGTGGATGAACGGCTCGCCTGGCCCGCCACCGCCCAAGGGCAGATGCTCGTGCATCGCGAACACGCGGATCGAGGTGCCGCAGACGGAGAACACGCCCTTGCTCATGTCGAGGTCGGCGACCTGAAAGGCGGCGATCCCCCGACGGAAGTCCGTCGGTTCCCCGCCGATGTTCTTGACCGCGAGGTCGACGGCGAACGTCGCGGGCCGATCCGGCGACAGCTCGAACTGGCGCGTCGAGAGGGTGAGGTACTTGACGCTGTCGACGGACTGAAACGTGTGGTGCGACAGCGAGAAGCGCGGAATCGTCACTCGCACCTCGCCCTCGCCGACGGCCAGCTCCGCGTTGGGATCCAGCGGGATGTGTTCGCCGCCCGTCGGGAGCGGCAGGCGCTCCGGGCCCCAGTGCGCAGCGTCGAGATCCGGCCCCCTGAGCTCGTCGTACGTGACGAAGCTGTCCGGGGCGGCGGCCGGGACCTGTGTCTCAGGCGTCACAGCTTCCGTCCCCAGAGCAGATCGGTGGGGATGCCGATTCGGCTGGGGGTGCTAGTGGTCACGTCCGTCCGCCTTTCCAAGTTGCTTGCGTGTGCAAGTAATGGAGTCAGCAGGTACTTCATGCGGCCTCCTCGGGGTCCGAGCGGCGCCGTTCGCGCTTCACCCTAACGACGAACGGAAGCGGCCCATTTCGACAGCGGGTGGGTGAGGATCACGCGGTCCGCCCCGAGGCGGTCGCCGAGCACTTCTCCGACTACGCGGTCCACTACTACACGCGCCTCGGCCCGCACCGGGGCCGCGAGATCGCCGAGAACGCCGAGTGGGCGGTGAAGACGATCGACGGGCAGTGGTGGCTCGAGCCCGCGATCGAGTCGGGCGACGGACAAAGGCATCGTGGGAGTCGATTTCGCCGACCGGGATAGCGCCGGGACTGACCCGCGATCGAGTCCCTGCCGGCCGTACCAGTCAGTCGACGCCGACGGCGATCGGCGCAAACAATTGATGTAACGGCAAGACGGCTCGGTGGTCGATGGTCTTCCGTCTCTCGCTTTTTCGCGCAGACCCGGAAGCATGCCGAGTTGGCTATCGCTGACGCCTCCGTCCTACTCCCCCCGAACGGCAAGCGAAATCGCCTTCGCGCGGTCGGGGGTGCCGGGGTCTTACGATGAGGACCGACAGCTCGGACCGAAGTGAGCCATTGACGGACAAGCTCTCCGAGCAGACGACCCAGGGCCCGATGAACGGGACCGCAAGTTCCGGCTTCACCGAGCGGACCGCCTGGGTCCGCAGCCTGCAGACGCCGCTGCGCCAGTTCCTGCGCACCGAGGCGAGCAGCGCCGCGCTCCTGCTCGGCGCCGTGGTGGCCGCCCTCGCCTGGGCCAACATCGATCACGGCGCCTACGAGGGCCTGTGGCGGACGCGGCTGTCGATCCGGATCGGTGGCTCCGGGATCTCCCAGGACCTCCGCCACTGGATCAACAACGGGCTAATGACGTTCTTCTTCCTGGTCGTCGGGCTGGAGCTGCGGCGGGAGTTCGACGTCGGCGAACTGCGCGAGCGGATGCGGCTGACGCTGCCGGTGCTGGCCGGGCTGGGCGGCATGGCGCTGCCGGCGCTGATCTTCCTCGCCTTCAACGCCGGCAAGCCGTCCGCGCACGCCTGGGGGGCGGCGATCTCCACCGACACCGCCTTCGCGCTCGGAATCCTGGCCTGGATCGGCTCCCGCTTCCCCGCCCGGCTGCGGGTCTACCTGCTCACGATCACGGTCCTCGACGACGTCGTCGCGCTGGCCGTGATCGTCTTGGTCTACAGCGGCCAGATCGACCTGCTGCCGCTCGTGATCGCGGTCGCCGTCTTCGCGGTGGTGGTGACCCTGGTGATGCTGCGGATCCGGGGCGGCCCGCTCTATTTCCTGCTCGGCGTCGCGACCTGGGTGCCGCTGTATGAGTCCGGGATCGATCCGATCGTCCTGGGGTTGGCGATCGGCCTGATCGCCTGGGCCTACCCGCTGGGGCGCGACCAGCTGGAGACCGCTACCGACCTCTTTCGCCGCTTCCGCGAGCAGCCGACGCCGGAACTGGCTCGCTCGGCGAGGGCCGGGGTGCGGGCGGCGGTTCCGCCCAACGAACGGCTGCAGGAGATCTATCACCCCTGGACCAGCTACGTGATCGTGCCCTTGTTCGCGCTCGCCAACGCCGGCATCGCGATCAACGGCGACTTTCTCTCCAGCGCCTACTCCTCGCCGGTCACACTCGGCATCCTGCTCGGCTACGTGCTCGGAAAGCCGGGCGGGATCGGCGCGATGTCCTTGCTGGTGACGAGGCTGAGCCGCGCCAGGCTGCGCCCCCCGGTTGGCTGGGCCGCGGTGGCCGGGGGCGGGACGATCGCCGGCGTCGGCTTCACGGTCTCGATCCTCGTCGCGTCGATTGCCCTGCAGGGAGCCGATCTGCGCGAGGGAAAGCTGGGCGTCCTGAGCGCCGTCGTCGTCGCCCCGCTGCTCACCTGGCTGATCGTTCGGATTACGGCGATGATGCCGCGCCGCACCCGCCTCCGGGCCCTGTTCGGCACCTCGCCCAGCATCGTCGATCTCGCCGTGCCCGTCGACCCCGAGCGCGACCACATCCGCGGCCCAAGCGAGGGCGCGCCGGTGACGCTGGTCGAGTACGGGGATTTCGAGTGCCCCTACTGCGGGCGGGCGGAGCCGATCGTGCGCGAGGTGCTCTCCGAGTTCGCCGACATCCGCTACGTCTGGCGCCACCTGCCGCTCACAGACGTGCATCCCAATGCCCAGCTCGCGGCCCAGGCGACCGAGGCCGCCGACCGCCAGGAGGCATTCTGGGAGATGCACGACCTGCTGCTCGAACGCCAGGGCGGCCTGCGGTGGCGCGACCTGCTCGGTTACGCGGAGCAGCTCGGGCTCGACGTCGATCGCTTCCGCAACGACATCCACGATGACGGCGTCGCCCGCCGTATCGCCGGGGACGTCGACTCGGCGGATCAGAGCGGGGTGACGGGGACTCCGACCTTCTTCATCAATGGCCGCCGCCACCAAGGCGCCTACGACATCGAGACCCTCTCGCGCGCGGTAAAGGCCGCCGGGGCCCGCTCGCTGATCGCGACCTAGCCGCGAGCCCAGCTAGGGGCTCCAGGGCGGCACCGCGCTATTGACGCCGAGCGGTGACCCGCGTCTGAGCCCTAGGTGGCCGCGCCGGTCTCAGTCGGCGCCCACGGCGCTCGGCGAAAACAAATGATGTAACGGCAAGGCGGCTCGCTCTTCGGCAGGCCTTCGGCTGTCGCTTCTCGCGCGGAGCGGAGGCGGGAGCAGGACACCTCTCGAACGCAGCGCCCCTTCCACTTGCGGGGGCTCGCCCCGGCCCCCAGGATCCTCGCACGTGCGATGGAAAGCGATCCCGCAAGAATGGGCAGGAATGGCGCGCTTGGCGATCGTCGACGCCCCAATTGACTGCTCGGGAGCAGGACGCGGCGAGGAACGTGCGCCCGCCGCGCTCCGCGCGGCGGGACTCGTTGAGCGCCTCCGCGCGCGCGACGCCGGAGAGGTCGACGCGCGCATCCGGGACACGCGACGCGACCCCGATACCGGGGTAGTCGGCGCGGTCGAGGTGCGCCGGGCGTCGATGGCAATCTCCTCCCGTGTGGTCGAGGTGTTAGAGGCTCGCGAGCGTCCGCTGGTCCTGGGCGGCGACTGCACGCTCCTGCTCGGCGTCTTTCAGGCACTGCCCCGCGGCAGCGGCCTGTGGTTCGTCGACGGGCACGCGGATTTCCTTGACGGGGAGAGCTCGCCAACCGGCGAGGCGGCCGACATGGACCTCGCGATCCTCACGGGTCGCGGCCCGGCTGGGCTGCTCGAAGGAGACGGACCGCTGCTCGAGCCGGCCGCTGTCGTGCTACTCGGGCACCGCCCCGCCGACCTTCACCCTGACGTCGCCCGCGAGAACGCCCGCCTCGACCCAGCCATTCACGCCCTCACCGCGCCCGAGGTGCGCGAGCGCGGCGCCGCCCGGGTGGGGAACGACGCCGCCGCCCGGCTCGCGGAGCGCCCGGCGTGGCTGCATCTCGACCTCGATGTCCTCGACGAAGGGGCACTGCCCGCCGTCAGCTACCCGCAATCGCTCGGACTCGACTGGGACGAGCTCGTCGCGCTCCTCCGACCGCTCGTCGCCGCACCCAACCTCCTAGGAGTCTCCGTCGCTGACTTCAATCCGGACCGCGATCCCGATGGCACCCATGCCGCCCGCGTTGTCGACGCGCTCGAATCGCTCTGCGGGAGCTAGGTCCCACGCCTAGCGCAGCACCGTCAGAGCTACTCGAGCACGGGCTGCTCCTTCTCGCGCATTGCGGAAGCGCTGCGGATGCAATTCCCGGCCGTCCGCTATCGCTTCAATCCGGCTGGAAGCCGACCGACGGAGGCGACGATTTCGGCCTCCTTTCCAGCGGACTCTCACGCCCGGCGGAGAGCCTCCCGCGACGGTAGCCTCATGCCAGCCGTGCGCGTCCTCGTTGTTGGAGCAGGTATTGCGGGCCTGACGGCGGCCGACGCGGCGCGCTGCGCCGGCGCTGAGGTGGTGGTCATCGAGGCCCGCGACCGGATTGGCGGGCGGACCTGGACGGTCCCCCTGGGTCCCGGCAGCATCGACCTCGGCGGTGCCTGGGTTCATTCTCCAATCGGCAACCCGGTGGCCAAAGCTCTCACCGCGGTGGGGATCGAAACGAGGAATGACGGGGCTTATGGCGCGCCGATGGCTGTGTGGTCCGATGGCTGGCTCGACGCTGCCGATGCCACCATGGTTACCGCCGTCCTCCAGGCGGACTGGGACCCAACCGAAGCCCTGGCCGCCATTCGGGAGAGCGACCGGTTCGTGGACGGAGTTGAATGGTTTCTCGCCGATCGCGGGATCGAGGGCCGCCAAGCCGAGTTGGCCAGGTTCGCCCTGCTGTGGATGGCCGGCGCCCTGGTGATCGCGGGAGACCCGGATCGCATCTCATTGGCCGGCGCCGCAGCCTACGCCGCGGGCTCGGGAGGGAACCTCGTGCCGAGCGGGGGATACGGCGCCTTCGTCGACCTGCTCGCCGCAGGCCTCGACATACGGCTCAGCACCAAGGTCACCCGGGTAGAGCACGGCGGCGCCAAGGCCTCGGCCGTGACCGACCGCGGAACATTCGAGGCGGACCGCGCGATAGTCACGCTTCCCTTGGGCGTGCTGCGCGCCGGAGCGGTCAGCTTCGATCCCCCGCTCGAGGACGGCCATGCCGGCGCAGTGAACCGCCTGGCCATGGGAACGGAGGAGAAGCTGGTGTTCCGCTTCCCTGAGCGATTCTGGCCCGACTCGGTTTGGGAGATCACCCACGTGACGGAGGATCGGGCCTTCCCAGCGTGGTTCGATTTCAGCCGGCACGTCGGCGCCCCTTCGCTGGTCGCCCTCTACAACCCACACTCCACTCCGGGCCTGTCGCGGATGCCGACAGACGATCGAGTCGAGGTCGCGCTCAACGTTCTTCGAAAGATGTTCGGATCGGTTCCGGACCCAGATGAGACGCTCGCCACTGACTGGAGGCAAGACCCCTGCTCGCTCGGCTCCTACAGCTACGTCCCGATCGGGGCGAGCGTCGATGACATGCGCCGTCTCGGGGAGCCAGTCTCTGAGGCGCTCGCGCTCGCCGGCGAGGTCACGGTGCCGGACTGCTACGGGACGGTGCAGGCGGCGTTTGTGTCCGGGCTTCGGGCCGCTGGCCTCGCCCTGGGAAAGCAACCCGAGCGACTCTCGGTGGGCGTCGTTCCGCGGCACTGGTGCAGCTGAGGGTGAGCGCCGGCCCCGCTCTTGCTTTCGTGAAAGCGGAACCGCGCACGTCACCTCGGGACGGATACCTCCAAGGAGGCAGCCGCAGGCCGGGACACGCCGTGCCGTTTACGAAGCTCAAGTCGCCACCGACGACGAGCACGCCGCCTCCGCGGCGCGTCGTCAGTGAGAACACGATGCGCCACGGGCTCGTCACTTCAGGTGACGAGGTGACCAGGTGCTAGCCGCTCCAGGCGAACGGGGCGGACGAGCCGGCCTTGCCCTCGAACTCGATGCCGAAGCCGCTGACCCGCGAGCTCGTCGCACGCGCCACCGTCACCGCTGGGGCCGCCGGGTGCTCGATGTTCTCGAACCTGGTCGGCTCCGAGGATCCAGGCGGCGTCAGGTCCTCGACCTCGACGTCGATCGCGTCGCCGAGCGTCACCCGATGGGTCAGCCCGTGCTCCGCGAACGAGATCGGCGCTCGCTCGAGTCCGGCTACCTCGCCGATCAGCGGAGCGAGCGCGGCCATCGGGCCGCCGACTTGGCCGCCGAAGACGGCGCCGAGCTTCTCGGTCTGCTCCGCGCTCGCGCGCTCGTCGACGTAGAGGCCGAGCTTCCAGTTCCCGTCCGTCAGCTGCGCCTGCGGAGAGTGGGCGAGGAGAACGACCGAGAGATCCTCGACCGCGGTTCCATCGATCTCGCCGGAGTCGACGTGGAAGGCGTACATGACGTCGCAGAAGTCCTTGTTGGCCGGCCATTGAAACGACGACGCCGTGCATGGGCACGCCCCGTCGCAGGTGCAGTTCTCGAAATAGGTTCCACGCAGCTCCCAGCTCATCGCTCCTCCCAGCCTCGCTCCCACCATCCTCCATGGCGGGACGATGGGTGTCAAGGCGATCAGGGAGGCTCGGGGAGGCTGGCCATCAGTGGGTCAGAGAGCGCGCTTCCCGACCGCCTCATGGCGCAGTGGGTGGAGTTATTCGCGACGGTGAGGTAACGATTGGGAGCGCGCTGCACGCCCCATGGTCGTGCCATATCGAGGCACCCCAGTCAGCCGCGAGCGGGAATAAGTACGATCGTGACGGGTCGATGAGTTAGGAGAGTCGTTGTGGCGTATCAGGATCCGACACGCGCAGATACGGCGGTCGCCGACGGCAGGCCAAAGGCCAGCTCGACGACCGTGCTTGTGAGTCGCCGCGAGTCGTTCAACGCGGCCCACCAGCTGCGCGACCCGGAGAGATCCGAGGAGGAGAACCAGCGCCTCTTTGGGAAATGCGCGAATCTGCACGGCCACAACTACGTTCTCGAGGTCGTCGTGGCCGGCGAAATCCAAGATGCCACCGGTTACGTCATGGACCTGAAGCGGCTTTCGGATGTGATCTATCGGCGGGTCATCCAGGACGTTGATCACCGCAACCTGAACACCGATGTGCCGTGGCTGCAGGGGTGTATCCCAACCGCCGAGAACTTAGCCCTGGCGTTCTGGGAGAGGATCCGCTCGGAGCTCCCGGAGGGGCTGCTGCGGTCGATCCGTCTGTGGGAGACCGACAAGAACTGGGCTGAAGTTGGTGATCACGCCTGAGACGCCGCGGCGGCGGGGTCGGGAGGTCCGAAGGCGCTACACCACCGCCGACCTCGGCGTTCTCACCCGAGATGAGGCGAGACGGTTCGTTGCGCGAGGGGGCAGCGATCCACAAACCGACGTCCCTTTGGCCTGGGAGCTGCTTTACCGGCTCGAGCCGGAGCTCTATGACCGGCTCGTCAGCGCGGAACGGCTCCACCCCGGCGTGCTCGAGTGGCTCCCTGGCGAGGTCGAGCGGATCGTCGAAGTCGGCGCGGGCACGGGTCGCCTGACGCTCGAGCTGATCCATCGCGCGCAGGAGGTCGTTGCGGTCGAACCCGCGGCGCCCTTGCGCGAGCTTCTGAATCGAAAGCTGTTAGGAGTCGAGCATCGGCATCGAGTCCGGGTGACCAACGGCTTCTTCGACGAGCTGCCGGTGGCCGACGACTGCGCCGACCTGGTTGTCGCCTGCTCGGCTTTCACGCCCGCCACAGCTCATGGCGGCGAGACCGGCTTGTCGGAGATGGAGCGGGTTTGCCGGCCGGGTGGCCGCGTTGTCATCGTCTGGCCGAACAACGTCGACTGGCTCGCCGCCCGCGGCTACAAATGCGTGAGCTTCGCCGGTGAGATGTTTGTCGAGTTCGCCAGCCACGAAGAGGCGGTTGAGCTGGCCGAGGTCTTCTATCCGGGCGCCGTCGCCGAGGTCCATCGCCTCGGTCAGAGGCAGGTTCCGTACGAGCTCCTGGGGATCAACCCGCCGCGCGATCTCGCCTTCAAGATGATGGCGCGATGAAGATCGCCCTGATCGCGCCGCTCGTTGCGGCCATTCGCGAGCCGCAGCTTGGTGGGTCGCAGGGGTTCGTGTCCGACCTCGCGCGCGGGCTTATCGATAGAGGTCACGAGGTCCATCTCTACGCTGCCTCCGGATCGGATGTATCAGGAGTTCCGGTCATCGATGCCGGAGTCGATCACCGGTCGTTGAGTGCCACGCTCTACCGGGCTTCCGGCGCCGCCGATCGCGAGCCGTCCGCGGCCAAGGGCGCGTTCGCCCGCGTCTACTCGGCTGTGCATGACAACGGATACGACGTCATCCACAATCACGCCTTCGATGCGCCCGCGATCAGGCTCGCGACCGGACTGACCGCGCCGGTTGTTCACACGCTCCACCTCCCCCCAGACAGGCCGGTCGCCGCTGCGCTCCGTCACGCGGCGGGATCCGACGTACCACCGACCGTCGCCGGCGTATCCGAGTTTCAGGCGAGCGCCTGGCGCCCGGTCGTCCCGATCGACGCGATCCTCCCGCCTTGTGTGCCGACGGCGCTGATCGAATGGTCGCCGGGAGCGGGGGAAGGCGCCGTCTTCGCCGGCCGGTTGAGCCCGGAGAAGGGAGCGGCCGAAGCCATCGACATCGCCAGGGCGGCAGGAGTCCGTATCGATATTTACGGCGACAGCTACGACGCCGCGTACGCGCGAGAGCGGATCGACCCGCGACGGGCCGAGCCTGGCGTCCGCGTTCATCCAGCAGTGCCGAGATCGTCTCTCTGGCAGGCGATCGCACGCGCGGCCGTCGTTCTCTGCCCCGCAAGGTGGGACGAGCCGTTCGGCATGGTCGCCGCTGAGGCGCAGGCGTGCGGGACCCCCGTCGTCGCATTCGAGCGCGGCGCGCTCGGCGAGGTGATCGTTGCCGAGCGGACCGGCTTCTTGGTCGCTCCCGACGACATCCACGCAGCAGCCGACGCCGTCAGGAGGACGACAAGACTGTCGCGCTCGGAGTGCCGGACGCATGCCGAACGCCGCCTCGATCTAGAGCGGAGTCTCGAGGCTCACGAACGGCTATACCGGCGAGTCGTCGGCGCTGGTGCGGGGGCCGCGGTCCGTGGTTGAGTCGAGTCATTGGCTCGCGGGACGGTTGGCGGTGGTCACGGGAGCCAGCCGCGGGATCGGGGCCGCCACTGCCGAGGCCGTGGCAGCTGCCGGGGCTCACGTCGTGCTTGCCGCCCGGGACCGCAAGGCTCTCGACGGCATCGCCGCACGCATCCGCGACTGCGGTGGCGAGGCGACGCCGGTGCCGACGGACGTCAGCGACGTCGACGACGTCGAGCGCCTTTTCGCGGTCGCCGAGGGGGTGGGGAGCCTCGCGACTCTCGTCTGCGCGGCTGGCGTATTGAGATCGGTGCCATTCGCGCAAACGACGCCGGAGACGTGGGAAGAGACGCTTGGTGTCAACCTGACCGGCCCGTTCCTGTGTTGCCGCGCGGCGTTCACTGCGATGCGCAAGCGCGGCGAAGGACGCATCGTCAACATCGCCTCGCTCTCCGGCGTGTACGCCACCGAGAAGTTCCCGGGGCTGACCGCATACAACGTTTCCAAGTACGGCGTGATCGGTCTCACGGAGGCAATCGCGGCCGAGGGCAAAGAGCACGGCATCAGCGCAATTTGCCTCAGTCCGGGCGCCGTCGACACCCAGATGCTGCGTCAGGCCAACCCCGCGCTGCGTCCCGGACTCACACCCGACGACGTCGCCGAACTGATTGTCGCGCTCCTTGACAGTGCCCTCGCTCCCGCCAGCGGGGCGAACATCCCTCTCTTCTCGAACGCCTAAGCGGACGTCACCTACGTCTCATTTGCGAGCGACCACAGGTCGATGCGCTCGTCGCTGAGCTGGCCATCGGCGGGCCGGGCTCGCATGGCAACGAGGCGGGCGCATGCCGCCATCTCCGAGTCAGGGTCCGCCTCGGGGTCGCCTCCGCGGTCGAGGCCGACGGCTGCTTGCACCACTCCCTCCTGGCGATAGAAGCCGATCAGCTCCCCTGCCTCGAGGCTGCCGCGGATCACGAACTCGTCCCACTCCGTGGCATGGCCGACGTATTCGAGCTTGTGTTCGTACTGATCGGACCAAAAGCTGTGGATGTAGTCATACGGAGAGGTGGAGCCGAGCATCGACCTCGCCGCAGCGCGCCCCATATTTTCGCCGTTGTTGAAGTGCTCGACGCGAACTCGTCCGAAAACCGGATGGAGGTGGTTCGCGACGTCGCCGGCCGCGTAGACGTCAGCGGCGCTCGCCCGACACAGCTCGTCCACCAGGACCCCGTTCTCCTGCGCGACCGTTGATGCGAAGGTCGGTACGTCGGGCTCGATCCCGATGCCGACGACTGCGAAGTCACACGGAACACGATCGCCGTCGGCGGTCACGGCCGTCTCCAAGCGCTCGGTCCCCTCAAAGGCAGTGATCCGACTCTCGGGCACGAGCTCGACGCCGTTCTCGCGATGAAACGCGCCGATCACCGCGCCAACCTCCTTGCCCAGAACCCTTTCGAGGGGCACGCTCTCGGGAAAGGCCGCGGTCACCCGAACCCCGAGCTCCGTCAAGGAGGCCGCCACCTCGCAGCCGATGAAGCCCATGCCCACCACCAACGCCTGCCGACCCGCCACGGCCTCGCGCTTGATCGCCTCGCACTCCGTCACCGTCCGAAGTTGGTAGATGCCGGGCAGCTCAGCCCCGGGAACCCCAAGCCGCCGGTTCCGTCCCCCGGTGGCTATCAGGACCTTCTGATACTCGATCTCCTGGCCCGAGTCCAAGACCACGTTGTGCGCGGCGGGATCCACGGCGACAACGCTCGACTCGACGAGCCTTTCGACATCGTGCTCCTGATACCAGTCGGCAGGTCTGACATACCAGCCGTCGAGATCCTCCTCCGAGCGGAGGTAGGCCTTGGATAGCGGAGGTCGACCAAAAGGGATGCCCGACTCCCGGCCGATGAGCACGACTCGGCCCTGAAAACCCTCATCGCGCACAGTTGCCGCTGCGTTGCCTCCGGCGACACCGCCACCGATGATCACGATCGGCTTACCACCATCTCGAGGCGTCATCGCACGCATTCTGCCAGCGCCCCGGCGAGGCGGAGGCACGCTTCGCCAGTCGCGGCCAACCCTCGATTGACTCGGTCGAGCGAACGACGTGCGACGGCGGGCACGGCGGCGATACAGGACGAGCGCTCCGCGACCATGGAGAGGGCCAGTGGGGCAGCCCTACTTAGCGCACCGCCTGAGTACGATCCGCAGCCCGGAGGAGCGCTCAGTTGAGCCTCGGCTACGACAAGCCTCTGTACATGCTCGCCTTCGATCACCGGGGCTCCTTCCAGAAGGACCTCTTCGGCATCACCGGCACTCCGGATGCCTCTGAGTCACAGCGAATCTCAGAGGCAAAGCAGGTCATTTACGAGGCATTCGAACTGGTGCTCCGGGACGGCATCGAGCGAGAGACCCTGGGAATGCTCGTCGACGAGGAGTACGGCGCCGATATCGCTCGGAGGGCCAAGCAGACCGGCGCAGCCCTAGCGATGCCGGTCGAGAGGAGCGGGCAGGCGGAGTTCGACTTCGAGTTCGGGGCAGACTTTGGCCGTCACATCGAGGAGTTCGATCCGAGCTTCGCGAAGGTTCTCGTTCGCTACAACGCCGAGGGCGACCGTGAACTCAACAACCGCCAGGCACAACGGCTCCGCGAGCTATCAGGCTGGCTTCACGAGCGCGGCCGGAAGTTCCTGTTCGAGCTCCTCGTGCCGGCAACTCAGGCCCAGCTTCAGCGCGTTGGCGGGGACGCCACCCGGTACGACCTCGGGATCCGGCCGAAGCTGACCGTGGACGCGATCCGAGAACTTCAGGACGCCGGGGTCGAGGCGGACATCTGGAAGGTCGAGGGGCTCGACACGCGGGAGAGCTGCGAGCGAGTAGCGGCACAAGCCCGCATTGGCGACCGGCGCACAGTTGCCTGCATCGTGCTCGGTCGAGGCGCTGACGAGGCGCGCGTCAAGCATTGGCTCGAGCAAGGATCGGGCGTCCGAGGCTACATCGGATTCGCGATCGGACGCACCCTCTGGTGGAAGGCCCTGGCTGAGTACGTGGCAGGCGCGCTCGGCCGCGCCGAGGCTGTCGCCGGCATCGCCGCAAACTACCGCGGGATGATCGATACGTATCGAAGTGCACAGTCAGCCGTGTGATCGCCGGGCGATCTTGCGGGGGAGTGACGATGACCGTGGCGAACCCCTTAGCGAAACGAATGGGTGGAGAGAAGCTCCCGCAGCGGACCGGCTCGGCGCCGGAGGTGATCGGCCCGCGCCCGCACGCACAGCGGTCGCAGAACGCGCCGGCCGATCTTCAGGAGGAGCTAGCGCGGCGGGCGCTTGAGCTTCCCGGGGTGAGCGAGGCGCCGAGCGGCGTCTCGGTGCCGGGAGCCCGATCCTTCGTGCTCGCCGAGGAGGTGGCCCGCGGGCCGGCGGAGGCGTTCCAGGTCGGGCGCGAGTTCGCCCACCTGCATCCGCCCGAGGACGGAAGCTTGCACATGACCCTGCCCCACGACATAGCGCAAGCGGCGTACGCCAACGGCTGGGGCGAGCCACATCCGGTGAGCGGCACGCCGCTGATCTTCGGGCCGCGCGACGCGGACGAGCTCGAGGTGATCTGGGCCCTGCTGCGCGGCTCCTATGAGTATGCGGCCGGGAGCGATTGGGAGGAGAGCGGTGAATAAGCCGATTGCCGCCCACCTCGTCGTCGACGACCCCGAGCGGGCTGCGGAGTGGTACGCGAAGGTCCTCGACGCGCAGGAGACCAGCCGCATCCCGCTCCCCGACGGCGGGGTGCTGACGATCGAGCTCGCCGTTGGTGCGAGCACGATCGCCCTCGCGGGCGAGCATCCCGAGACGGGCATCGTCTCGCCTAAGACGCTCGGCGGCACCTACGGCGCCTAGGCATCAAGCTCCCGCACCGCCCACCCCGGGCCGCCGCACCGACCACCGGCCATAGGCTGTGCTCTCCAGCGCCACGACGCTGGATCGTAATCGGGTCAGTCATGCAGCGAGGGCGCGAACGAGATCCCGATGATCGAGCCTTCTTCCGATTGAAGCCGAGCCACCGTTTGGCCCCACGGCTCCTCGCGCCGGTCGTGCAGCAGCGTAAATCCTCGCTGGCGCAGTTCCTCGGCGGCGGACTGAACCGCGTCCGCGTCGCGCACCTCGAACTCCAGGCTCATCTGCGGGACGGTGCGATCCGCCGGCCAGTCCGGTGTGCCGAAGCACGCCTGAGCGGCCTGCGACAGCGGCCACAGCCCGAAATGCTTGCTGCCCCCGATCCGCTCGCTGTGGAAGTAGTCGCTGCCGGGACTCGCCTCGAGCGCGAGGCCCAGCGCATCGATGAACAGCTCGCGGCTCTTCTGCGAATCCGGCGTGATCACCGCGATGCTGGCAATGAATTGAATATCCATGCCCGTAGCGTATGACCCGTGCCGAACCAGACACGCGGATCGGACGACCAACAC